>JAUWNY010000141.1 GCA_030612405.1 Candidatus Methanophagales archaeon | reverse complement strand
CGCGGGAGATGGGCTATACGCTTTGAGTTGCGAAGCGTTGAAAGCGAACAGGAACTTACTGGGTTTAGAGCGAGCGTGGAAGATATTTGAGGAGATTGCAGAGCTTTGTGTTGTGCTTTCAGAGGGGCAAGCGATGGATCTCGAGTTTAAAGAGAGGAAGGGAATGGGCGAATTAGAAGTAATAGAGACGCTGAGGAAGAAGACCGCGAAACTGTTTGGGGTTTCCGCTAAATGCGGAGCTATTGCAGGTGGGGCATCGCACGAGACCGCGGAGGATTTAAGCAGTGCCTGGGAGGACATCGGAATTGCATTCCAGATACGAGATGACATTCTCAACGTGTTAGGGGAAGAGAAGAAATATGGGAAGAGGATAGGAGAGGATATTGCAGAGGGAAAACCCACTTTGCTCCTTGTTAATTGTTTGGAGCACTGTGAAGCCCGTGAAAAAGAAAATATTTACGAATGCTTTCACAATTACGATAAAGCAAAAATAAAAGAAGTCGTAGATTTGTTCAGGAAGTATGGTTCAATAGATTACTCGGAGGAAATAGCGATGCGATACCTGCATAGTGGAACAGATAAAATAAGAAAGATGGATATAAAAGGAGAGATAGAAGGTAAAACTAGAGAAGAGATAAAAGAGAAGATGGTGGCTCTGGCGGAATATTTCGTGGAGAGAGAAAGGTAACAAGAAAGAATAATTTTTGATAATCGGACGCAGATGAACGCAGATAATCAGGATTTTAAATTTAATTTTGGCACTAAACCGGAAGTTAAACGCAAGGCATTTGATAATTTGAAGAAATAGTTTTCTGCGTAAATCTGCGTCCTAAATAGGTAGGGGTTATACTTTATATACAAAGAGAAAGATAATAAAGTAGATGGAGCGGAACAAGGATAAGAGATTCGGAAGAGGTGCAAATACCTGCAGGCGATGTGGCAGGAAACGGGGATTGGTACGTAAATACGGGATTTATCTGTGCAGGCAGTGCTTTAGAGAGATAGCGCGGGAAATAGGGTTTAAGAAATACAACTAAAACCTTTTCTTAGAAAGAAAATCTTTACCAAAAGAAGAGAGGTTAAATATATAGGAATGATAAAAAATAGGAGAAAAGAATGTCGCTAAATGACCCGCTTGCGGATGCCCTTTCGCATATAAAGAATACGGAAAGAGTTGGGAAGATGGAATGTGAGATAAAGCCCGCTTCAAAGCTGATAGGGAATATGCTGGGGGTAATGCAAGAAGGGGGTTACATCGAGGAGTTCGAGTTCGTAGAAGATGGAAAAGCAGGCGTCTTCAAGGTGAAACTGCGTGGTAAGATAAACAATTGCAATGCGATAAAACCGAGGTTTTACGTGCGTGCGAAGGAATACGAGAAATGGGAGAAGAGATTTTTACCTGCGAGAAAATTCGGTTTGTTGATCGTTACGACTTCAAAAGGAGTGATGGCGCATGAAAAAGCGATTGAAGCGGGAGTAGGCGGGCAATTGCTGGCTTTTGTTTATTAAAACAAACCTTTTAGAAAAAGGTTTGAGCCAAAAATAGAAAAAAGTTTTATAAAATTTTCTCTTTCCACCCTTTTAGTTTTCACCGCTACAACAAGCAGACCGATTAAGCCCGTGAATTTCAATCCGTTAGATTCCGCAATCTTAACCCTCTTGCATCACCTTCGTAATTTATTATCTTTGCCAACGCGATAAGGGTAGAGGAATCAACGAGTAAGTATGCGCATTCTTAAGCCAGCCATCCTTTAGCTTCTCTTACATCCCTTTTGCATTCTTCTATGCCCTGTCTAAAGAAAGGTATCCCTCTCTCTGCTATGCATATTCACCCTTCACGAACACAAGCCCTTTATTTACCGCAGAGAACGCTGGGTTCGCAGAGGAAAGTTATATTTTATATACAAAAATAAAGCAAAGAGGGAGTGTAAAATTGGACCTCATTATAGAAGATGCAGTGCGGGAAAAATTTGAGATAAGCGTTGGCATTGCAGAGATAAGAGGAGTGAGGCAGAGGCAAAAGGAAAGCAGTGAAATAAGCAGAGAAATAAGAGAGGTTGAGAAGGAAATAAAAAGCAAATATAGAATTGACGAAGTAAAAGACATAAAGACAATCAGATTGCAACGCGACTTCTTCTGGAGAATGGGTGTTGATCCGACAAAAGTTCGACCAGCGTCAGAGGCATTGCTGAGAAGGATTTTGTTGAATAAAGGGCTGCCGCGGGTATCGCCAATTGTGGATGCCTATAATCTCGCTTCGGTGGAAACGCTGCTTACCTTCAGCGCTTTTGACTTCGCGCGGATAGAACCACCTTTGAGAGTGAGGTTTTCGAGAGTTGGCGATAAAGTGAATTTGATAGGGAATAGGAGAAAGGAATTGACGGGAAAAGAGATAGTTCTGACTGATTCGGCAAAGATACTGTGCGTATATGTGCATGGAGATGTGGAGGAGACAAAGGTGACAGATTCTACGAAGGATGTGTTCTTAGTTGCTTATGGCATTCCCGGGATGTCGAAGGAAGAACTCGAAGAGGGTGTAATTACGGCGTCGAATTATGTAAAGAGGTTCGCAGGTGGTGAGGTTGTGATGGAAGAAGTGTATTAGTAATGTTCGGAGATGCGGATAAAATAAAATAGCAAAC
This sequence comes from Candidatus Methanophagales archaeon, assembly GCA_030612405.1. Classification (GTDB taxonomy): domain Archaea; phylum Halobacteriota; class Syntropharchaeia; order Alkanophagales; family Methanospirareceae; genus QEXZ01. The sequence continues at coordinate 3,780 of JAUWNY010000141.1, read as the reverse complement.
TATTTATGAGGTTACATAGAACGAGATAACATGACTGAATTTTTTTATCTTAAACTTGGCCGAGGTAATTGTTTAGCTAAATATTGGTTAAATGAAGAAAAAAGACCTAACCTATACAATAGGCCTGTTGCTACGATTTACTTTGGAACAAATACTGTTGAAGATATCAGGAAACTTACCGAGCTATATACTAAAGGTGGATCTTCTAAAAAAGAAGCAAGGGAAAAATTTAAAGAAAAACTGAAGGAGAAATATGCCTTCTCAGGAAACAAGGTTAGAAGGCCAGACTTTGAGGCAGCTATGGATTTTGTCAAAGTGGGAGATAATTCTGGAGAAAAATTGAATATATTCTGTCCCGTCAAAAGATTGTGGTGCTAGAGGAAGATTATCATAAACTGATTGAGCTTTTAAGCCCTTACGAACTTGAAACACTGGTGTTTTTAATACTAAAAAATGAAGGTCTTTTTGTGCCTGCTTGGAGAGGTGGAACACAAAAAGGTGTTGATATAATTGCCCGTAATTTAAGAGATGAATATATTAAAATCTCTCCGATCATCTTTGAGCCGAAAGGCAAGCCGAAAAAGCGAGTTTAACTTTTCAGGTTAAGAAAGAAGAAGTTAAAGAATATAGTAAAGTCGCAAATTGGACAGTTGCAATAAAATCTTTAAAATCTGATGGAAAGGATGATAAAATATTAGATGCTAAATGGTTGCTTGAACAAATAAAATCAGAAAAGCAGCGGGAAACAAAAGATTGGTTAAGAATTTCGCTGAATTGGGTTAAAAATGTAGACGCTTTGGTAGAAGAGGAGGCAGAAAATGAAACTAAAAATTAAGGTAAGAGAACACACAGAAATCCATATGACACCGAAAGAATTTGTTAAATTTATGGCTCCAAAAGTAGGAATGGAACATCCGTTTGAGGATGTCAAAGGCTGCAGAAAACGAGGGTATCTAACATTCGAAGAATTCCTAATCCTTGGATATAGTAAGACTCCAAGACAGCGGAACCAATATAATAGAAATGAACCTGAGGAAGTTGAAAATATTACACGTGAGGCATTTAAGCAAAAGGACCTTGATTCTATAATCTCAAAATTGAGAGAATTACATGGAATTGATGTCCCAGTTGCAAGTTATCTATTGACTGCTTGGAATCCGAAAGATTATGGAACTTTGGACTTCAGAATGAAGAAAATTTTAAAAAAATGTGAAGGTTTCAAAGAGCCAAAAAATAAAAGTGATTTGGAATGGTATAAAGCGGAGTTAGATCTTCTGAGAAAATGGAGGGATGAATTAGGTATTGAGACTTGCAGACAAGTGGAGTACGCTTTATGGAGATTCCAGCAAATGACAAGCGATAGTGGAGAAAAGTCAGTAGAAATGGAAGTTTAATTACACATTCATCATCAAACTAAGTCCTAACCCTTTCTCCCAACAGGCGTTATATATAGCGGTTCCTCTTGCTCGTCTGCATTCAGGATTTCTTTTACTTTATCGTCAATAAATGCGCCTATGACGAAAGTTCCGAGGTCTAAGGAAACTACCTGCAAATAGACATTTTGTGCTGCGTGTCCGGCTTCCATGTGCACAAACCTTAAATTCTCACCTGAATAAGTCCTTATTGACCTTCTTTTCGATAATGCCTCTTCAACCGAGACATTGCTCTTATAAATCGGCTCAGGAAGTTTTATCCTTCCTCCAACCTCTATTTTCTCCACGCCTATTATGGTTTTATTTGGCATTTGTATTCACCCGTCCAAGACTGGGTAAGAAGCGAATTTTTAATGCAACTCTTCTTTAACCCTCACCATGAATTCCTCTTCTGCTTCTGTAAAGAAAGATCCTATGATGAATATCTTATGCGTGAGCATACAGGTTTATCCCTATTTTATCCCTAACATATTTTTTCTTTTAGCACAGGTTTTCTTTTTGGCAAAAAGAAAAAGTGTCTAAGAAGAAGCACCACCCACCAGTATCTTCTTCACGCGCACGTGTGGAGCGTATTCAGAAACAGGAACTTCCTGACCGTCTTTACCGCAAAAACCTATTGAACCGCGCTTTTTATCATTACCCACGGCATCTATGTCCTTCAATACGTCCAGGGTTCTACCGGAAAGCGAAACGTTTTTCAATCGCTTGGAAGGCTCGCCGTTTTCTATCAGAAACGCCTCTTCTGCACTGAACTGAAATTCGCCCCTTACCGTATCCACCTGCCCTCCACGCATGCCCTTCGCATAGATCCCAAACCGTATATCAGCCCGCATATCTTCAAAATCCCAGTCCCCTTCCTCAATTACCGTGTTGCTCATCCGTACCAATGGAAATTCCGAATAGTCCGCAGCACGCGCATTCGCGGTTGGCATCGCGTTTAGCCTGCCTGCGGTTTCCCGCGTATGCAAGTACGAGACCAAAACGCCGCTTTTTATTATCTCCGTTCTTCTTGACCTCGCCCCTTCATCGTCATATCTATAATAACCATGCGAGTTCTCGATGGTCGGGTCGTCAGCAACGGTTAAACCTTCGTATGCTATTTCTTCGCCTAATTTCCCTCTTAGTATTGATTCACCGTATAAAACGTGGTCCGCTTCTGCAGAGTGCCCCAGCGCTTCGTGCATGAAAACGCCCGTGAGCTTTTGGTCCATTATCACCGGGATTTCACCCGCAGGCGGCAGTTTCGCATCAAGCAGCCTGACCGCTTTATCCGCAGCCTTTACGCCCACAACCTCTGGATTCTCCTCTTCTATGACTTCAAAACCCCCCACGGCTCCTATGCTCTCTACGCCTTCTTGCAAAACGCTGCCCTTTTTCGCCACTGCACGAACGCGCATGAAAACCGCCGGCGTCTCCATCACGATATAACTGCCGTCCGAATTCGCGTATGTCCACTCCTCACAGCCATCCAGATACAAGATAGAGAGTGTTTTTACGCGTGATGAGTGTTTCTTTGCCGCTTTATACACCTCTTTAACCATGTGCTTCTTCTCTTCGATGCTGACGTCTGCGGGGTTTATTTTCGGCTTTAACACAAAATAGTCGCTTTTTGGCGGCGCATCTGCTATTTTCACCGATTTCTCGTCCTTATTCGATTCTGACAGTGATAGCGCTTTACCGATGTTCAAAGCATCCACAAAAGTATCATTCAGCATGGGTTTTGAGATGTCATTAGACGAAGAGAAGCCCCATGAGTTTTTGTACAGAACCCTGACACCTATGCCCTGGTCTATACCATAGCTCATCTCTCTGAAGACATCATCCCTTAACTCAATGGCCGTTGCATAACCCGTTTCCATGCGAATATCGGCATATCTAACGGCGCTATTTTTGGATACAAGACCCATCGCTTTTTTTATTTCTTCTTCCATTTCCACCATAAAGATATAAATTAAATTGAGAGGATATTTATAAGTAAGCAAGAAAACAAATTATAGACACAGATTAACGCTTGTGGGCTCTGCCCACATCACCGCAAGCCCAGAAAGGGCTTAATTAACACAGATGAAAGAATCAACGCCGTTAAAATGCCCCTTGCCAGCCAGTACAACAAAAGAAAGAAAAAATCAGTGTAAATCAGTGTCTCAAATAGAAGGAAGTTATACTTTCATATACAAAAATAGATTAATATATGCAAAGGGACCGTAGCTCAGACTGGGAGAGCGCTCGGCTGAAGACCGAGTTGTCCCGAGTTCAAATCTCGGCGGTCCCACTAAGACAAGAAAGTAAATTAGGGACACAGATTAACGCAGATTAACACAGATGATAAGAATCAACACGGTTAAAC
>JAUWNY010000157.1 GCA_030612405.1 Candidatus Methanophagales archaeon | reverse complement strand
GAGAAAAGGACAATATACGGCAACCCCGACCACGGCGATATAGAAACCACCGACATTGAGAACTACAACGGGATACTTCGGGAAAGAATTGGTAGATTGGTACGGAAGACAAAGTGTTTCTCAAAACGGAGATGGAGATTGGAATGTTCGCTCCAAGTGTTTCAATTCTATTGGAATTTCATAAACGAGTTCAAGAGAAGAAAGTCACCTGCAATGTTAGAAGGTTTGACAGACCACTTGTGGACGTGGCACGAATTTCTCTATTACCCATTAACTATTTCGAATTAGGACACCACCAAATTATTTAACTAATTATAGAAACTTAATAACTCACCATACAAATATATCGCATGTGGGATATGGGTGGAGTGATGAACAATTTGTTAAGTTCACTACAAGCTGGGGTTGTTTTCAAGTTGATGAGAAAACAGGAACATTGAAGATTAATGAAAAAACTAAAAAACCTGAATCTCTAGAATTACAAAAAGACACATATTCTGTTATTGCTCATGAATACTGTGATGAATTATATGATAAATTGAAAATTTTCATATATAGCTTGTTTAAGGAAGATGATTATATTGAAACTCTAAAAGCGTTGATAACCCCAATAGAAAAAGAGAATCAAATAGTTTACAATATTCGTTCTAATTAATCTACTATCGGAAAATATTATATTCTATATTCTAATTAAAGTTGTTACATTATTCTTTGTGATGATTATGGACCGGAATAATCTATATGATTTTAGAGAAAAAGGTCGAAAAATATCTGATTAATATAAAAAAGAGAAAATAAAGTTTATAATATTATATCTGATTTAATCCAGTTAAAACCTACATTTAATTACACAATGTTTATAACAACTCCCCGGTGTTTGCAACTCTGCGCAACCCTTCGGGTTGCTTGCCCCGTTGCACTCTCGCTATCGCTCGGGACATATAACAAGAGTGTATCTGGCTCGCTCGTTGCACTTCGCTCGCCTACACTCGCCTTCGGCGAGCGTCAGATACACTCCAGCCGTTATCTGAAATTTTTATTACAATAGACAACATAGAGAGATATTATGAGAGACCATTACGCTGTAGAATTCTGCTCAGAAAAAAAGCGTGAACTTGGTTTGCTGGTTCGCTTTTAGGTTCGGGCTTCAGAAGAGAGAAAAGAAACGACCTCTCAGTCAGTTATTTTCATAAATAAGTATTGCCTGCCAAAGAGCGAACAAGATTATAACATAAACTTTTATTAGAATTTATTATAGTAACACCGCAATATTCTACGCGAAGCCTAAGAATGGAAAAAGAATTCATAATTTTTAAAAGAGAGAGACATCCAAAATGAGAAAGAAAATAGTGGCTTTTCGACCTGAGAACGTGCTTAAACGGTCAAAGGAAAAAGCAGATAGATACGGGTTTGATTTCTTCGGGTTTACCCTGTTTGAACTGGTAGATAGAAAAGAGGCATTGAAGGAGATAGAGGACGTTTTTTATGAGCGCGTGGACATAATCATCTTCACAAGTCTAAACGGCGTAAAGAAATCGTTCGGCATCTGCGAAGGTAAATTTGACTTAAAAGCGAAGCTTTCGGATACCGATATCGAAATATGCGCTATTGGTCCGGTTACGGGTTCGGAACTCGAGAAGCATGGTGTGCGAGTTGACTTTATGCCGGAGCAATACAGTGCAAAAGGGCTCATGGAGCTAATGGATAAGAGAGGAGATGCAGAAAATAAAAAAATCGCTTTCCTGAGGAGCGCCGAAGGTGGTCGGGACATTCTGGACTTCTTACGTCAAAAAGGTGCTTTCGTGAAGGACATCCAGATATATAAAGTGGAGATAAAGGATACCGAAGAAGAGAAAGAGCTGTTTTCGGTGTTCGTAACCTATAACCCCGATTATATTATATTCACGAGTTCTTTAACGTTTAAAACGTTTTTGGGGCTTGCCAGAAAATTTGGGATGAAAGAGAAGATCTTTGAGGTTTTGGAACGCGCGAAAATCGCCGCTATTGGTGATTTGACTGCCGAAACCATTTGCGAAGAAGGCATGAAAGTGGATTTGGTCGCGGGGAAAAGCACGTTTGAAGGTGTTCTGAAAGAGATAACGAAATTAGCGGTTTAGCATGTTAGCGGTTTAGTGGTTTGGCAGTTTAGTGGTTTGGCCATTCGCTAAGAAACTAAGCATCTAATCCGCTTGAAAGCCCTAAAACCTAAAACCTAAAACCTAAAACCTGACACCTGTTTAATCCCCCCTTCATATATCACCGCTGCAATGTCGTTTCGTGTCGCTCTTCTCACCACGCCTCTTACCGAGTTCCTCACACCCCGCATATTTGATGTGTCGTTATCGATTACCAGCAAATTCGCCGTTTTTCCTTCCTCTATCGAACCCACGAATTTGTCTTCTTTCAGCACCTTTGCGGAATCAAGCGTGCACATCTTCAGCACTTTCCGTTCATCAAGCTTACGAAAAATCTTGGAAATGAATTCCATCTCTGAGAACATGTCAGGTGAGTTGAGCATTACGTTATCCGTGCCAACACCCACCGTTAATCCCGTTTCGAGCATCTGACGTAAAGGCGGCAGCCCCATCCCGGTCATCAGGTTAGAGCGAATGCAAACGACAGCCGCTATGTTTTTATCATGCATCTTCTCGAAATCTTGTTGCGATGCCTTTGTAAGGTGTACGATGAAATCAGGTTCAAGCTCTATCGCACCCTTTATGTCTTCAGCATTTCTTTCGCCAGCGTGAAGTGCGAACATTTTTCCATCTCGTTTTGCCGCTTCCGCAGCTAAACGTTTCACGTCTTCCCACGGGTAGTCTGCTACACTGCTTATGCCTATTCCGTCTACCAATTCAAAAATTCGTAATTCGTAATTCGTAATTTGTAATTTGTCCGTTTCCGTTCCCGCTTCAGGTCTGCCAAATATTTTTATATCCACTTTTTCTCGACATTTCGCCGAATCGAAAGCTTCTTTTAGTGCTTTAATACCCAAAATACCGCCTTCTCGGAAATCTGCAAACAGTCCTGTTCCCGTAGCAAAAATGTCCTCAATGCTGTCCTTCATCGCAGAAACAAGCTCGTTATGTGGTGTTTCAGCTAATATTTTGTGTTTGAAGCCCCCGGGACCCACTAACAGGTCCAGCGGCATGAAATCAGGCTCTTTTGCTGCCGAATCGCCGATGTGCGTATGTGCATTGACGAAAGAGGGGATTACAATACCCGTCACATCTGCTTCTATCTTCCCCCCTTCTCCAATTTCTTTTATTTTCCCTCCTTCGATTACCGCATACCCCGCCCTATCCTCAAAGTCATCGCCATATACAATTGTTCCTGAAACTATTAGCTGGCTCTTCTGTTTCGGCATTCACTCATTCATCCAATAAGAATAAGCTCCTTCGCTTTCCTGACGGCATCAACGGCGTCTTTACCATAGGCATCGGCACCGATTTTATCTGCATAATCTTCGCTGACCGCACCACCACCAACCATTATCTTTACCTCCAGACCCTCTTCCCTGAAATACTGTATGACCTCTGCCATGTATTCGCGTGTTGTCGTGAGTAATGCGGACATTGCAACAATGTCGGCTTCCGTTTCCGCGACCGCTTCTGCATATTTGCTCTTTTCAACCTCTGTTCCCAGGTCAATGACCTCAAAACCTTCAGCGGATAGCATTATACTGACTATCTCTTTGCCTATATCGTGCACGTCCCCTTTGACCGTCCCAATAACGATTTTTCCTATCTTGTCCCGCTGCTTTTTTACGCCCTCTTTTAGCTCCTCTTGCAACAGCGGCTGCTTGAGTAGCTGCAGTAGCTTCTTTGCGTTCCAGCCCGAAACCATCAGCTCGGCGTCGAAATATATCTCCTTGTATCCCCGCCCTATTTCCTTCAGACCTTCGGTCATTTCTTCTGTGATTTCATACGCCGTCCTTCCTGCGTTCAGCCGCTCCTCACAGAATGCTTCTATTTTCTGCTTCTTTACATCAAGCAACGAGTCAAGTATTAAATATTCCATGGATAGATAGGTGGGTAGGATAAATACGACAAATGTTCCCAAGGCATTAATCATGATTTCATGAGGACATCGGAAAAGGTTGTTTATTCTCCTGAAGTTGCATATATTTCATAGGGCATTATCCTCTTGTTCGCCTTCTTCTTCCCTCTTAACTTACTCACGAGGTCGGCAGCTTTCTCCTTCTTCTCCCGTTTCTTCAACCGCTCCATCAGGTTCGTCATCTCTTCCGCCTTACCCGCACCGCAGTATTCCTTCTGTTCCGCTTTTACGTACCCGTCGTCCTCATCTATTTCTTCTATTTCCTCTTCTTCACCTTCCTCTTCCATTCCTTCAAAAACCATTGCGTCCACACCCACTTTAACTCAACCTCCTAACACTTTTTTGCTTCACAAAAAAAAACCTTTACTAAAATATCTTCTCTTTATAATAAAATTTTCCACTACTAAAAGATCACCTTATCAGGATACAACTCCTTTGCGGCTGATAGAACATCCTCTATTTGCTTTCCCTCCTCCATTTCCGCTCCTATCTCTTCCTTATTCAGCATAAACGGCTCATCCAGCATTATTTTCGCCTCATCAAGCACCATCGTGGACCAGCTGACACTTCGCACATGCGAGCCGTATCGTCTCAACATTTCAACCTTGAAAAAGTCCCGTGTCTGTTCGGGCGCATTAGTCAATGCGTATTTCACCCTATCCGATAAAGCCCACCAATCAACTTCTGGCAATGCTCGCTTTGCGAATGCCCGCGACTCCTTCGGATTGTAAAGGCAGCTGCCTTTCAGACTGTCTTCGCCATCCGGAATGCCGTACAGCGCACTTTCGTCCACCAGTGCGTATTGGTTACAGACGCTTATTCCTTCAGCGGCATTTTTTGGCTCATAATTCACAAGCAATGCCAATTTCGTCACCCAATCAATCCCATCCACGTATTTTTCGAGCTGCCGCGCTTCTAAGTCCCCTATCACTTCTTTTAAGCCTTTTCTTCCTATTTCAGTCCATTTTTGGTCTTCTTTTTCCTCCCCCATCTCTTCATACATCGCCTCTATCC
>JAUWNY010000161.1 GCA_030612405.1 Candidatus Methanophagales archaeon | reverse complement strand
CCAAACCTCTAAACCTCTAAACCGCTATCTTCTGTGTGCTCTGCGGTGAAATTTAAGGTTTAGCAATTTCACTAGAAAATTCGGCAGTGCCTACCCCCTATTCCCCATTCCCTATACCCGGTTCGCAGCAAAATCAGCAATGAGCAGCAGTTTCTCTTTTGCTTCCGAGTCTTTAAGTCCCGCAATACAACTTTTTGCACGTATCACGAAATCGTTAGATAACTGGATTGCATAGTCAATCGAGCCGGAATTTACGAAAATCTCCCTTACTCGGTCAATGTCGGAATTGCGGATGTCCCTTTTCTTTGACAGAAGCTCCACTAAATACGCTTTCTCGGAAGGTTTTGAATGATTTAACGCATGAATGACAAGAATGGTTCGCTCACCGTTTTTAATGTCCAACCCCACGGGCTTTCCCGTTTTCGCTGGGTCGCCGCAGACGTCTAACACGTCATCCTGTATCTGGAATGCAATGCCCAAGTTTTCGCCATACCCACGCAGATTCTCGATTTCTGTTTCGCTTCCACCGCCAAGTAGTGCACCAGAGGCAGCACACACCGTAAATATAGACGCCGTTTTCAGCGCTGCTATCTCTAAATACGTCTGTTCGGTTACTTCTTTTATGTCGCTTAACCGTAACGAGAACTCCAGATACTGCCCCATAGCGATGTCGGAAATGGTACTCGAAACCAAACCCATGACTTCGGGAACGCCGCATCGGGCAAGCATCTCACAGGAAAAAGCGAACAAAAAATCCCCGATGACTATCGCTCTTTTTTCGCCATACCTCGCGGGATTGGAAGGGTTTTTCCTGCGTATGGAATTCTCATCTATAATGTCGTCGTGAACCAGAGACGCATTGTGGATGAGTTCGATAGCCACGGCGGTGTATAACGCCCTGTCCCGTGAGCCGCCAACCGCCTCTGCGGATAGGAGACAGACGATAGGACGAAGCCGCTTCCCACCCGTATCGCGTATATAGTTCAACACATGGTATAAAATTTTGTTTGTGCATCCCTGCATCTTCTGCTCGATAACTTCGGATAACTTGCGATTGAAGTACTGCACTTCCTCTTGAATCGGTCTCTCGTTCATTTCGGCTACTCAATAGTTTCTATGGATTCGCTTTATAAAATACCCACCTATTTTGATGAAAATATAAATTCCGTCTTTTCCAATGCTTCAATCATGATTTTCGACGACCCGTGCTCGATTCGTATCTCAAGACTGAACTCCTTGGCGAAGTTTTCAACCGTTTTTGAGTATTCTCTGTCTCCCTCGTCTGCCTCGGAATAACATATCTTCACTACCTTTCGGTAGTGGTTCCGCATGAGTTTTATTATTCTCGGTGTGTCCGCAGCAGCACTTCTGTTCATCCGCCCTGCCATAATACCAATGGATGATTCCAAAATTACCTGTGGCTCCTTTATGATTGATGCTCCCGCAGGTGTCATGAAAAACGTTCCTGGCTCCTCGCGGAGCAATTCCTGAACCCTTTCTCTACCGAGTGCAATTTCTATGCAATTGTTCAGTATTTCACCTTTTCTGTCCCTTGGTATTGCCACAGGAACCTTTGCTTTTCTGATTACTCGCTCTATCTTGCTTGCTGTGCTGCCACACAACCCGTAGCCCAGTAGAACGCAATTCACGAAGGCGCTCATTTTTTTTATCCCATTTTCAATCCCCGCCAGTAGTTTATCGGGGCAATCATGCATTCGCAACTCCATCACTTCGATAATCACGGAATTCCCGATACCGCCTTCACGGATTTCCATTTCTATCTTTTCTATCGTTTTCTCTTTTATTTCTATATTCACATTATCCTTAGCCAGCTCACTCAAAAACCTCTTGTTTACCCTTCTACTTAGTGCATTTATCGCGGGGTTGCTGGTTTCGGGCAGCACAAAAAATACCTTATCCACGCCTGTTCTTTCGACTGCCTCTTTTATTTCTCTTCTTAAAATCTCGCATGTGATAATCCCGATGTGCATTGCTTTATCGTTATATAAAATAAACTATAACTACCTCCTATTTAAGTTAAGACACGGATTTACACAACACTTTTTCTTTTTCACAAAAAGAAAACCTGTGCTAAAAGAAAATCCTTTGGAAATGTTTTTATCGCTTCCTTTGTTTCCCTCGGGTAATAATCGGCGAAGCAATCAATTCCTATCACTTTATATCCCTGCTCTAACAACTTATCCACTAAATGGCTCCCAATAAAGCCTGCGCAGCCGGTTACTAAAGTTTTCATTTTATCAAGGGACTCCTTTTTAACTATTTATCGTATCAAACTAACCTGACATCAATTTTATATAAAACATCTGCCTTTTCGTGAAGTTGCACCCATTCCCTCCTTTTCCTTTCGTTCTTAATCTTCTTTCCCGTAATATATGCGTAAATAAAAATATTTGCATCAAGAGAAAGCTTCATCTCTGTCTCCTATTACCTCATCAAGCACTGCCTGGGGGTCTTCGACAACCACGCGGGAGCTTATTCTGTTTTTGAGTAGCTCGTGCTTTTTCAATCTTTCCGTAATCTCTAATTCGTCTACCGCTTCTACTCTACGCAGCACTCCTGTGACATATTTGTCCTGTATTTCCGCTTCTATCAGATACTTCAGTCTCCGCAGTTCCGCTTCAAGCTTATCCACACGTGAAACAACATCCGCTTCCATTCATATCACCTCTATATCTAATTTATTATATATCTCTCTTCACTTTAAAACTTTGCGGTAATGCCGCTACTATCTCCCGTAGATACCCCTCAATTTCTCCCCTTAAATCCTCCCTTTCCAAGGCAGAATCTATAATCGCTTTTACATACCCCTGCTTATCCCCGGCATCATATCTCTTCCCTTTAAACTTATATGCGTAAGCATCCCCTTTCTTTGGTAAAGCTTTCTTTTTTAAAGAAAGGTTTCTAATAGCATCAGTAAGTTGTATCTCATTTCCTTTTCCCGGAGGTGTTTCCTTAATGTAATCAAATATCTCTGGCGTGAGAATATATCTTCCAACGGTTCCTATGTTTGAAGGTGCTTCTTCCAAAGATGGCTTTTCTATTATGTCTTCAATACGATAAACTGATTTATCTAAATCTATTTCCTTGCCCTTTATTTTTATTATTCCATATTTGCTTACATTTTTATTTTTAACTTCTTCCACGGCTAACACAGCGCTTGAACTCTCATACTTCTGATAAACATCCATTAATTGTTTTATGCACGGGACATCCCCTTCTATTATGTCATCTCCTAATAGAACGGCAAATGGTTCATTCCCTCTATGCTTTTCTGCTTTTAAAACCGCATCGCCAAGACCTCTTGGCTCTTTCTGTCTTATAGAATGAATATCAACCAAAGAAGAAATATTCTTTACTTCTTGCAACAGTTCGTATTTTTTGTTCTGAACTAAATGACTTTCAAGTTCTGGTGAAGTATCAAAATAATCCTCTATTGCCCGTTTACCCCGCCCTGTTATGATTATAATATCCTCAATTCCTGAAGCAATTGCCTCTTCAACGGCAAATTGAATGATGGGTTTATCTATAATCGGCAACATCTCCTTTGGCATTGATTTTGTTACCGGCAGAAACCTCGTTCCCAACCCTGCTGCCGGAATCACCGCTTTTCTTATCATATTATTCCCTCACCTCATACTTCTCTTTCATTTCTTCATTTATTTCATCCACTGCTTTTAATAATCTTACGTTCCGATATTCCTTAGCAAAAGAGATAAAAGCCTTCAAATCCTTCGGCAAACATTTCCCTCCAAATGCTTTTCCATGCACGGTTCCATACCTCCCTATTCTTGGGTCAAGACCAACGATATTTGCAACCCCTTGGGAATCAATGCCCAATTCCTTGCAGATGAGAAATATTTCATTCCAATAAGAAATCTTTGTCGCAAGCATGCAGTTCGATGCATATTTTATCAGTTCCGCGGTTCGTAGATCAACTCTGAAAATAGGTTTATTTAAATTTAAGGGCTTGTAAAGCTCTTCTAAGATATCTCCAGAGCGTTTATCATACTCGCCAATAACAATTCGGTCTTCGGTAAAGAAATCTTTCTTCGTGCCCTCCTCAACTTTGCTCCAGCTTCCGGATATTTCCGTTAAGAATTCAGGATTCATGCATATTCCTATTTCACTTCCTGCTTTTTTGCCTGAATATTTCTCCAATATTGGCATTACTACGTCTTCAGTGGTCCCTGGAACTACCGTGCTTTTCACGACTACAAGATGATACTCATCTTTATTGGATAACGTCATTCCTATATTTTTCGTTGCTTCTTTTATGTAGCTCAAGTCAATTCCTTCAGGAGTTGTTGGCGTTGGGACGCAGATGAAAGATATATTCGTGCTTTCAATTGCGTGGTTTATATCCTTTGTGAATGTAAAATTTGACAGGTCTTTGTCAACCACGTCGTAGAAAATCACTTCGTTACTGAGTTCTGCAAGCCCTTTTCCAAGTGCCGTGCCGACAAATCCGCTTCCTATTATTGAGATTTTCATGTTATCGCTCCTTTTTTAACCACAGATTAACACAGATTACACTGATTTATTTTTTCGTACACCGCTTTTATTCCCATGCTTATCACCAAGATTAAGTTTTCTTATCTTCGGTATGTCCTTCTATCTTGGATTTTTGGAGATAAATTGGAGATAATTTTGGAGATAGTACATAATATACCCCTTTGGTCCTTCCCACCTTCTTAAGAATGTCCTTATTTACCAAATCAATGAAATCTAATCTAGCAGTTTCTCCTGAGATATTAGGAAATAATCCTCTATAGTCTTCGTTCGTTATTTTTTTGTTGATTAAAACATATTCCCATGCTTTTTTCTGTCTCTCATTCAAACGTAAGGCTTGTAAAATTTCCTCTGATAATTTAGCTTTCTTGAAGGTAACAACCAAACTAGTCCCGGTAAATTCAAATTCGGGCTCTGGCAATCCCTAGT
>JAUWNY010000045.1 GCA_030612405.1 Candidatus Methanophagales archaeon | reverse complement strand
CTGTAAGACAACAAAAACCTTAACAATCTCTCCTCTTATGGGGTCAGGGCTTGGAATCATCGCACATTCAAGCACGGACTCATGCGAATCAACTGCACTTTCAACCTCAAATGGACCAATTCTGTATCCCGAACTTATACAGACGTCATCAGCCCTTGAGTCAAACCACATGTATCCCGCCTCATCCATCATTGCGAGGTCTCCGGTTAAATACCAATTGCCAACGAAGCATTCAGCAGTTTTTTCTGGTTTATTATGATATCCTTTGAGCAGCATCGGATGATCCTTGACAACAGCAATTATTCCCGTCTCGCCCACGGGCACTCGTTCTCCTGTCTCAGGATTCACAATTGCTCCCTCAACCCCCGGTGTAAATCTGCCCATCGACCCCGGCTTTATTTCCATTCCTGGTAAATTGCAAGCAATAACACACGTTTCTGTCTGCCCGTAACCTTCTCTTACAGATACACCAAACTTCTCCTCGAAGAACCTAATAATGCATGGTGTGCAGGGCTCTCCAGCAGTTAAAATGACCTTCAAGTCATTCAAATCGTACCTCCTGTTTGCATCATCAATGGTTGCCATTGCTCTTAGTTCCGTTGGAGTCATACATGCCCTGTTTATCCTCCACCTATCAAGCAGCTCAAACCATTTTTCTGGTTCAAATCTGCCTCTGTAATGGAAGTTTGTAGCGCCGGCATTCAAAATAGCCCCAAATGGTGCCCAATACCATTTAGCCCATCCGGGTTCTGTTGTTGCCCAGCAGAGCTCGTCTGATTGTGTATCCCACCAGTAATATCTATTCAGCCTATCGAAACAGTACATCAATGAATGGGTGTGTGACACTCCTTTTGGTGCGCCCGTCGTCCCTGAGGTGTAGTTGACGGCTAAGGGATCACTTTTTTTGATTTTTTCAAGTGTTAGAGTTCTTGATGCCGAATTAACCTCCTGCCGGAAGTCCCGCCATCCTTCCCTCTGACCTGAAAAGAAAAGGTTTTCAATTGAAATTCTACCTTTTATTGCATCTACCTCATCAGCAACCGTTGAATCACTTGTAATTAAAGCATTTACCCCGGCATCTAAGATTCTATATTCTATATCTGCTCTCCTGAGCATTATTGTACCAGGAACAACAACGCCGCCTATTGCCCAGATACCGATGCTTACAGCATAAACATCCGTTCCCCTCGGAAGTATCACCAAAATCCGATCACCTTTGTGGATGCCTGAATCTCTCAAGACGTTTCCAAATCTCATGGCACTGTCCCATACTTCCCAGTATGCTGCTCTCTCAACCCTCCCGTCTGGATGCTCAGTAATCGCCATCAGCTTTGTTCTATCGTCTGCACATCTTCGAATAGCATCAACAAAATTGTAGTCTTCAGGAATATCCCATTTGAACTTCTTTCTTTCCTCTTCGTAATCGAATGCGGCTATTTCTTTCCCCATTTCATCATCTCCTTATATCAGCGTTGTATGCGTCCCGTACAAAGAATCTGGCTTTTCTCCAGCAGTGAACACATAGAGTGCCAAACTTCATCTCCTTTCTCATCTTCCCGACTTCCATTCAAACGGTTTCCGACTGATACTTTATAACCCAAGGGTACTTATTACTTTCAATTACCTTTGGATTGGAATAACGAACATGATTTAAATAAAAATGAGCGAAACCGCTAAAAATCCGTAAGCCTTCTCTGCCTTAATATCGCACTTTGCACTTCGAAATCTCTTATCCCTCCGCATAACAACCGCGACCCTTTGCAAGCAATACATAATCTTTGCATTAATTCTGCATGGCCTCCTCTGCTCTTTTTATGCTCAGCTTTGGTTCGATTAAAACGGTGTAAATTTAAATTTTGGTAACTGTGTATCTCGGAATGCTTCGTTAAATCAGCTAAATCATATTATTTTTTAGGAGCAGGTCTCTTAGAGTAATAGTCATAGTCTAACTTAAATTCTATCAAGTGAATAAAAATAATTACTACAACAAAGATTACAAAGACGGCTAATATACTTGTAATTCCTTCTATATAGAAAAAAACTACCAACGAGGAAATTAGACCTAAAAAACCAAAGTTTAAATTTTTTTCTTGTATTATCCAGTAAAGCCTATAATTAGTAAGTACCTCAATCTTGTATGAACAAAGAAAAAGCCCAAAGCTGTATACGAGAATAATTATTGTGTCAACAGCTTCTTGAATATTATTCGAAAATGCGTTAATCAAAAGAGCTATTCCTGCAAAAGTAAGACCACTAAGAGTTAGCGCTCTAATATTATACACTCTCGATTCGGGAGTAATATCTTCACCTTCCTTTTTATCAAACCAGCTCAAAACAAGTTTCTTGTTACTAAATAGTAAGATTATAATCTCAGCACACATCCAGATAAAAAGTCCAATTATAACCTCCAACCCAAGTATCATAATTTGTACCCACAGTTCCAGCATGTAGATCTTTCAGGGCCGTTCATCATCCCACATTCGGGACATTTCATGTTTCTCGCCTTCATAGTTACACCGACCAGTCTACCACAATTTGGACATTCGGATACGCCTGAAGGCAGAGGTTGGTTACATCCATTACAAATCATTTTCTCACCAACATAAATATCTAATTGCAGCTATAAAAACTTTTTGTATAAACTGGCTTTGCACCTTTATTAATGTTTGCACCTAAATTTGGAAGGTTGCACTTAAAATCGAGATAGGGGGGGAGAATCATGTGGAAGAAACAAGATAAAAATTCATTTAGCATAAAACAGAGAGAATATTTGATAAGGTGTAGAAAATGGGGAAACATGAATTTAAAGAGAGGATGTTGAGAGAAGTGAAAAAAGACCTTGTCAAAAAGTTTTCACTTATACTTTTAAATGTACTTGATAATAAACCAATTAAAGGAATAAATAGATTTATAAAGGAACTATTTTTAATTTCAGAAAAAAAGATAAGAGCAAGTTCTTAGGAGAAATAACTATGCCTCGTAAATCCTTTGAAGTTTTTGTCGAACCGAAAGTATTTGTATGGTCAAGGGAAAGCATAGGTAGGACTATTGAAGAAGTTGCTAAGCAACTGAATGTAAGTAATGGCTTGGTAAAAAGATGGGAAAATGGAGAGAAAAAACCTACAGTAAATCAATTAAAAAAGCTCGCTCAATATTATAAACGGCCGCTTGCGGTATTTTTCTTGCCAGAGCCTCCCAAAGAGCTTTCGCTACCGAAAGACTTCCGTACTTTGCCTGAAGAAACAAGAAAACCTCTCTCTCCGAAGACACGACTAGCCATTCGGCGAGCACGACGACTTCAATCTTTAGCCATAGAATTGAAAAGTAGCCTTCAGCAAGAGATTATACTAAAAATCGGTAGCGTAAATCTAACAGATGACCCCGAAGATGTGGCAGACCAAACAAGGGATTTTTTTGGAGTTGATATTCTAACGCAATTTCGCTGGGCAAATGAAAATGTGGCACTCCGTGAGTGGATCAAAGTTTTAGAAAATCTAGGTTTGTTGGTATTACAGATGTCCTTCCCGATTGAAGATGCGCGAGCTTTTTCTCTAACTGATGGTGGTATCCCAGTTATTATACTCAACACACAAGATCATTCCTTCAAAGCCCGAATTTTTTCTCTGTTTCATGAATTTGGGCACATTCTACTAAATAGAGGTGGAATATGTGATCCTAATAGGAGTACTTGGGACGCACCAGACCAACAAACTTCATCTGAAGGAATCAGATTGGTAGAAAAATTCTGCAATCATTTTTCAGGAGCACTTTTGGTCCCTAAGGAGGCATTATTGAATCACAAAATTATTAAGTCAATGAAGTCTTCTCCTGAGTGGTCTGATAATACACTTGGTAAAATTGCGAGAGATTTCAAAGTAAGCCGAGAAGTAATTTTAAGACGTCTGGTAATCTTGGGCCTTGCATCTCAGGCTTTTTATCAAAAAAAACGTGCGGAATGGGAAGTAGAAGCAAAAGTTGCAAAAGAAGAAGAGAAGCAAAAATATTTGTTTAGATTAGAGAGGAAATTTAGGCAGAATCTAATCGACGAGTTTGTGAGTGACGAATTGATAGAGGCATTTGAGGATAAGAACGTATCCTTGAGCAGCGACGCTTTGATAACCCAAATTGACGACATGCATTGGATTTTAGAGGATGACAACAACACGTACAAAATCGAAGGTACTGGTACACTGCTAGACATCTACAAGCTTAAAAAAGGTGGTGGACCTCCTCCACCCAGAAAATGTATTCAGGAAAACGGCGTTCCCTTCGTGTCGCTTGTATTAGAGTCATATGCCAAAGAAAAAATTACTTATAGCGACGTAGCAGATTATTTGGGGATTCGTCTAAAACATCTACCTAAAGTTGAACGACTTGTTAGGGGGTAATGTATGAGTCAAAGAACATTATTTCTGGGTTACTGTATAGACACGTGCTCACTTGTGGATTTATGGAGGCGATTTTATCCACCAGATGTCTTTCAGACATTATGGAAAAAAGATATTGAAAGCCTATTTTATCATGGATTGCTTATTGCACCTCAAGAGGTTTTTAATGAATTAAACCATCAAGAAGACCTCCTTTTTGATTGGGCTAAAAAACATAAAAAGATGTTTAGAGATTTAGATGAAGAACAAGTGAAACTGGTTAGAGAGATTGAAAAAAATTTTCCCGAACTCATTGATAGTAGAAAAACCACGGCTAATGCTGATCCTTTCATCATTGCTCTGGCAAAGTCCAAGGGCTGGACCGTCATTACCTCAGAGATACCAGACCCACAAAGAAAAAAACCAAAAATTCCTGATGTATGTCAAGAGTATAGTGTGAAATGTATATCTCTGGTAGAATTTTTTAGAGAACAAGGGTGGAGATATTAGAAGTTAACCAGTCCTCCCGAATAAGATTTGTTTTTCCCTCTTCTTTTTATCCATGCTATCGTCTTTGTTTTTAACGGTTTATCTTCCTCCTTACCTTTACTCGAAAAAAGCGATGAAGGCGAAAAGCAAAGCGAATCTGAACTAAACGGTGAGACGGGGGTTTTGGAAGTGATAAACCATAATATTTTGCGACTATCGCCACCCGATAACCCGTAATAATCCGCCCGTTTCGGTATCAAAAATCCGTAAGCCTTCTCTGCCTCAATATCGCACTCTGCACTTCAAAATCCTGTATCCTTAGCTTTAGCCCCGCCTTTGCTTGCAGTTGCGAATCGATAAAATCCAATGCCTCCTTTTTGGTGTTGAACTTCTCACCTCTATTTCTAAACGCAGCTCTAACCGTCTCACGAACGACCCAAACGCCCAGAGGAATGAAATACTGCGGGTAGATTTCTCTGAACACCACTACGCCCGCCTGCCGTCGCATCTTATGCAGCGCCTCCGCAACAGCCAATCGCACCGCATAATACCCACCGCCTTCCTCCGCGGCATACCGTTTCCTGCCTTTAAATCCCTCGTGTTCCTCTATTATCATGGGTCGCTGACCCAACGCAAGCGCATCGTTCCAAACAGAGCCGGGAAACCACGCCTCAAAGTTCTCATACTCAAATAATGACGGCACCAGCAGTATCTGGAAATGGTTGTCCATGTAGGACGATTCATAAACATAAAAGGAGTCCACGGGCGGATATTCTCGTATCTGCGCTGCCAGCTTCTTGAAAATGACGTCATCCGTTGCCGTGATGCTCCATCGTGTCGGAACCATTTTTTTAGCACTGCGCAATCCTAACGCACCCGAGGATAATATCACCGCTACTTTGTAAACGTCCAATCCGAGGTCGTACAGCCCTTTAGCGGCTTCTACTGCCCTGAGCTCGTCAGAAACGATACGGTCTACTTTCTTCGGTATCTTCGGATTCTCGGTGACGTGCATTTTTTCCACGTTCACACTGGCGCCTGTCGGTCGGGTTACATCGGAGAACGAGAGATTAAACGAGGGTTTGTTCTTAAACGTGAGTTCGACATCCACGGGCTGCTTAGCCAGGGCTATTTCTGCCATGTCCGCGACAAAGTTCGAGCGAGATTTTATGTCCTCACCGCGTTTCGAACGTAACGAGAAACTTCTCAGTTCTATTATCTGTTCCATACTGAGACCATGAGCGAACCACTCGCCCGGGTCTTCCAGTCTTCCGATTGCAACATTGGATTCCGCTGCTTCTACATCTAATACCGTCATCGGACCTACGTTTACGCAGGGATAGCCTATTCGGCCAACGAAGACGGAAGTTGAAGGACCGAAGAACTCCTTTTTGTCGCGGAGTTCCGCAAACCTGGTCTTCTGTTTCAAAGCTGCGAGCAGGGGGCATGTCTTCTGCCCGCATAATAACCGCGAGCCTTTGCACACTATACATAATCGCTGCATTTTCTTCAACTCCTGTGCTCTTTTTAAGGTTATCGTTGGTATGATTATATAGTCATTCCAGTAATAAATTGCAATTAATAAACCACGAAAATTCACAAGAAACCTTTTCTTAGAAAGAAATGCTTTACCAACAACTTTTTTACCTATGTGGGGCTCTGCCCCACGACCCCGCAAGCCCTGTAAGGGCTTAGTAAAAACCTTGACTAAAAACATTCTCTTTGTTTTTCTTTTAGCACAGGTTTTCTTTTTGTAAAAAAGAAAAAGTGTTGTGTAATCTATTCATTGAAAATGTGGTAGAGAAAATGAGCAATAAAATGGGGAAAAGATACTGCCGCCTCAATGTTTGCTTTCAGGACAATATCTTTTCGATAATGCGGCACACTTGCGTAATAGAAAAGTATATCGGATTTTGTGAAACCGACTTCGGTGCTCGTCTCATAACAAAAGAAGCAGAGTATCTCAGAAACGAGCTAAAAGGCAGGCGGAAAATTCTGGATGTGGGTTGTGGTATAGGCGCATTTGAACAAAGATTGCCGGAACTAAACATAATTGGGGTTGATATGAGCAAGGAAATGATTGAAACTGCGAGAGCAAGAACAACGAGCCCTTATTGCCTTGCTGATGCCACCCGATTACCTTTCATTGATGCTTCTTTTGATGCTCTGTTTTATGTTACGAGTTTGGAATTTATGGACAATTATAAAAGTGTAATAGACGAAGCAGTTAGAGTTTTAGCGCGTGGAGGGAAATTAGTTGCGATGGTTTTAAATCAGGAATCTGATTATTTCAAAGCACATTATTCCAAACGGGATTCGTATTTCAGAAGAATAAAACATAAAAACCCTGTAGAAATGGCTGATTACATTAGACGACGTTTCGATGTCCAAACTCAGTATTTCTTGGGTATTGATGCAGAAAAAATCTTTGATACAAAAAATAAAAGGTATGCAAGTTTGTTTATAATAAAGGGAATTAAGAAATAGAAACGAAATGATAATCGCCGAAATTACTGTTATTCCAATAGGAACCAAGACGCCGAGCGTAAGTAAATACGTGTCAAAAGCAGTGGATGAGCTGAGAAAATTAGGATTGAAAACAGAGCTTACAGCTATGGGCACCATATTTGAAGCAGAAGAGATGTCCATAGTTTTAAAGGCGTTTGAAACCGTGCATGAATCTGTTTTCGAGCAAGGTGCTGAAAGAGTCGCTACGACCTTAAAGATAGATGAGAGAAGGGATAAAGAGGGAACAATAAAACAGAAGATGCAATCGGTCTATCCTCGCTTAGAATAGGTGTATTTCATAATGAGTAATAGGATGTTACAGCCAACTCCCATAACGTTCGTAAGTATAACCGGGATGGAATCAATGTGAATCCCATATAGAATCCATAAGAACATACCAGAACCCATGAAAGACATCAAAAGATACGAAAGGTCATCGAGTTTCTTGGTTTTGTAGCCCTTCAATATCTGAGGGATAAAACTGGTTATGCATATAAAACCGGCGGTCAAGCCAAAAATTGTCCAGTACATAGTTAGATGATTAATTGGTATTAATCTAAAAACTTTCCAGAACAAAAAGAAAATTAATTTATTGACACAGATTAACGCTTGTGGGCTCTGCCCACATCACCGCAAGCCCTGAAAGGGCTTAATTAACACAGATGATAAAATCAACACTGTCAAACTTAAATAAATCCGCGTAAATCAGTGTTAATCCGTGTCTTACAAATAGAAGGCAGTTATCCTTTATGTACAATTAAAAACAACTTCTCAGCACCTTAAAATCATCCGTCAACACCCCTTTCATCCCGGGATTGTAAGTGGCAACTGCTGGGTGATACAGAGCGACCACCTTTTTAATACCTGCAATCGTGCTTACCTTAAAGACTTTCCCATGTAGTTTACTTATTTTATCCTTCCTCAACCCGAATTTATTGAAGATATAACCCAGCGAGAAGTTCCCGAGTGTAGCAATAACTGCTGGTTCAATAATCTCTATTTGCGCATCTAAATATGGTGTGCACGCTTTTAGCTCCTCTGTTGCTGGATTTCTATTTCCCGGTGGTCGGCATTTAAGCACATTGGCTATGTAAACGTCGCTTCTTCCCAACCCCACGGATTCCAGCAACTCGTCAAGCACCTTTCCCGCTTTACCCACAAACGGTATGCCTTTTAAATCTTCATAGTAACCCGGTGCTTCACCCACGAGCATTAGTTTCGCGGATAACGAGCCTTCCCCGACAACGGGCTTGGTCCTCGTTTTCCATAATTCGCATCGTCGACATTCTTTTATTCCTTCTTCCAGTTTTTTCATCTCTTCTTCTCGGGGCATTGAATATCATCTTAATAACATTTTTTATTTGTAAAAACATTGACTATAGTCATTCCAGTAACAAATTGCAATTAATAAACCACGAGATTTCACGAGAAACCTTTTCTTATAAAGAAAAGCTTTACCAACAACTTTTTTACCTTCGGTAAAAACCTTGACTAAAAAACTTCTCTTTGTTTTTCTTTTAGTACAGGTTTTCTTTTTGTAAAAAAGAAAAAGTGTTGTGTAATCTTGTGGTTATAATTTTCGGAATGACTATAATATCAATAATCAATATGATTTCAATTGAGAAGGCGCAGGAATTAGTAGACCGTGAAATACCAAACGACGCTTTGAGGAAGCACATGCTTGCAGTATCAGAAATAATGGGTGCGCTTGCAGATAGAATGGGCGTCGTAGAACAAGAAAATTGCAAGCGATAAAAGCGCATAATACGCAAACCTGGTTTGAACCGAATAGTAAGATGGCAAAGGCGTTGATTGCCGCAGATGCCGTTTCGGGTTTAATACCGCCAACCGCATTGATGATGCCCACGCGGAAATTATCGGAAGTAACGGTGAAATCGTTGAAGAAGAAATTCAAGGACAAGTCATTTGCGAGAAGCGTAAGCAGAGAGGATATAATGGTGTGCGAAGAAGAACTCGGTTTAGAGCGAAAAGAATTCTTCACGCTCGCGCTGGAGGCACTCCAAGCGATAAGTGACGAGCTGGGGTTATAGATAAATTCTAACAAAAATTAACCGCAGAGTTCACAGAGAGCGCAGAGGATAGCGGGTTAGAGGCTTAGCGGTTTGGAGGGTTAGCGGGTTAGAACAGCTACTGATACCTAACACCTAATTCCCTCTGCGAACTCAGCGCTCTCTGCGGTGAATCATCAAATCAGAATTTTCTCCACTTCTCATCCGTTCAACTATCTCACAAGCCTTGCATATTCTCGATGCCGATGGCGCTCCACACCGTTCGCACCGCAAAAGTTTTCTTTTCGACTGCTCCTTCGGCAAGAACTCCGACAACCTTTCGTATCCACGTAACAAAGAATATTTTGTCCCCGGGTGTCTCCTTTCGAACTCATTCAGCATTCTTTTCACCGTGAACCGAAAAGATAGCGTGGCGTAAGGGCCGCGAATCGTAGGTATCGGTATTCCCACGGCAAGCGCATACAATGCAACTTCCTTCTCAGGCACCATTCTTAACGGCTTAATCCGCGGCACAAACTCTTCCCGTCGCCCTCGCAGCCTCCCCAACCGCTCTATGTCCCCTCGCATATAATTGATTAGAATCGTCTGAACTTCGTCGTCCAGATTATGGGCGGTTGCAACCTTCGTGGCACCTAATTCCTTCGCTTTTGTTTCTATTATCTGCCTTCTCAGCACGCCACAAAAAGTGCAAGGCGCCTGCTCAAATTTTCTTGACACTATTTCATCCAGCGTAAATCCAAACTCACGTTCAAAGGAAAACGTAAAAAGCTCCACGTTCAACTGCTTTGCCATCTTCTCGGCATTCATCAGCGTTATCGGACGGAATCCCTTTATCCCTTCGTCCACCGCAAATGCGATGAATTCCAAATCGGTGCGTGAATGAAAAAAACGTTTTAGCATGTACAAAAGAGCTGAGCTGTCTTTCCCTCCGCTTAACGCTACGGCAATCTTATCCCCGCGCTCCACCCCCCGCTGTTTTCTTATCTCCTTTTTCACCTTCTTCTCTACATCCTCAATGAAATGCTTTTCGCATAAGTGCAGCCCTGAGTATCTCTGATAGATCATCGCATGACTTGAACACTTTTTTTTGCTGCATTCGATTGCCATTGTCATGGTCTCGTTCTTATAGCGGGTGTGGAAATAGGAAGATAGATAATCGAAACATTTAAAGGTATTATTAACTTTGAGTTACTTGTAAAAGAAGGAAATGCAAGGAGGATAGAGAATGAAGATTACAGCGATTAAATACTCAGCTACGATGCAACGGATATACGAATTGGAATCGCTTGAGGAGATACCCGCATTACAAGAGGAAAATTTTGTGCTCTGGATAGACATTACCGAACCAACAATCGAAGAACTTTCGCCCCTTGAAAGCCTCTTTGGATACCATCCATTAGCAATCGAAGATAGTGTGCGGGCAGAGGAAAGACCCAAGATTGATGACTACGATGAGTATCTATTCGTCATTGCGAAGACGATAAATGCCGGAGAGGAAGGTATTTCAACCGGGCAATTAAGCATTTTTGTCAGCAAATATATGCTGATAGCAATCCACGAAAAGCAACTGAAACGTATAGAAGAGCTAAAAGAGAGAATTCTAAGGAAGAAGCCGTTGATACTAAAGGGAAGGGCAGATTTTTTGCTTTACAGGATTTTGGATGCCATTGTAGATAATTACATCGCAGTTATAGAAGATTTTGAGGATAAGATGGATGAAATTGATGAAGAGGTCCTCGAAAAACCCACTGGGCAAACCATAGAGAAGGTTAGAATGCTTGTACGGCAAATTAGACATGTTCACAGAATCGTCAGGGGGCAGCGGGATGTGGTGGATAAGTTGGAAAGAAGTGATACGCCGCTCATTAAACCCGAAACCCGAATTTACTTCCGGGATGTCTATGACCATACGATTTCTCTGTTGGATTCGATGGAGAATATACGAGAAAATGCGGAGGGGGCACTTGAGGTCTATCACTCATCCTTAGCCAACAAAATGAACGAAATAATGAAGGTGCTGACAATTATCGCAACGATATTTATACCTCTTACATTCATTACGGGAATCTACGGCATGAATTTTCAGGGCGGTGGAATGGATAAACCCTTAAACATGCCCGAACTCTATTCACCCTATGGGTATGTCTCTATCATGGTTGTAATGGCTGCTATATCGATATGTATGCTGATATACTTCAACCGAAAAGGATGGTTATAAGGATGATGGATATTAATCTGAAAGAAAGAGAGAATAAAATCACCAAATATTGCAAAGATTAAGAGAACGAGACTTCCAAATATCGCTGTCGTCTTTGCTACTCGCTTCTTTTCATAAACTTTTGTTATTAATTAAGTGTTAAGGCTTATAGGATATTAAGGGGTGTAAAAGGAAATGAAGTGGTCCTATCGAATTGGCAGTATCGGTGGAATACCTATAAAGCTGCACCTCTCATTTCTTATAATACTACTAATTTTTATCTGGATATTTGCGGTCAACGATTTTAGAATTAAAACTCTTGGCATAATTATCGGTTTTGGTGGCATGAATATTTCAACATGGCTAAAGTACCTGTTGGGCGCCATTGCGTCTGTTCTTTTTTTCGCCACTCTGCTCTTTCACGAACTCAGTCACTCCTTCGTGGCAAGGCGTTATGGGACAAAAATAAGGAGCATCACCCTGTTCGTACTCGGTGGCGTGGCACAGATGGAAGAGATACCCAAAGAGCCACGAAAGGAAGCAAAAGTTTCGGCTGCTGGTCCCGCCTTCAGTATGAGCATTGGCATCATTGCCTATGCTATTTACTACATCTTCGGTCCGGTAAGCCTGACTGCACCCGGAGCGACGTTCAGGGATGCTGCTCTCATAGTCGTGGGTATAATCGCATTTTACAATGTGCTACTTGGTCTCTTCAATCTTATTCCGGCTTTTCCCATGGATGGAGGAAGGATACTGCGTGCGTGGTTCGCTACGCGGATGTCATATATAGATGCGACTAAGAAGGCAGTTGCAGTGGGTGAGAGCTTTGCATTTGCTATGGGGATTTTCGGCTTACTAACATTGAACGTGGGAGGACTATGGTTAATATTCATAGCCATCTTCATCTACTTTGGTGCTTCGGCGGAAGAGAAGGCAACGATTATTTCGGTCTCTCTGGAAGGCGTTAAGGCCAGGGATGTTATGACCGCAGTCCCGAATGTTGTCTATGTGCCTCCAGACATGACGCTCAATCAGTTGGTAGATGTAATGTTTAGAACCAAACACATAGGCTATCCGGTGCAAGAAGAACAGAGTTCTCCGGTACTTGGAGTGATAACCTTTGGAGACGTCCGACAGATACCTGCCTCGAAGCGAGACACCACTAGGGTCGAGGAGGTTATGAAAAGAGAGATAATCACAATCGGGCCGGATGCGGATGCCTCCGATGCCCTTAAATTAATGTCCATCAAAAACATAGGTCGCTTGATTGTTATGGCGGATGGACAGATGGTAGGCATCATCTCCAGAACTGACCTCATGCGAGCAGTACAGTTCCGAGGCAAAGAATAGAGCAATGAAGAGCTGGGTAGAAATGGATTTGAAGTTTGACAGAGGGGAAGTGTGGGCAGTGCTTGGTCGAGGTTGAATGCGCCCCTGGGGCACTCTCGAATAGAACAGATGCGCCCTTTTTGAGCAATTACGGTTTCGCACCCAGACATACAATAAAGATAACCACATCACAAACATAGATGTATTAAGAGAAAGGGCAGGGGGTAATAGAGAGATTTTTCAAACGGGAAGGGACAAAAGTGGCAGGTATGAAGGAATTTAGCATTAGCACAAAAGAACTGAAATATATAGGACGATGGGTCCCCTGGAGCATAGTAATAGGGATAGGGGCTGGGCTGGGTGCAATTGCCTTCTATTTGTTGTTACAAGCCGCAAGTGCATTTTTTCAGGGGTATGTCTCTGGTTACTATCCCGTGCTGCCAGCAGGTGAATCAGGCATCTTTTCGGTGCCTGCCACTTCATTCCGTTTGTGGGTACTCGCACTGATTCCCGCGGTCGGTGGGCTTATTGCAGGTTTAATTATATTCACATTTGCTCCAGAAGCGGAAGGGCATGGAACAGATGCGGTGATTGATGCATTCCACAAGAAAAACGGCGAGATAAGAAGAAGAGTGCCACTGGTCAAGACAATCGCATCAGCCATAACCATCGGTTCAGGCGGAAGTGCAGGGCGAGAAGGCCCAATTGCACAGATAGGCGGTGGATTCGGTTCTTTTATCGCTTCTCGGTTGAAAATGAGTGATAGGGAGCGGCGAGTAATGATGCTCTGTGGCGCCGCAGCGGGCATCGGAGCTATATTTAAAGCTCCACTTGGTGGCGCACTGTTCGGTATAGAAGTACTATATAAAAAGGATTTTGAGATGGAATCCATGGTTCCCGCGATTGTTTCTTCCGTGATGGCATACGCCGTATTCTGCTCCTTTCCGCATATCGGATGGGGGCCTATATTCGCAATGCCCTATGACTATACCTTCAATCACCCCTACGAACTGATTTTTTATGCGATATTGGGTGTCGCTTGCGCAGCAGCAGCTATTTTCTATATAAAAGTGTTCTATGGGACGAGGGGTATCTTCAGGAGATTGAACATTCCAAATCACCTGAAACCCGCTATTGGCGGAGCAATACTCGGGCTTCTTGTGTTACTGGTTGGCTACGTTGAACCAGAAGCATTAGATGGCATTCTTGGTATGGGATATGGCTGCATCCAGTTAGCCATAAACGTAAAATGCGGTCTGTTTATATTGCTTGTCGTTGCCATTGCGAAGATATTTGCTACGTCATTTACCATAGGTTCGGGGGGAAGCGGAGGCGTTTTTGGGCCTTCTTTGGTTATAGGTGCAATGTTGGGCGGTCTGTTTGGTTGGCTTTCTCTTTATTTATCTCAGCTCTTCTTCCCCGGCGCAGAGATAATAACAGAAGCGACGTTGTCCGCGTTCGTGCTTGTAGGGATGGCAGCTTTTATCGCGGGTGCTGCGAAGGTCCCCATTGCAGCAATATTAATGATTTCCGAGATGGTGGGCAGTTACAGCCTGCTGGTGCCTTTGATGCTTACATCCGTAGTGGCTTATACGCTCTCCGGCGGCTGGACGATATATGAGAACCAGGAAAAAACGAGAAAAGAATCACCAGCACACAGTAGAGAGTTCGTGGTGGATATATTAGAAGGTATAAAGGTGAAGGATGCATATACGAAGGACGTACTCACTATTCCTGCAGATAAGACGGTGAAAGAAGCGCTTTACTTTGCCGAGGAGACGGGGCATATGACTTACCCGGTGGTTGATAAGGATGGGAAGATGGTCGGCATAACGACCATAATGGCGTTAGAAAAGCAAAGGGAGGCAGGAGCGGGTTACAGTAAGATAGGGGTGATATGCGTAAAGGAGCAGGATGTAATCGTGGCATATCCAGATGAGTTTCTGGAGGACGTTCTGCGTAAGATGGACACGTACAATGTAGGGCGATTGCCTGTACTGAAAAAAGAGCGTGAAGAAGGAAAAGTTTCGGAAGAGTTGGCCGGCATAATAAGCAGGTCAGATATAATAAGGGAGCACTGCCGCAGGTGGTCACGTATTAAGGGGGAGTCCTCTTAAGTTATGGATGAAATAAAAATCTGGTATGATAGCGAAGGCGATTACCTTGAAGTCATTTTTGAGCGTAAAGCGGGATATTTCAGGGAGACGGAAACCGATGCGGTGATGGAAAAAGTTGATGAAGAAGGAAATATCATTGGCTTTTCCATCCTGAAGGTGAGTGCGTTGAAAGAACGGGAGCAGATTTCTGTCAGTCTGCGATGAAAAGTAAGTTATCCTTCAAAGAGGCACTTTTGGTTTCTCTTTTACTTGATGCTCATCCGCAAGGGCTGCCGCGTAATCCAGACAAACGGGAATATCTTCACGTTTTAATCTATCTATATATATCTTAGATAGAACTCTTTCTCTTTACCTATGCGGTGTAGGTAGTCCTCAACTCCTTCGGCAGAAGATAATAAAATGCTCCTTTTGAAGCATGACGCTTGAATTTCACCGCTGGTGCTTTCGCTTTCACTTGTTTCACATATATTCTATTGCCACTTACCTTAATTATTTTCCAAACCCGCCCAGCCAGGACAAAAACTTCGTCAATAGGATATTGCACTTCCCCAACAGTTTGTTGTGAGTTACCGTCAATAACTTTCAATGCCTTTGAGTCAGGTATGTTAGAATGAATCTTCCCCCATCCTCCCAAGTCCATTAATTTAGTTGATGCACGCCATCTTCCATTTCCCACAATTTCTATCCATTCATGTTCTGCAAGATGCTTAAAAATGTCTTTAAGGTCTTCTTCTGAACAGAATTCG
>JAUWNY010000058.1 GCA_030612405.1 Candidatus Methanophagales archaeon | reverse complement strand
ATATTTGTCAAATCTGAGCGGTCGTTTAAGGAAACCATACGCACCACATTCCACCGGCTCGCCAAGAAGACCACATTCATGACTGGCTGGTTAGCAACATTTCAACCCATTTTGTCTAATTTATTATGACATCAACTATATTTTCTCATTCGGACGTCTTAGCTTTCGTGCCTCTACGTCTCCTTGCTATTCCCACTTCAGTCGTCTTTTTCGATACGATTTCGTAAAGTATTGCGAGTTTCCCTTCTTTCTTTCGCAATATCCTACCTAATCTCTGCTTGTATTCCCTTTTACTACCACTTCCGCTCAATATAACACCAACCGAAGCTTCAGGAACGTCAATGCCCTCTTCTAGAACTTTAGAGGTTACTACCACCTTATATTTTCCCGCTCGAAACTTCTCTAAGATTTCCGCTCGCTCATCTTTTTGAGTAGTATGCGTGATCGCAGGTATGAGGAACTCCTTGGAGATAGCATAGACTAACGAATTATGCTCGGTAAATATTATCATTCGCTTGCCGAAATGGTTTTTTAGAATTTCAGAAAGCGCATTTAACTTCGTTTTCGAGTTTAACGCTATTCTCCGCGCTTTGTTTCTTGCCAGCAAAGCTTCTCTCGCACTTGCGTCACGACCGCTTCTCATCACGAGCAATCTGAAATCTTTGGGTGATTTCAGGATTATATGCTCTCTTTTTAAGAAATCAGTGAATGCCGAGTGGTATTTCTCGTATTCCACCCTTTCATCCTCAGTTAAATCGGTAACGATTTTCCTCGTCTCATATTCTGCTAAATGCTTTCCGCTCAGTTTATCTATGCCTATCTCATAAACCTTTCCGCCTATCAGTCTTTCGAGCTCTTTATGCTGTCCATCTTCTCGTTCATACGTTGCGGTTAATCCCAGCCGGTAAGGAGCAATAAACAGCTCTGCTATGTTCGCATAGCCCGGCGAAGGCAGATGGTGAACCTCATCGAAGACCAGGAGAAGGAACCTGTTTCCAAGTTCCTCAGCCCTTAAATATGCGGTATCGTAAGTCGCTACTGTTACGGGCTTTAATATGTGCCTCTCGCCGCTGTACGTGCCAACTTCAATTCCCATTTTGTTCTCCAGTTCTTTTTTCCACTGCTGAATCAACTCTAAAGTCGGCACTACAATCAGCGTTGGAACATTCAGCACAGAAATTGCTTTTATTCCTATTACTGTCTTGCCAGCACCGGTAGGCAGGACTAAAGCACCACTCTTTGTTTGCAGCCATTTATTCATTGCATCTTTTTGATAATCGTGCAGGCTCAAATTGCAGGCTAAATTCTGCATAGGCATTAAATCAAGAACGTTGTCTTCATAATCGAGCCCGGAAAGTTTCAAATAGTCTATCAAATCCTTATAAAACATCGGCAAGCATCTGTAACTATTTGATCTAATATCCCATACGGTATGCGGCAGCTTGAAATTGCTCTTTACCACTATTGTTCCCTTTTCATAGCTTAATTTTATCACTTTTGCCTTATTTCTATTACGATTCAAAGGATTATAAAATCACAGAGGTATGGAAAAAAAACCACAAGATTCCACGAGATTAACACAAGACCAGAAGACAGAAAGTAGAAAATAGAAAACAGACTTTTGATTTCTGACCTCTTTTATCTTTACAATTTCTCGTGAAAATCCGTGTAATCTTGTGGTTACAAAACCTCATACCACGTATCCCTCTGCGCTACCGGTCTGCCAACCGATTTCACCGCTTTGACAATCTCCTCCACCTTTGCCGGTTTGTACTCCTTCCCCGCCGCAGTTACAACGTGCTCCTCAAGTATCGTGCCGCCAAAGTCGTTCGCACCAAAAAACAGCGCCAGTTTATCCACCTCAAAGTCCTGCGTGAGCCACGAAGCCTGTATGTTCTTCACGGAATGCAAAACAATCCGTGCAATCGCTAACACCTGCAAATATCGCGTTGCCGATACCGGCTCCTTTATAATGTCGTATAGCTCCGTGTTCTTCGGTTGAAACGTCCAGGGTATAAAAGCAGTGAAGCCTCCCGTTTTGTTCTGCAAATCGCGTATCCTGAAAAGATGTTCCACGATGTCTTCGTTGTGTTCAATATGCCCGAACATCATTGTTGCCGTTGTTTTCATTCCCATTCCGTGTGCGGTCTCCATTACTTCAATCCAACCGTCAGCGCTGACCTTATTCGGACTGATAACCTTTCGAACGCTATCGCTCAACATCTCTGCACCGCCGCCCGGCAGAGAATCAAGCCCCGCTTTCCTCAGCCTTTCAAGTGTTTCTCGTATGCTCAGCCCTTCGTTCCGCGCAATGAAATCAATCTCCGGAGACGACAGGCTGTGAAGCTGTACGCCAGGGAATTTGTCTTTTATCGCGGAAAACAAATCTTCAAACCATTCAATACCGATTTCCGGCGTCAGCCCACCTTGAATGAGGATTTGCGTCCCGCCTACGTCAACCGTTTCCTTAACCTTCCTCAATATCTCTTCCTTGCTTAAAATATAGCTTTCTTCTTCGGTTTTAGCGTAAAAGGCGCAGAATTTGCATCTCGATACGCACCGGTTCGTGTAGCTTATGTTTCTATCAACAACGAATGTTACGAGTTCGCCACACTTCGTTCTCCTTATTTCATCTGCGATTCCACCAATAACAGGTAAAGGCAGTTCAAATAGATGCAGCGCCTCTTTAAAACTCAAATCCGCGCCTGCCTGATTCTTTTCCACATAATAATCCTTACATTCAGAGTAATAATCCGTATTCATAGCACTTCTTCTCGAACAGTTCAAGCCCCCTCCTCTCTTCCACACCCATCCGATACGTAAGCGTGTTGAAATACTCGCGGAGGAACTCCACGGACATCCCGAACTTCTTCGCCGCTTCCGCCACAACTACATCCACATTCCTCTTTCCCCACGCGACTGATTCCATGACTGCCTTGTTCACCTCACTCATATCCCGCTCTTTCCATGATACGGCAATCCCAAAAACCATCGGATAGCCAGTTAAGTCACGCCACTCCTCCCCTAAGTCCATAACAACTCTGTACTTCATCCTCGCCTTGATCGCTTCGTCACCAATAACGAGTGCATAAGTGCAGTGCTTGAGTAATTCGCTTGCTTTACTTTCATCCACGCGCGCAACCTTGTTTTTCCGCCCTCGCTCACTCAAGATGATTTTAAGTAGATTTACCGATGTTAATGTTTGATTTGTTACTGCAATACATCCATCATCAAGCATTTTTCCTTCCGAAACGAGAATAACGCTCAAAACGCTATTCCTCGATGCGATGCAGAAATCATAGCTTCTTAATTTATCCTTGTTTTTGATATAATAGAACGAAGGTACGGGGGCGAAATCTACTTCTCCTTTTTCAAACATTTCTGCAAGCTTTCTTGGTGATGCTTCAATTACCCTCGCCCCGTTCTGCTCAAGCCAGTAATAGGGTAAGAAGTTATTCACGAACCCGAAATTCCCAATCTTTACCGTTGTGTTCATGTTACGAATACACCTTCAGGATATTGTAAAATGTATCTCGTTCCGCCGGTATCTTGTTAGCGCCCTTCACAATGCTCAGAACCTTATTTGTCGTAAGCATAAGCGGCGTTTTAGCTCCTGCTGCATGCGTAATCCTTTCCTCCATAAGTGTTCCATCCAGATCATTCGCACCGTAATTCAAAGCGACTTGAGCGAGCTTCTCGCCTAATGCAACCCAGTAAGCCCTTATGCTCTTAAAATTCCGCAGGACTATTCTTGAAACCGCAATCGTTTTGAGGACGTCCATAGGATCCGTTTTTTCTTCTACAAGCCCCAACGCATTGAGTTCCGTGTTTTCAGGATAGAAAAGAAGAGGGATAAAGGAGACAAAGCCACCTGTCTGTTCCTGCAACTTCCAGAGCCTGTATAAATGAGCAGCGCGGTGTTCTGGCTTTTCAATATGCCCAAAGAGCATCGTAGCATTGCTTTTTATTCCGAGGCTATGTGCAATCTCCATTATCCGAAGCCATTCATCCGCTTTTATTTTGTTCGGGCAGATGACTTCCCGTATCTCATTAGCCAGAATCTCCGCTCCACCGCCGGGCATTGCTTGCAGTCCCGCATCTCGCAGCCTTGAGAGTACTTCCTCAACGCTCGTTCCTTCTACCTGCGCGATGAAATGAATTTCAGTGGCTGTCAATGCTTTGATAATAACGTGTGGAAATCTCCTCTTTATCTGCCCAAAAATCTGCTCGAAGTATTCTATGCCCATCTCTGGATTGAGTGAACCGACAATATGGAGCTCAGTAGCACCTATTTTTACTGCAGCCGCAACCTTCTCAAGCACATCCTCAATGCTCATAAAATAGGCATCGCTATCCGCAGCATCACGGTAAAAGGCGCAAAGGGGGCATTTTGAGACGCATATATTCGTGTAGTTTATATGCCTGTTAATGACGAACGTGACGATATTGCCATTCGCCCGATTGATATAATCAGCAAACGTTCCGAGCTCATGTGTGTCCCGTTTAAAAAGCTCTTCAATCCTTTCCGGTGTCCATTCATCCATTTTTGACTATTTTCTATTTAGTACTTAAATGTTTTAGATTTAGACTTCTATAATAAGTCCAATCACATAAACATATCCTTTTATGTTCATATCCAATAATGAATATAACATATCACAAAAATGTCAAAATACGAATATATCGTGGACATTCTCGAATACCTGCTCAAAAAAGGACCGTCCAGCAAATATGCCATCTCAAAGGGCACGGCGATACCGTATTCAACCGTTCTACGGAAGCTTCCTGAGATGGATGCGGCATATATAATCCAGCAGGTTGCTGAAGGTAAAAGAGGCGCTGAGGTTTACATGATAAATTCTCATCTGGCGACACGACGAATGGTATCACGAAATAGGGAAAGAAGAACTCAAGCGACTCTTGTCCTGGGAGGAGAACTATCAAATCCTGAGGCTTCTCATCGCAGGTTCCGTCAACACGCTCAAGAAAATGAGCGAACAGGCGACGAGATTGAGCGAGCTGGCTGATAAGTTCCTTTCGGAAATAGAGGAGTTGCGGGTGCGTTAATCGGTGTCTAATGTAATCACTTGTGAAAGAAAGTTTGACCGAATAAAATAGCAAAACTTAAATAGGCTATCTTTAAAATAAAGAGAATACGGGAATAAGAAAAGAAGATGGAAGAAATAAAAAGAGGCGGAATATTCACCATCCCGGAGTTGCAAAACGTGCGGATAAGCATAGGCGAGATAATAGAGGAGGAAGAGGAATGGGAGCCAATGGGACCGACGCCGATGCCGAGCATAGCCACGCTTCGAGACTGGGACTTCAAGCTATTGAACAGATACAAGCCTCTTTACGCACCTTTCTGCGATATGTGCTGTCTTTGCACCTACGGTAAATGTGACCTCACAGCCGGTAAGAAGGGTGCTTGTGGGATAAAAATAGACGCACAGCAGGCGAGAATGGTTCTGATAGCGTGTTGTATAGGGACTGCTGCTCATGCGGGACATGCGCGTCATTTACTTGACCATTTGATAGAAAAGAAAGGCAGAGATTTCACGGTAGATTTTGGGCCGTATATAGACATCGAAGCACCGATAACAAGGACAGTCACGGGAATAAAACCGAGGAACTTAGGCGATTTGGAGGAAGCATTGAGATATGTAGAAAAGGAGCTTTCAAATTCTCTATCCGCAGCGCACACGGGTCAGGAGGGCGCTTTTATTGATTTTGAGTCTAAGAATTTACACGTCAGCATGATTGACAATTTAGCAAAGGAAATAGCGGATATTGCACAGATTGTGGGTTATGATTTCCCCAGAGGTGACCCTGATGCCCCTTTGGTTGAGATAGGTCTTGGTGTTGTTGACAGGTCTAAGCCTGTGGTTTTGTGTATAGGGCATAATGTTGCGCCGGGTGCAGAAATGGTGGACTATCTGGCGTCACGAGGGATAGAAGGCGAAGTGGAAGTCTGCGGGATGTGCTGCACCGCGATAGACATAACGAGATACGAGCCAAGGGCGAAGATCGTCGGTCACATAGCCCAGCAGTTATCTGCAATAAGGTCCGGGATAGCGGATGTTGTCGTGGTGGATGAGCAATGCGTGCGGACTGATATGTTGGAAGAGGCGATGAAGGTGAAGACGCCGGTAATAGCAAGCAATGACAAGATATGTTACGGGCTTCCGGATAGGACCGAAGACCCTGCGGAGGATATAATAAATGATTTGGTGAAAGGAGTGCCGGGTGCATTGATACTTAATGCGGAGAAGGTAGGAGAAGTGGCTGTTGAAGTCGCTTTGCAGGTGTCGCCAAAAAGAGGGAGTTTAAAGTCTTTGCCTGATATTGGCGAGCTGAAAAAGCTTGCGGAATCATGTGTGCAGTGTGACGAATGCAGAAGGGCATGTCCAAACGATTTGCACATTCCGGATGCGATGGTAGCGGCTGCGAAAGGCAATTCTGATAAGCTTGCAGCGTTATACGATGCGTGTGTGGGCTGCGCGAAGTGCGAATCAATATGCAGAGCAGAGCTATCACCGCTGAGCATGATACACGTGGCGGCAGAATACAAGATAAAAGAAGAGAAGTATAAAGTAAGAGCAGGGCGAGGTCCGGTTTTAGATACTGAGATAAGGAATGTCGGCGCACCCATCGTTTTTGGTGACATCCCCGGTATTATTGCGTATGTCGGCTGTCCAAACTACCCAAAAGGAGGTATAGAAGTTGCGGAGATGGCGGACGAATTCGCAAAACGCGGGTATATCGTGGTGGCAACCGGGTGCTCTGCAATGGATATAGCCCGATATAAGGATGAAGACGGGAAGACGTTGTATGAGAAATACACCGGTGCTTTTGAAGGGGGTTGCATGGTGAACATCGGCTCTTGCGTCTCAAATGCACATATCGCTGGCGCAGCGATAAAGATAGCAGGGATATTCGCAAGAAGGAAGCTGAGAGGTAATTTCGAGGAAATTGCTGATTACATATTAAACCGGGTTGGTGCTTGTGGAGTTGCATGGGGAGCGATGTCGCAGAAGGCTGCTTCCATCGCTACTGGATTCAACCGGTGGGGAGTTCCCGTAATATTGGGACCGCATGGCACCAAGGCTTATAGAAGGCTTTATCTTGGCAGAAAGGATAAAGAGGAGGACTGGTATGCCTACAATGTCAAGGCAGGAGGAGAGCCTTTCTACTTTGGTCCCGCACCCGAGCATCTGATATATGCAGCGGAAACGAAGGAAGAAGCGATGGTAATGACTGCAAAGCTCTGCATAAGACCGAGTGACAATCCAAGAGGGCGACTGATAAAACTGAGCAATTACATAGATTTGCACGAGCGATTGTTAGGGACAATGCCAGACGATTGGCATCTGTTCGTGCGAGATGTATCAGAGTTACCGCCTGCGAAAAGAAAGGAGTTGAAAGTGGAGTTGGAAAAAATCGGCTGGAAACCGATGAAAATGCCACCGGGGAAGATATTTGATCCCACGAACTTAGAGCGGTTTAGAAACGGGTGGAAGTGAAGAAATAAGATGGAAATAGAAGAACTCATTCGGGAAACAAAGGTGTACAACTGCGTGGAATGCGGCGAATGTACTGCTAACTGCCCGGTATCGTGGTTTGAAACCGATTACTCGCCACGGGCGATTGTGAAAAAGGCTCTGGAGAGGCTTATTGATGCTCGTGAAGAGAAGATATGGTCTTGCATGAGCTGTGAAATATGCAGTGATAGATGTCCCTCGGCGGTGGATTATCCGAAGTTTATCT
Organism: Candidatus Methanophagales archaeon; assembly: GCA_030612405.1. Classification (GTDB taxonomy): domain Archaea; phylum Halobacteriota; class Syntropharchaeia; order Alkanophagales; family Methanospirareceae; genus QEXZ01. Next base: position 6,163 of record JAUWNY010000058.1, on the reverse strand, counting down.
GGGGACTCAGAGCAGAGGCATTAAAATCAGGGATTGGAGAAGAGACATACGTGAGTGAGCTTGAGCAGTTGTTCTTAGACGGCGAAAGGGACGGGGATATCGGCATCGTGAGGGAAATGACGGCAGGAAAAATGTCTATTGCGGGACAAGATGGCGGTATAGTCACCTCGTTGTTAACCGCAGGTATGGAAAAAGGGCTTTTTGAGAGTGCGATTGTTGTGCATAGAGCAGATGGGTTCAAAGCTAAAGCGATTACGACCGAGGATGTGGAGGATATTATCAAGGCGAAAGGCTCCAAATATCAATTCGCACCCACCGTAGAACGGATGGTAGAAGCGATATTAGAAGGGGGGAAGAAAAGAATAGCAATTGTTGCACTTCCGTGCAGTATTTACGGAATCAGAAGGATTCAAAAAGCTTATCCTGGGGTGGAGTTGTACACTATAGGGCTTTTTTGCTTCGAGAATTTTTACTATGAAGTGCTCAAACCGCTTGTAAGTGAACTACTGGGGGTTGACCTCGGGCTTGCGGATAAAATAGATGTGAAGAGGGGAAAGTTCGTTGTGGATGTAGAAGGCGAGTCAAAGGTGTGTGGGGTGGGTGAAATAGACAAAGCGGTGCGAGCGAGCTGCTTATTCTGCACGGATTTCACTGCACGATTGGCTGACATCTCTGTGGGCAGTGTCGGTAGTCCGGATGGATTTTCGACCGTGATTACAAGGTCAAAGAAGGGAGAGGAGTTGTTTGGTTTATTGAAAGGGGACGGCTTGGAAACAACTTCTGTTGATCGCGATGAGATAGCAAAGTTAGTGCGTTTGAAAAGGAAGAGAGGTAAGGAGGAGTTAGAGAAATTAGGGGGAGGAGTTAAAAAATGACCGGGAATAAAAGTGTGGTGGTGATAGGAGGAGGAGTAGCGGGGATTCAAGCGGCACTTGACCTGGCGGAGCAGGACTTTAAGGTGTATTTAGTGGAGAAGAATTCTTCTATCGGCGGTCGAATGGCTCAGTTGGATAAAACCTTCCCGACAAATGACTGCTCGATATGCATACTCGCACCGAAGATGCTGGAGTGTTTTGGACATAAGAACATCACGGTGCTTTCCTATTCCGAAGTGGGCGAGGTGTCTGGAGAGAAAGGGGACTTTACTGTAAAGGTTCGCAAGAAGCCGAGATACGTGGACGAGGAAAAATGCACAGGGTGCAGTGCTTGTGAAGACGCCTGTTTACTTAAGGATAGGTTCCCGAACGAATTTGACATGGGGCTTGGTAAACGAGGAGCGGCATACCTCCCCTTTGCGCAAGCGGTGCCGAGGGTTGCGGTAATTGATGAGAAAAATTGTCTGTTTATAACGAAGGGCAAATGCGGTAAGGCGCCGGCGTGTAAAGAAGCGTGCGAGCGCGATGCAATTGACTTTGATCAGAAGGAGGAAGAGGTTGAGCTCCACGTTGGTGCCATAATAATTGCAACAGGGCTTGACGCCTATGAGCCTTATGAGATAGAGGAATATGGATATGGGCGAATAGAGAATGTGATTACGGGATTACAGTATGAGAGGATGATAAACGCGGGAGGACCAACTGGCGGGCATCTCGTTCGGTTAAGCGATGGAAAACCGGCGAAGAGACTTGCTTTTATCCTTTGCGTAGGGTCGAGGGACTTGAAGAGATACCCTTATTGCTCTTCCGTGTGTTGCATGTATGCAACAAAAAGCGGGATGCTGGCGAGGGAACATGAGGAGGATATGGAATCGTTTGTATTTTATACGGATATAAGAGCTTTTGGAAGAGGATTCCATGAGTATATAGAGCGGGGGATGGAAGAGTACGGGATAAATTTTGTGAGGGCGAAACCAGGTAAAATAACGGAGAATGCGAATAAGAGCCCGGTGATATGGTATGAAGACACCCTGACCGGGGAACTCAAAAGAATGGAGGCTGACCTGGTTATATTGGCTACTGCACTGATGCCGAGCAAGGGAGTAGAAGAATTGGCAACGACATTGGGAGTAGAATTGGATGAATACGGGTTCCTTAAAGTAAGGGATTCATTATATTCGCCGGTAGATACCACACGGGAAGGGGTGTTTGTTTGTGGGTTTGCACAGAGTCCAAAAGATATTACGGATTCGGTTGCGCAGGCGAGTGGAGCGGCAGGTAGAGCGGGTGAGGTTATCTCGTAATTACTCAATATCCTGTGGATTTTGAGTAATTAAATGCAAAATGCAGAATGCAAATTGAAAAATGCAAAATGAAAGAAAGGGTGTTAGAAATTAAGAAAAAGATAGAAAAAGGGGAGTATGGAATAGCGAGAAGAGAATGCCTGGATTATGCGAAAGAAATCATAGATAAAGTTGAGTCAAAGGAGATGAGCGTATATGAAGCGGATGAAATGTTCACAGAGGCATTTGTTCAGCTTGATTTAGAAAAACTCGGAGAAGAAGTTTTGACGGTATTCCATAAAGGGATGTTGCTTCACGATCGTGGTAAACCCTGGGGAGCTACAATATCTGAAATTAAAGGAGAGATAGGGGGATAGAATGAACGTAGCAATATATCAAAGGTCCGTATAGTCTGGGATGAATGAAAAAGTTATATAAGAGAAAAGCGGAAAAATAGTGATATGGTTACAGAAGAAATAAAACCGGGGGCTATTATGGCGGAAGAAAGTTGGGAAGAAGTAGTTAAACTCTACCGTGTTCCCGCCCCAAAAATACCGGTGTAAATAAAAAATGACAAAAGAAGAAATAAGAATAGGGGTTTTTGTTTGCCACTGCGGCACGAACATTGGCGGCACCGTGGACGTGCCATCCGTGGTGGAATATGCAAAAGGGCTTCCGAACGTTGTATATGTAGAACGCAATCTATACACATGTTCAGACGAGGGCGTGACGGCGATAAAAAATGCGATACCGGAGCATGGACTTAACAGGGTTGTTGTGGCTTCATGCACACCAAGAACACACGAGCCTTTATTCCGAAGAGCGTGTCAGGAAGCAGGACTGAACCCTTATCTTTTCGATTTCGTTAACATTCGCGATCAATGCTCGTGGGTGCACATGAAAGAGCCGGAGAAAGCAACGGAGAAGGCAAAGGATCTGGTAAGAATGGGAGTTGCCCGTGCTACGAGGTTAGAGCCATTAGAATACATAAATATCGGCGTTGAGAACACTACAATGGTTATCGGCGCAGGAGTATCAGGGATGACCACGGCGTTAAGTATAGCAAATCGAGGCTTCGATGTGTATCTCGTGGAAAAAGAGGCAGAAATTGGTGGCATGCTGCGAAAGTTAAATACGCTTTATCCCGGAAATGTAGATGCTTTCGCATCTTTAGAACCCGCAATTAAGAAAGTAAAAGAACATCCAAGAATTAAACTGTTCACTTCTTCTCTCGTTAAGCGCGTGGATGGTTATGTCGGAAATTTCGAGGTGAGCGCAGTGCAAAAAGAGAACGGAGAGGAGAAAGAACACAATTTCAAGGTGGGCACGATAATAGTTGCCACGGGTGCGGAGGTTCTAAAGCCAGACGGACTTTATGGCTACGGCGAATATGAGGAAGTAATCACGCAGATGGAACTGGAGGAGAAGCTGAAAGAGAACAAACTTGGAGAGCAGAAAGACATGGTGATGATTCAATGTGTGGGTTCACGTGGACAAAGAGTGACATACTGCTCGCGAATCTGTTGCGCCGTGGCGCTAAAAAATGCGATTCTGCTCAAGGAAAAAAATCCCGATGCGAATATTCACATACTCCACAATGGGATTCATGTATTCGGTGTGGAATACGAGGAGCTATACAGGAAAGCAATGGAAACGGGCATACGATTCGATAAGTACAATCCCGAGAAACTTCCGGAAGTGGAGAAAGCGGATGGAGGACTGAAAGTGAAGTTCTACTCCGAGCTCGTGAGAGAGGAGCGAGAATACAAAGCCGATTTGGTGGTTCTATCCACTCCAATGGTGCAGCACCAGGATGCAATAGACCTTTCCAAACTCTTAAGGGTTCCATTGGGCCTGGATGGGTTCTTTTTTGAAGCACACGTCAAGCTGCGACCCATTGATTTCTCTAACGATGGGATCTTCTTGTGCGGGACGGCGCACTCGCCGAAGTTCGTGCCGGAGAGTGTAGCGGAGGCGTATGGGACCGCATCGAGGGCTTCTACCATATTGACAAAGAGCGAAGTAGAAACCGAGGGAATTGTTTCGGACATAAGCCAGAGTATATGCAAGGGATGCGGATTATGCGCGGAGATATGCGAATATGGCAGTATAAAGATAAATATGTACGGACCCGGTGAGTTCGGAGCAGAGGGTAACAAAGCATTGTGCAAGGGATGTGGAACCTGTGCAGGTGCATGTCCGTATCAGGCGATAACAATGCGGCACTTCCGCGATGACCAGATTTTAGCACCGATAAAAACTGCGTTTGCACCGGCGGAGGAGAGAATAGAGATAAGACCAAGGATATTGGCTTTCAGTTGCAACTGGTGCTCTTACGCAGGTGCGGATATGGCAGGTGTATCGCGATTCCAGTATCCGCCGAATGCAAAACTAATCAGGGTGATGTGCTCAGGACGAATAGACCCCTGGATGATGGTCGAGCCCTTCTTCCACCATGCAGATGGCGTTCTCGTTACGGGGTGCCATATCGGCGATTGTCATTATGTCGTGGGGAACTATCATGCGGAGATGCGCGTGAAGTTCGTGAAGAAACTGCTTGAATTCGCTGGAATAGACCCGGCGAGGGTGAGACTTGGCTGGATTTCCGCAGCAGAAGGGCAGAAGTTCAAGGAATTGATTGAGGGTGCGGTGAACGAGATAAAAGAGCTGGGACCTTTTGAGCTTGAAAAGCATTATGACGCACTCGTTACGGTGAAAGAGGGTGTGAATAATCCGAGGTTGAGATGGGCTGTCGGTAAGATAGCGGAGATAGCGAGATATGTTAAATTGGGAGAGAAAGAGATAGATGCCTTCTTTGAGGAGATGATAAAGAGCGAGTTCATGGCGGGAAAGGTAACTGCGATGCTGGAGAGCGAGGAAAATACGATCGAGGGGATTTCGGAATCGCTTTCGATACCAGTGCAGGACGTTGTGAAATATGTGGCTCCGCTTATGGACCGAGGAACAGTGCAAATAAACAGGATGGAGGGTAAGAAGCCGTTTTTCATCAGCGGGCGTGTGTGGTAAAATAGGAGGACGAGAAAATGGTAGAGAGAAATGATCCCTGGGATATAGCAAACGTGCCGGGTCCACGGCGTGGAGAGATTCTAACACCCGCGATTGCCGCGAGGGCAATAAAAGATGCAAAGAGACCTCTTTTCATCGTTGGCTCGCTCGCATTAGAAACAGAGCTTAACGGGAAGGGTTTGATGGATTATGCGATAGAAATAGCGAAGGAATCGAAAATGCCAACGGTTGCCGTTGCTCACACACTAAAAACATTTTTGGAAAAGGAATTCCAGCCAGATGCAAGCATGCCGATTGTAAACATAATAGACAGGTTGAGAGATGGAGAATGGAAAGGCATAAAAGGAGAAGGGCAGCATGACCTCGTTGTGTTCTTGGGCGTGCTTTATTACATAGGCTCGCAGGGGCTGTCCACACTTAAACATTTCGCACCATGGCTGAAGACAATCACACTTTGCAGATTCTTCCATCCAAATGCCGATGTGTCGTTCCCGAACATGAGCGATGAGGAATGGGAAAGCTATTTGAATGAGCTGATAGAAAAGTTGAGGCGAGGTTGAAGATGGTGAGAATTGCTTTGTAGAGTACATTAAGAGGGAAAGTCAATAAACTTCATACTCTTTTCCCTTCCTCAGGATTGATAATTCCCATATTTTGTTTCCTCCTATTTCGCCAACGCCACCGTAAAAAGTTAGTGTGGTCATTTTTGGGAATTATTTCTATCGTATCAAGAAAATACCTCATGATCAAAACTTTGCTGTGACAGTTTCAATTTCTCCCCCCTTTTCCATAATCCGAAGCTGAGTTACTTGTGGGATAGTTATTTCAGCCGCACCATCAGAATTAATTTTCTCATACAGTATTCTGACCGTGTTTTCATCTATTTTATTAAGAAAACGGAAAGATGATGTTGCAAGATAAGTTTGATTGACTTCAAAAGCAATCCATTTGCGACCCAAACTTTCGGCTGCAGCACCC
>JAUWNY010000120.1 GCA_030612405.1 Candidatus Methanophagales archaeon | reverse complement strand
TTCTCAAGCATCGCATCTTGCTTCTCAAGCATCGCATCTTGCTTTCCAAGCATCGCATCCTGCTTTCCAAGCATACCCACTCCTGCCTGTGCTATCTTCGTAAGCTGGAAGACCATGAAGGATTGCCTGAAAGAATCAATGTTCCTAACCTCTTCTCCATAATCCTTAACCTCCACAGATTCCACAGAAGCTCCCGGTGGATAATTCGATTCTGCAAACTCCACAAACCTGTTAATCCTCTCTTCCGCTCCTCCAACCAGAACAATTAAGTGCTGTTCCCCATCTATCAAAACATTTCTTGCATCGAATTTTTCGATGAACAACCTTTCCGCTTCGCTCAGTAAAAACAATCTGTATCCAACATCGTGAACCTTTCCCTTCATCACTATTTTCTTCGCTTTCATCCCCATATACTTATCTCTCTTTGTATCTATTTATATAAACCTGTTTGTTATTTTTTTTATTCTTTCCCTTTTGCAATTACGTTCAATCCTGAAACCGTTTTGGATCAAACCTTTCTTAAAGTTTGTAAGATAGCTTCCGCTGACAAGTGCCGACCCCCTTATCACCGCAACGCTCAATTCGGATTTGGCACATCCTTACAATTATAAACCTAAAAAGCGTATTTGACTATATAAAATTATAGTATAACACATGAGGAGAGGGAAGATGAATAATGTGTTGTGTTTAGAAGAGATATTGCATAGATGTGCAGTATTAAGATGCGTGGCTACCCTTCAGCATAGAACCCTGCATGAATTCGATTGGTTTATCAGCGCATGCATCTGGGGTAAAGACGGCTCTTATGGAGAGGAGGGAAAAGAAGTATATCGAAAGTATTCGAATATTTCCTTGAAATCCACCACCGAATACGTATGCTCAAAATATCTGTCCTCCAGAGCTTCTCCATATTATCAACGATATACCGTTCATTAAATTTTAACATCTTTTATAAATACCTCCTTGTTCCTCATTTATATTTATATTTTTATCATGCCCTTATAAATATATTGCCAAATCCATGCGACACGGAATTTTTGGCCAATGTACCACCAATATCATATCTCACGGTTATTGGAATCTCCACCAGTTTCAAATTACACTTTCTTTCTGCGAAGCGTTTTGATTAAACTTTCCTAAAGTTTGAAAGAAAGAACCTGTGCTAAGAAAGCATAGTTCTTTTGATAAAGCTTTTCTTTCTAAGAAAAGGTTTGTATGCGATTTTCATATTATTATAACCTTTGCTCCTAAATTCATTTATTCCCAAAAAACTCCTCTTCTCTCAATCCTGATTGACGGATCATGCTTTTAAGCGTCTTTGGATGAAAGCTCTTTCTATCGGCAAGGACTGTAACCCTTCTTTTTCGACCTTTAACAACACCCTTATATTGTTTATGACTTCCCTTCCGAGAAACAAATTTATTACCTCTTCTGGAGCAGGTCGTGGAATAAATTCATCTTCTTCATCATCCCTCACCACAGATTTGACATACCCCTCAACTGCCTCCCTCAAGTTCTTCTTCGCACCTTCTAATGTATCCGCTTCTGTGGCAATGTCCAATTCGAGACAGAGTGCACAGTACACGTCCTCCTCTTTTTCAATAATCCCATGAAATATATATTCTTTCATTGTACGATACTCCCTTTAATTATCTATTTACAATACCCCCTTATAAATATATTCACATAAGCCCAGACCCAACTGCAACTCCTCTTCCCATATTCGCATTATACAGCACGTTTGCACCAAATATCAACCCGATAATCGTGAACACTACTTCTGCAACACCAAAGAACAGCAAAGGTCTGCTCTCTGAAATAACACGGATTAACCAGCCCAGCACGCCGAATCCATGTATCCACGGATTTTTGGCCAATGTACCACCAACGTCATACCCCACGTTTATTGGAATCTCCACCAATTTCAATTTCAAATTGTGATTTTTTGACTGCCGTTAAAGTTTCTGAACCTGCACCCATATATATCAGGATTTGTTATAACACTTTTTCTTTTTTACAAAAAGAAAACCTGTGCTAAAAGAAAAACTTTGTTTCTTTTTAAAAGAAAAGTTTGTATGCATTTCCCATCTCAAGCTCCCCTTTAATTTTCTTTATTTGTATGCTTCATCGTGATGCGTAAAGTCTAAAAATATTACCCTGCGCTCTTTCTCGTCTATCCCATAAATAAGCACAAAATGTCCAATATGAACTCTTCTTTTACCCTTTAGTTTCCCATGAAGTGGCTTGCCGAGATAAGGTTTCTCTGTGATTTGAACCAATTTCTTTTGCACTGCTGTGTACAACGTTTTATCTCTTTTTGCCAATCTCCTTAACTTAGAAATTAGCTCTTCATCAATGTCTTGGCTGTAACTATTCATTCTTCAGTCTTCAAACTCTCTAAAAACGCATTTAGCTCATTTGCATTTTTAAAAGTCCTGACTTTTCCTTCTTTTACTCTTTTCTCCGCCTCTTCCACACTCTTCACAAACTCCTCTCTGAACATCTCTTCCGGTGGATAAAATTGTTCCTCAAGCGCATCAATGATGCTTCTCACAACTCTATATCTTATCCTCTCCTCGATTCTCGGCGCGAGTCGCTCCACAAGTTGTCCTTCCTCTACCATTTCTTCCTTACCCATATTATTAATCTATTACATACATGTTTAAAAACTTACTCAGACACAATCGAAAATCACCGTCGCCCATCACGATGTAATCCCCCGACACATGCTCGAATCCGAACAGATACGGTCTTATCCAGCCGAAGTGCCGGACGTTTTGATCCAACTTTCTAAAAGTTTCTGCAGAGCATTTTGATCAAACTTTCCTAAAGTTTCTCTGGAGAAATTATTATGTTCTCAGTTCCAACTCGTTTATAACAGATGCCATCCAAAGAGTAGGGTTTATTTCTTCCTTCGCTGATTGTAACCTCGATAATGCTCTTCTCTTCAATCTCCAAAACTTTAATTCCCGGACTTGTTTCATGTTTTATTCTCTGCCTGATTTTCTGAGATATGGATTTTAAAGCCCTATCTAATTGAGCGGTTGATTTTTTTAATTCTATTTCTTCTGATTCCCCTTTTTTAACCAATTCCAATAAATTCTCGCTCATCACACTAAGATTTTTCATTCCTTTTCCTTCCCTCTCCCAATCGCATCCAATATCAACTCGATAATCGTGAACACCGCCCCTGCAATACCAAAAAAGAATAGCGGTTTCTTCTCGGATACATACGTTATCGCCTGTCCCAGATCGCCAAATCCATGCCTCCTCGGATTCAGCGTAGAACCACCTTCAACATAAATCTCTTCATGAAGAAGCATTTCCCAATCTGAGGGTTTCTCAAAATTGACTATAATGTGTGATAAGTAACCCCTATTCCCTATTCCCCAGTCCCTATTCCCTAATCCCTATTCCCTATTCCCCATCCTGTACAGCTTCCGCTGTCCATTGCCGACCGCCTTATCATCGCAGCGCTCAATTCCGATTCGGCACTATCCTATCCGCTAACTATAAAAATGCTCTTATTTCATCCTCTCTCACTTTGCTGTATTTTTTTACTGCTCTAATGAATACTTCTTCCTGCTCAGGCCTCGTCATGAAATAGGCATCATCAAAATCCGTTTTTTCCAGCCCTTTTGCAATTAGCCGTATCTGAACTTTTGTGATTCCCAGCCGTGCAAGGATATTCGTGTAATATCCCATTGGTTTCGCCTTATCGGGTGATATATTTTTGACAACGCCACAGAGGACGCAATATGAATGTGGCTTTAGCCCTCTACTTCTTCCCTCAAATTCGTACGGTAACCATACTTTTTCCGCATCACCACAGCTTTCATGTTTGCAATTACCCATTTTTTATTGTTTCTTTGATAAATCAATTACAATTTACTACTGGAATGACTATAAAAAATCATCTCACCGTATATCTCAATCGCTTTCCTAATATCCCCTTCCTTTAATATCCCGTGCGGTGTCGGCACTTCAAAAATCCGCTTCGGTATGCGCAGTTTTGCGAGGTCAAACCCTTCTCTGAACTTAAAGTCCATTTTAGCACGATGGATAACACTCCCAAGGTCTTCTAATTTCTCCTCCGTCCAGTTTTCTATCCCTATCGCATCCAAAGCTTTTATTATCCTCTCTGCGCTGTAAACTTTCCTCGCAAAGAAGCACACCACAAGACTTGACAGTATTTGCCGCCATTCTTCTTCCTTTAATAACCCTTTCACCACTTCTTCAAGCGTGAATTCTTTCCCTATTAACTTCTGGTCGAGGTCGTATCCCGCGGAATCAAGATGGCTGTGCCTCGCACCCGTGAGATTGTTCAGGTAACACGCAATTCCTGTATGGTACTCAGGCATCTCATTACCTCCAAATGCGAGTGCATAATCCTGACCACCGTACACGCTTGACGCATGCTCAACACCTTTAGCCAGATTTTGATAGAATTCGTTTGGCATCCCTACTATCTTCTCTATTGCCTCGGAATATACTTGAACGTCTCCCCAGTGGAACTCAAGACCATCGGTATGCTCCTTTGTTATTATCCCGCGCTCATACGCTTCCGTCACCCATGCTAAGGTTACTCCAGTGCTTATCGCGTCCATGCCAATCCGGTCAACCATGTCAATCAGCCTCAGATAATCCTCTGCACTCTTCATACCAAGCATAAAACCAAGTGCGTAAATTGTCTCGTTGTCATAAGGAATGGTTGAGGTTTTGAAATAATAGCCGGGCTCGTAGAGTTCTCTGAGCGATGCTAAATGAATACAACCCACCGGGCAGTGAGCACACGAAACTCGCCTCGAAAGATACTTCTCGGCAATATTCTCACCCGAAAATTCTCTTGCAATCTCTTCCGGTGCACTCGCAGATTCTAAATTCTTGTATGCCATCCCACCGAGTTTATTCATCTCATAAATCTTCCCTGCCGTGCCTAAATCATGATATTTCTCCATTGCATCCGTTTCAACCACAACATCCTGTATCTCATCGTAAACCTTCTTGTATTCCTTCCTTTTCTCTTTGGGTATCTCTATGCTCTTATCTGCGGATATAACCACGGCTTTCAGTTTCTTCGAACCCATCACTGCACCTAAACCAAGCCGCCCAAAATGGCGATAGGTTTCACATACCGCACAGGCATACCTCACCATTTTCTCCCCCGCTCTTCCAATCCTTATAATGGTTCTTACACCTGCACCGGGCTCCACCTCTCTTAAAATCCTGCCCACCGCTACCGCTTCTATGCCCCAGATGGAAGAAGCATCCTTGAATTTTACTTCGTCACCGTGTATTGCCAGATATAGCGGGATGTCACTTGAACCTTTGATGACTATCGCCCCGTAACCCGCAAGCTTAATAGCCATCGCACTTCTTCCTCCGGTGTGGCTTTCCCCGAGATTGCCGGTTAACGGCGATTTGAACATCGCCACGGTTTTAGAAGCGGAGGGATATAGTGCTGTAAGAGGACCGACGGCAAAAATTATCGGATTTCCCGCACTTAGCGGGTCTACGCCCTTTGGACATTCTTCTTCCAGAAGCTTTATCGCAACGCCCGAACCACCCAAATATTCGTCAAATAAATCCTCTCTGTCCTCTATTTTGTTGTCTTTTTTCGTTAAATCTATATACAGAACCCTGTTCATTTCTTTTGCTTTCGTTAATAACATTTTTATAACCTGACCCTCCTGCTTGCTATTCCTCTGCCTCTGCCTCTGCCTTTACCTCAACCAGACCAATGGCGTTATGCACGCAATAATTCGCGCATTCACCGCAGTATTTACACACGATGGGCTTGTTCCGCTCGCCATCCCAGAAAATAGCGCCCATGATACAAGCTTGCGCACAGAAACCACAGCCTATGCATTTATCCTCGTTCAATATCACTCCTCCTCCTTTTCTCTCCCTTAAAGCATCCGTAGGACATACTTTTGCGCACGGCGGATTCTCACATGCACGGCAAACGACAATTACAAAACCTCGCTCTATGCCACCGGCGGACCTGACTCTTATCGCCGACTTGTCAAACCCTCCTCTACCTACCCTTCTCGTGCATGCAAACATGCATTCCATACATCCAATGCACTTGTTCACATCCAGTGCCGCTAATTTTTTTGTCATATCCGTACCCCGGTAATAAATATAAATTCTGATGAGGTAAAGACTTTTTTGTATTACTCCAACTTCCTCTTCTCTCCGGTAACCATGTATATGATACGAGAAGCGATATTGCATGCGTGGTCGCCAATTCGTTCTAAATGCAGCGCCACGAACAGCAGATGACTTGCATTTGCTATGCCTCTCGGTTTTTCTATCATTATCATCATTAATTCCCGCCTGATCTGGTCAAATAGCGCATCTATTACATCGTCTCGTTCCGAGAAATTCTCCAGTATTTTTATATCTCCTGACGAAAACGCCTTGAGGCAATCAGAAATCATGCCTTGCGAAATCTCCGACATCCTCGGTATGTCAATCAGCGGCTTCGCAAGCGGTTCATCCGCTATCCTTATGACAATCTCCGCAACGTCGCCTGCGAGGTCGCTTATCCTGTCGAAATCCGTTATTATCTTCATGCACGTCCCTATTGTTCTGAGGTCAACCGCCATGGGCTGTTGCAACGCTAACAGTTTCATGCATCTGTTCTCTATGTCAAATTCCAGTTCGTCTATTACTGCGTTTTCTTTTAGTATCTTCGATGCCAATTCCGTATCTCGCCGGACAAGCGCTTTGATGGCGTTTTTCGCAGATTCCTTCGCCAGTTCGCCCATTCTCAGCACTTCCTCTTTGAGCTTTTCCAAATCCTCTACGTATTCTTTTCTTACCGCCATTTAGCCGAACCTCCCGGTAATATAATCCTCAGTCCTCTTATCCCTTGGTCGCTCAAAGATTTGTGTGGTCTCACCAAATTCTATCAGCTCGCCCATGAGGAAGAAAGCGGTGTAATCAGAAACACGCGCAGCCTGCTGCATATTATGCGTGACGATAACAATCGTATAGTCCTTTTTCAATTCTCTCAGCAACGCTTCTATCCGCGCAGTTGATACTGGGTCCAGTGCCGAGCATGGCTCGTCAAAGAGAATGACTTCCGGATTTACCGCAAGTGCACGAGCAATGCATAGCCTCTGTTGCTGACCCCCGGAGAACTTCAATGCGTTTTCTTCCAACCGGTCTTTCACTTCTTCCCACAATGCCGCTTTCCTCAAGCTCTCCTCCACTATCCCATCCAGCTTTCTGTTTCGCAGTCCATGTATCCTCGGACCGTAGGCGACATTATCATATATGCTCATCGGGAACGGATTTGGCTGCTGAAAAACCATCCCTATCTTCTTCCTCAACTGAATGACATCCACTTTTCCGTTGTATATGTCCCTGTCATCCATAAGAACCTCACCCTTCGTTTGTGCATCGTTAAGTTCGTTCATTCGGTTCAAAGCTCTGAGAAAAGTCGTCTTCCCGCAGCCCGAAGGTCCGATCAATGCCGTTATCTTGTTTGCTTCTATTTTTATATTCACTTCTTTCAACGCATGCACCGTTCCATTCCCATAATAAACATTCAATCCTTTCGTTTCTATCTTGCTCATTTTTTTATAACCACCAGATTACACTGATTTTCACGAGAAACAGGTTTTTGATAAAACTTTTTTCTAAAAAGTTTTAGTGTTAATCTCGTGAAATCTCGTGGTTTATTTTTTCACCCCCTACTTCCGCTCATACGCTTGGTGTATCTATTCCGAAGGACCAGAGCGAATACGCTTATCATCAAAAACATCGTGATTAGCACGAGA
>JAUWNY010000160.1 GCA_030612405.1 Candidatus Methanophagales archaeon | reverse complement strand
AGGAACGGCTGTAAAAAGTGCTCGGCATAGGTGCGGAGGCGTCCTTCCGGGTCGGGTATTTCCGACAGTGGTTTTCCTACGTGCGCTTCGTATTCTTCGGGAAGAAAAGGGTATCTCCTCCGCAGCGGGTCAAAAGTGTCCGCGACATAGATAAGTTTTGCTTCCACGCCCATGTCCACGAGAGCGGAACAGACCGCATCCGCAGTTATTATCTCTCGCAGATTCCCCACGTGAATGTCTCCCGAGGGCGTAATACCCGTAGCAACAACATGCTTTTTCTCTTTCCTTCGCTCCACGATGTCCTTTGCGATTGCTAACGACCAGTGCATTTTTGTTTTATTATAAATAGTGCATGGAAGAAGTTAAACCTCGGGTTTCAGGATGCAGGATACAGGTTTAAGGAGAAGAAAGCAGAACTCTGACTTCTGTTCTCTGATTTGCATCTTGCATCTTGTATCTTGTATCTTTACCACCCGCTATACGATTACTTCTTTTTCACCTCTACGACTTTCGCATTCTCATCTAACAGGAATTCAAGTAAAAACCTGTCCACTTTTGATGCTTTTGGATTCCAAGTCCTTCCACAGACTCCACACTCGACATCACTGCCCAATTCTATGACATACCAGCTTGCATCTGCGTATGGCGTTCCACAATAAGGGCAAATACTAACAGCAACATCCAGGAAGGCTTTCTTTTGCTCCATGAATTAATTAAAACTATTTCTTTAGTAAAGGTTTCTTTTTGAAAGAAAAGTTTGATGAAAAGGATGGAAGTAAGGATAAGGGATGCGAAAGATGAAGAATTGAAGCGTATCAGTGACGATATGGGGCTCTCGCTGAATTTAGAGGAGATGAAGAGAATAAAACGATATTTCGCAGCGAAAAAGCGAGAACCGACGGATGTGGAATTACAAAGCATTGCACAAGCGTGGTCGGAGCATTGCTGTTACAAGAGTTCAAAAAGAATCTTGCAGGAGTTCATTTTTGGCATAGAAGCGCCGCAAAATATGCTGGTGATAAAAGAAGATGCGGGGGTGGTGGAATTTGATGAAGAACATGCTTATGTCGTGGCATTCGAGAGTCACAACCACCCTTCAGCCGTCGAACCGTACGGAGGTGCGGCAACCGGAATAGGTGGCATTGTCAGAGATGTAATCTGCATGGGTGCACAGCCCATTGCCTTGATAGACCCTCTGTTCTTCGGGCAGCTGAGTCATCCCGACGAAAAACTTCCTGTGGGAATAAAGCATCCGCGGTTTTTGTTTGATGGTGTCGTTTCAGGTATAGGCGACTACGGGAATCGAATAGGCATTCCAACCTGTGCGGGCATGGTTTATTTCGATGATGGTTATGTAGGCAATTGCGTGGTGAACGTGGGCTGCGTGGGAATAATGAATAAGGCAGATCTGAGCAGAAGCAGGGCGAAGCCAGGCGAAGTGCTTGTTCTGGTCGGCGGTAAAACAGGCAGGGATGGCATACACGGCGTTACTTTTGCTTCCGTAGAGTTAACGGGTGAAGAGGAATCGCGAAGTGCCGTCCAAGTTGGCGACCCGATAACGAAAGAACCGCTAATGCATGCCATATCGGAAGCAAATGAGACGGGGCTGATAAGCGGGATGAAAGACCTCGGTGGTGGCGGGTTATCCTGTGCCGTGAGCGAGATGAGCCATGCAGGAGGGTGCGGTGCAGACGTCCATTTAGAGCGTGTAAAGCTAAAGGAAGAGGGACTCGACGGATGGGAGATATGGGTTTCAGAATCGCAGGAACGGTTTTTAATCGCCGTTTCGGGGGACAACGTAGAAGGATTGCTTGCGATATTCGATAAGTGGGACGTAGATGCCGTGGCTATTGGACAAACAAAACCTTTCTTTAGAAAAGAAAGCTTTACCAAAGAAACAAAAATACGGATTTTT
This sequence comes from Candidatus Methanophagales archaeon, assembly GCA_030612405.1. Classification (GTDB taxonomy): domain Archaea; phylum Halobacteriota; class Syntropharchaeia; order Alkanophagales; family Methanospirareceae; genus QEXZ01. The sequence goes on along the minus strand of JAUWNY010000160.1, from coordinate 3,083 downwards.
TATGAGGGGGAGCTCATATTTGAGCTGGATACAGATTTTCTTGTTGCATGTCCTATTTATGAGCGTCAGAGGGAGATAAGGAAGAAAGAAGAGAAGGAAGTTTCAATAGAAGAGCCAAAAGACTACAACGAGGTTTTAACGCGGTTGCTTGCCGCACCAAACATTACCTCGAGGGAAGGTATCATAAGACAATATGACCACGAAGTGCGGGCTTCTACCGTACTAAAACCGATGCAGGGGGTAATAGGAAAACAGACGCATGGCGATGCCGCGGTGATTAAGCCGTTGGAGGAGTCCTATAAAGGGCTTGCCATTACTTCTGATGTGAATCCGTCCTTTTGCAAACTAAATCCGTTCTGGGGTGCTGCAAGCGCGATAGACGAAGTATGCCGGAATTTGACCGCGGTAGGTGCAGTGCCGCATTCACTTGCCGACTGCTTGAACTTCGGTAATCCTGAGAAGCCGGACCGAATGGGGGATTTCTATGAATGCTGTCGTGGATTGGGCTACATGGCATCTTCGCTTGGCGTACCTTTTGTGAGTGGCAACGTGAGTTTTTACAATGAATCAGCAGCTATGGACGAATCTATTCCTCCTACGCCGACTATTCTGGGTATAGGGATATGCGAAGATGTACGAGAATGCATTACCGTGGATGTGAAAGAAGCTGACGGGAATTTGTTATACGTGATAGGGGAAACGAAAGCGGAGCTGGGTGGAAGTGAGTATTATAAGTTAAGGCATGTAGAAGGAGGCGTTGTGCCGAGGACCGAGCCTGAGGTGCTGATGCAGAGTATGAACGCATTAAGGGAAGCGATGCATGCGGGATTAATAGCGAGCTGCCATGACCTTTCGGAAGGCGGTCTTGGAGTTGCCGTATGCGAAATGCTATTAGGTGGCGACATCGGCGCTTCAATTGATGTTGCGGGCGTCAATCCCGAGCTGAGAAGTGATTACAAGTTGTTCTCGGAATCTAACACGAGATGGGTGGTGGAGGTGTGGAAAGAGGAAAAGAGAAGGTTTGAGGATTTGATCAAGGAAAGAAAGGTTTATGTAACGAAAATAGGGGAGACAGTAGGAGAGAAGAGGATTGGTGTTTGTGATAGGAATAAGGAGTTGGTGGACCTTGCGTTAGAGGAAGTGAGAGAAGCGTGGAGTGGGAAACTTCATTGAAAGAAGATTTATTTCGCGTGAAAAGCGAAGAAAAGAAAAGTTCATACCTATGAAAGTTTTATATAGTTATTTATTCATAGGTGATTATTACAGATGCTACAATCTACAACGATCATGGTAAAGAGGGATTATATCGGGGATATAGAAAAGGCGCTGACAGAAGAGAAGAAACCCGCAGAGTTATTGAACCTTATTTTAGGGTTTCTCAATTTTAAGCCCGTAGAAATCAAAATTTACAATCTTTTACTGACTTCTTCGTTAACGATAAAACAAATACAAAATAAATGTTTTTTAGAAGCGGGGATAGCGGGGATAAAGGGGATCTAAATTTGGAATACCTCAAGATGCTGCGGGTCAAGGAATGGATAAAGTTCTTTGCGCTAATTCCGCTTATAGGGGCGATTCTAGCACCTGCTACCCCTTTTGTTCTTATTTCAGTCGGCGTGATCTTCTTCTGTGTGATAGCTTTTGGGTTCGTTGTGAACAACTATTTCGATGTTGAAATAGACCTGCGGAATATGAAAAAAGTCAGGAGAGGCAATAATCCGCTTTCTTCGGGCAAAGTAACAAAAAGAGGCACTTTCGCACTTATGTGCATGCTACTCGCAATTGCAATCGCACTTGCCTGCTTTTTGAGCCCGGGCATAAGTGGCGTTTTATTCACGCTGCTGTGTATTTCTCTCCTCACGCTCTATTCGGTAAACCACATAAGGCTCAAGGAACGGTTTATTGTTGATATACTAACTCATGGACTGATGTTTGGCTTGTTTCCCATTTTAGCAGGGTTCACGCTGGCAGGTGGCGATTTAAATTTAAATACGCCTATTCTGCTGATTGCCGCCCTGTTTATGATTATTGGTTGCGAGTCGTTACTTACGCATCAGATAAACGATTACGAAGAAGATTTAGGGTATTCAAGCACCACCGTTGTTAAAGTGGGTCTGAAGAAGGGTTGGGTTCTTCTCGCTTCGGTCGTTCTGCTATCCATTGCGATTTTAGAGCTGATTGTTCATTATTTCGATATTGGACTGGTGCTTCATAGCGCTGCGGTTGCATATCTGATTGCATATCCTTTCTATACGTGCAGGAATAGGAATGAACTCCAGGGCGTTATCAATACATATTCCGTATATGCTCAATAAGGAGTGGGAAATCCTAAATCCTAAAAGAAAGGCTTGTTTAGACAGGGGCTCTGCCCTGGTAACCCCGCAAGCCCAGGAGGGGCTTATTTAGAGTTTAGTGCTTAGAATTTATACCCCCCAGATATTGAGCAATTGCTACTAATATCATCTTACACTTTCTTCCAAAATATCCCTTATTGCATCCTTAATCCTCACCCAAAAATTCTTTGCATCTTCGACAATGGCTTCGGCTTCTTCTTTACCAATATTCTTTTCGATATATTTTTCATGCAATCTTTATGCCCTCCTTTTATTACATTATTTACGAACGGATTTTCTGCTTTTAAATCCTCTAAACCGAGGACTTTTACCGAAATATATTCTTCCACATCTAATAATACATCAAATGCCAACCCGGACATAGCTCTCCATCCTTCTGCCTCATTTCCTTTCCATATGACTAAAATATCAATGTCAGAGTCCACTCCTGCTTCTCCTCTTGCAACTGAGCCAAATAAGATTATTTCATCTATTCTATCTTTATATTTCTCCACCGCCCTTCTTACAAATTCATCCACCGCTCTTTGATACCTTTCTTGGATTTTCATTGGCTACTCCTATCCTACAAAAATCAATATGATATATTTCGTATCCTCTTCAAATTAAAGGGTAACTCAAAAATTGCAAATATGCCGGATCATCGATAATGCTATCATTTTTGACAGATTCCATACATACACAAAAGTTTTATTATACCTCGATTTCTACTGGAATATATATGTCGGGAGA
>JAUWNY010000072.1 GCA_030612405.1 Candidatus Methanophagales archaeon | reverse complement strand
ATCTAATGCAGATTGGTCACTTGAAATAAACCTTGGTTTAAGAACAGATTCGATAAATTTATCGCATTTCTTTTTAAGTCCTTCTTTTGTGAATTTATCTACTTTTTGTTTTGGTGAATTATAATACCAACTCCGAGCTTTTTTTGGCATAATTATTCCTTCATTACCCAATATCAAAAATAAAAAAGAGGGGGGAGGGGAAAAATACCCCCCCGGTTTTTTTTATTATTCCATTATTTTCTTGAGTGGCGGAATTATCCGAGGATACCCCACGGCCATCATGTGGCATCCAGCAGCCGGCGTTCCCTTTAGATGCTCCAGAAACCCGGTGAAGAATTCTATGTTTACCCTGTCCACCTCTTCCTTCTTCTTTTCCTTGTCCTTTATCTGTTTCGTCGCCCTCATGCTCTCTAAATAATCCGGTGGCACGTCCACACCCGCGACGTATTTATCGAAGAAATCCGCCTGTCCGAAGGTTCTTGCAGGGAAAATCCCGACCAGAATAGGGACATCAGTCTCCCCCAGCTCGTTAAAGAACTTATCCAGCACGTCCGTGTAGTAAACGACCTGAGTTTGCAGGTATTCCACGCCGACATTGATCTTTTTCTTCACCTTGCCAACCTCAGCCTTCAAATGCGCTGCTCCGGGTGCCGCTGCACCACCCACGTGCAGTTTCGGTGGGTCCTCTATGTCATTACCCCCAAGGTCCTTGCCCTCGTCCACCATTTTCCGTATCATGTGTATCAATGTGGTTGAGTCCAGGTCGAAGACAGGTTTTGCATCCGGCGTATCACCAAGCGATACGTGGTCGCCCGCTAACGCAAGGATATTTTTTAGCCCTAATGTGCCGGCACCAAGCACGTCGGATAGAAGCGCCATACGATTCCTGTCCGAACACCTTAACTGGTAAACGCACTCCATACCCGTCTCTTTTTGAATTTTATACGATGCGGCAAGGCTGCTGACATAAGCGAAACTCTGCGGATTGTCCGTTACGTTACAGGCTACCACTAAACCCAGCAACTCCTTCGCCATCTCTATCGGCTCGTTGACGTTACCTGCTTTCTCCGGTTCTAACTCGCCTGTGAAGACGTATTTCCCCTCCTTAAACTCTCGCATCAAATCGCTATAAACTTCATCTGTCATTTTTTTTTCATCACACTCCTCACTCTTTTTTTGCTTCCTCTTCTTCGGCTGGTGGCTTAGCGAACATCATAGACATGTACCCACTGATGGTGTTAAGGTTCATCATAGCGCCCATCATGTCCATCATACCCATAGGCTTTTCTAATTCGAATAGCCGTGGCCTCTTCATTTTGCTCCATTCATGCGGGTCATTCATCTGCTCGAACGCATCGAGTTTGCCGAGTTTCTCCATTCGTTTGTATATCTTCACCCAGGCGCAGTCCTTATCGGGGTCTATTTCGCATTTATCGCCTTCTCGCACGCCACCACAGGGACCGTTCATCAATCCCTTTCCGCAGGCAGTCAGAGGGCAGACACCCGCAGTTTTGCCCAGTTCACACATTCCGCAGGACTGACAGGTCTCCTTGAACTTTTTAGGACCGCCGCCTACAAGTCCCAGTGGGTCATTTACCGGATAGACTTCCTTCGCAAGACCCATCTCTTCATCCGTATACTCGGTTACCACCTGCACACCGTCACCGCAGCTCATTACCATAATTGCATCGCAATTCTCAACGGCACTTCGTTTTTTTTGCAGAAATATCGAACACTTCTCGGTTTCACATGCCTGCATACCCAAAGGCATGACAATTTTGGTGACTTCTTTCCCTTCCTTCGTAAGTTTCTCTGCCATCTCATTCACCGCTTTTTTGTCTCCCGTACCGTAGAAAGTAGCACAGCCACCACAACCCATTACTACTACCTTCTGTTTCCCCTCAAGATAACCCAGAATCTCCTCCATAGGCTTTTGTTCTTGTGCAATCATATCAGGTTATACCTCCATTTAATGGATTAATTAGAAGGATAATATATAAATTTTTCTATTTTTAAATGTAAAGTTTAAATAGCAGGGCTAAGGATATAGATTTAGAAAAGACAATGGCATTACCTCTGCCTGACGTGCAAGCTGGGAGCCCGGACATAAAGATAAACCTAACGAGGGTAGGCGTGACGGGAGTAAAGAAGTTAGTAGAAGTAGCGCGAGCTGGCGGTAAAAGGCCGGTAGTGCTTATTTCCGATTTTCATATCTTTGTAGACCTGCCGAGCAACATAAAGGGGGCAAATTTGTCGAGGAATTTCGAGGCGATGTACGAAGTGCTGGAAGAGGCGATTAAGACGCCGATATACGAGATGGAGGAATTGTGCAGTGAAGTAGCGAAGCGGCTGCTCGAACGCCATGACTACGCTTCTACTGCGGAGATAGGAATGCGAAGTGTGTACATGTTGAAAAGAAGGACGCCGGTGATGAAGATACAATGCCAGGAGCCTGCGATTATCTTTGCCGAGGCGCGAGCTTTTCGTAACCCTGACGGGGGAGTAAGGATAAGAAAGCAAATAGGAGCGGAGGTGGCAGGGATGACCGCGTGCCCCTGCGCACAGGAACTGATGCGGGAAAATGTAGAGGAAGAGCTAACGAAGATGGGGATAACAAAAGAAGAGCGGGATGCTTTTTTGAATACGGTGCCCATGGCAACGCATAACCAAAGAGGGCGAGGCATAATCTCGATTGAGGTGGAAGATGACATAATAGTCCCTATGGAGCGTATAATAGGGATAATAGAGCGTTCAATGAGTGCCAAGACGTATGAAATCCTGAAGCGACCGGACGAGGCGAAGGTGGTAGAAATGGCGCACAAAAAGACGATGTTTGTTGAAGATTGCGTGCGTGAGATGGCGAAGCGCGTGGTAGAAAAGTTCGCTGAACTTCCTGATGACTCGATCATTGGGATAAAGCAGATAAACGAAGAGAGCATACACCAGCACGACGCCGTTGCAGAGCGTATTGCCACGATGGGAGACCTGCGTAGCGAATTAAAAGAAAGCGAAAATTATTAACCACCAGATTACACAACACTTTTTCTTTTTGTAAAAAAGAAAACCTGTGCTAAAAGAAAAAAAGACCTGTTTCTTTAGTCAAGCTTTCTTTCTAAGAAAAAGTTTCTTGTGAATTCTCGTTGTTTATCAATTGCAATTTGTAACTGGAATGACTATAGATCCCCAGTAATAAAATAAATCTGCGTAAATCAGTGTCTTAAATAGAAGGGGGGTTATGCTTTAATTATACAGCAACAAGAGAACGCCGGGGTGGCCTAGTTGGTTAGGGCGCTGCACTCATAATGCAGAGGTCACGGGTCCGAACCCCGTCCCCGGCACTGCATCACATTTCAAAATTCACCGCAGAGAACGCGGAGTTCGCAGAGAAAAGTTCATTCGCAGATTTTAGACGAGAAAGAATAATTTTTGATAATCGGACGCAGATGAACGTGGATAATCAGGATTTTAAATATAAGGTTTAATAGACGGAGGAGATTATCAGCATCTTCTATCGAGTTTATAATAAACTGGGTTATGGTTTTCTGGAAGTTAAACGTGAGGCATTTGATAATTTGAGGAAATAGTTTTCTGCGTAAATCTGCGTAAATCAGCGTCCTAAATAGGTAGAAGTTATACTTTATATACCACAAAAAAGAAAAAAATCTGTGTAAATCTGTGTAATCTGTGGTTACAAAAAGGGCTTCGCGGTTTCTTCAACGAGCTTTATCACCGCTTTTAGAGGTATTTTCAGGTCGGCGGCAACGCGTTTCGCATCCTCGAATTCCGCAGCCACATTAAGCACGTTACCTGCGGCATCGGTGCCTATTTTCACGCCTACTTCCTTCTCCACACCTTTTAGCCTTATCTTCACCTTCCTCTGCTCCCGGTTTGCAATGAACCGCTGCTTCACCTGCATGCTGCGAACGCCCAGCGAGCCGGTCTCTTCCATTATCCGGTACGCTATTCGAGCGGCTTCTTGCGGTGTCGTAATCACCTTAATTATGTGCCCGCTTCGGCATTTCTTCATTTGCGCCGGTGTAATAGCTACGTCCTTCACGCCTTTCTCCGCCATAAGCACCTCTATCAGATTGCCCAGCACTTCCCCGGTAACGTTATCAACATTGGTTTCCAGCACTTCCACCTCATCCCTTGACAGGGGTAGGGGAGGGGGAGTAGGTAAAGACGAGGACTCGCTGAGTTCACATAGACTCGCTCTCAAGACGTTAGGAGGCGAGGCTGAGGGCAGATCCTTCGACCCGGCGCCATATCCCGTCTTCTCGATGCGGAATGGAAGATGAGGGAGTGAAGATTCAAACCGATGCACAAAATGAGCCAATATCGCTGCGCCTGTAGGCGTAAGCAATTCAGAAGCAGACCCGAACGGGTCTCCTTGCGATACCAGCGAAGAATGCCGCAATATCTCGACTGTTGCGGGTGCAGGAACAGGCAGAACACCATGCAGGGTATCCACGAATCCACTGCCCACCGAAACGGGGGTGCAAATAACGATGTCAGGATGAAGGTCTAAGAACGCCGTGGTGCTGCCTATCAGGTCGCCTATTGTATCCATAGCGCCGAGTTCGTGAAACTGCAAGCTCTCTTTGGGTTCTCCGTGCACCGTCGCCTCTGCACATGCGAGCTTTTCAAAAACAGCCAGGGCGTTTTGTATTATCTCCCTGCTCAAGCCGCTGCCTTCGATCAGCCTCACGAAATCGGCATACTTTCTTTCAGCGTGTTTCGCACTTACGCTCTTATCGCCGGTTTTGCTTACAAACGCCACTTGTTTCGCCGCTATCCCCCGCTTCTTTACTGCTTTTACTTCCAGCGCGATGTCGAAAACGGAAACCGCATCGGCTATCTTCGATTCCGCTGCGCCCAAATCCAGTAGACTACCGATAATCATATCCCCGGAAGCCCCGGAAAAGGGCTCGAATATTAATGCTCGCATACGCATATATATAGTCATCCTAAAAAAATAAGCACAAAATTACATGGATTTTTTGTTGGGCTGGCGGGCATATTTTTAACGGCATTGCTCGTTTCATCTTGTCTGCGTTAATCTGTGTCAACGATTTATTTTATCTCTCTCTTCGCCAACGCTAAGGGCTCCAGATTATTATGTTTGTAGCTCTTTCAAAATCTGAATCTCGGGTTGCAATGTTTTTTATTTTCAGCCTTTTCATCACAGAAAGATGTAAAGAATCCTTAAATAGGAGTCTATGCTCTCCGCCTACCATAGTGGCGATTAGCACATCTTTTGGCTCTACTTTCTGGATATCTAAGCCCCTTTCCCAAAGGAAGAAAATATATTTCATATACTCGCGAACTTTCTCGTAGCACGCCACGGCTAATTTCTGATCCTCTTTGAGCTTTTTACGAACTATCTTTAACTCCCCCGTTTTTAGCGTCTTCGCTCCTTCGAGAAGAGAAAGGATATATCCAACCTCATCTAACACGGCAGGTTGTTGTGATTGCCACGGCATTTTTTGATTCTACCCTTTCTAAGAACCACTCACACGATTTGCCATAACTTGTATTTGCCGATCCATGATCTATAAAGATATTTGCGTCCACAAAAATCAATTCACGCAAATCAAAATCGTCCAACTTATTCTTTTTCAAAATACCGTCTCTCTGTTTCCCGCCCATAGTCCTTGATAATTCGATCTACCAATTTTTCATCTGCTTTAAAAAACCCAAACATTCTTTTTGTATAACTTTTTGGGCGGATTTTTAGTTCTGCCTCTGAAATCTCAACTTCAAAGTCCTCTAACCCAATTCCTTCTAATACCTTATTAGGTATAAATATTCCTTCCTTTTTTATTTCTACCCCCATTTTTAGTCCTCCAATTCTTTCTTTACTTCGTTAGCGGTTTTTTTCCTTATTAAACGCTATATCTTGTTGTATATAAACGATAACTTCCTTCTATTTAAGACATGGATTTACACGGTTTTTTTCTTTTTGTTGGGCATGATGGGAGGGCACAGTCGAATTTTTCAGTGAAATTGCCATATATATCCTTAACTTTCACCGCAGAGCACGCGGAATTAGAGGTTTAGTTTATTAGCGGTTCAGCTCGTTAGCTAAAACGCCAAACCGCTAAACCGCTAAACCACTATCCTCGGCGCTCTCCGCGGTGATAAATCACTATATTTTTAGATAGTGTCATGTCCATTAACATACTGCCGTTTTTATTCTACTTTAACTCAAGAGCATCCTTTAGACACTCATTAACTTTACGAATCCCTCTTTCAGAAAGTATCCCAAGGACTTTGAGGATCATTGGCTTGTTTATGGTTAATAAAGACTCACATTTAACAACCGAAGCAACCTTTATTCCTGCCTGAACGATCTCATCTCCTTCAATAAGATATTGTGTTGCTTCGTGACTTCTCGAAATTTTAGATGTGCAAATAGTCTTTAAAGACCTCATCGTAAATGTCGTTTCCCGGACTCAGCCAATCCAAATATGCTTTTGAACTCATTTGCATTCCTAAAAGGTCTTCAGCTTCTTCTTTATCTCTTAAATAGCGGGCAAAGTCAATTACTGCCTTCAGCGTACTCTCGGGGAGTACACTGATTATTTCTTCAAGTTTTTGTTTAGTCTCCAAAGCAGACATATTTATCCTCCCTTTTTCTGAGGCATGGTGCTACTAATTAATTGTTTCTTTATCATAATAAATCCGTGTTAATCCGCGTCTTAAATAGAGGGAAGTTATATTTTATGTACAGCAACCAAATATCTACTAACGGTGAGCAAAAATGAAAAGGGCAATATTAATTGTGAAAGGCGAAGTGCAGCGTGTGGGGTATAGAGATGCCGTGGAGAAGATAGCGCGGAAGTTGAACATAAGGGGTTTTGTTGAGAATTTAAAGCCTTATGACGTTAGAATCGTTGCAGAAGGCGAAGATGCGGATATAAGCAAGTTCATTGAGCAAATAAAAATAAAGAAATTTTCGATAGATGTAGAAAGCACCGAAGTCGGTTTTGAGGAGTATAAGAGCGAATTTGAATATTTTGAGATAAAACGTGGCGACTGGCATGAGGAATTGCTTGAACGCCTGGATACTGCCGGGACTTTGCTTTATAAATCGGTGGAACTTGGTGAGAAATCCGTGGAACTCGGTGACAAATCGGTAGCGCTCGGCGAAGAGTCGGTGAGCATAGGGAAAAAGATGCTGGAGAAGCAGGATATGATGCTGGAGAAGCAGGATGATACAATTGCCGCGATAGGAGAAGTATCGGAAAAGATAGATGGAGCTAAAGAAGAAATTGTCACGGAGATAGGTTCGCTAAGAGAGGACTTGAGGTCGTACATGGAGAATAAGTTTGCTAAAATCGAATATGAAATAGCGGAGATAAAGGCTAAGGTCGGGATTGTGTAATTCACCGCGGAGAACGCAGAGGCACCAGAAAATAAATAAAAACCACAGAGACGCAGAGACACGGAGGAGGAAAGAGTGAAGAATACAAGTGAGAAAATAGATACCAAAATCCCAATTGATAAGTTCTCTGATTCTCGGTGTCTCCGTGGTGAACAACATGATTTAACCAGAAAGCCTAAACAATGATTGAAACAGTCAGTCCTAAAACTCTGCGTACTCTGCGCTCTCCGCGGTAGATAAATCACTATATTTTTAGACTGTGCCCACGAATACTATGTCGCTAAACCATCCAGAATCACTGCAAAATGCTTATCAGCTCTTTTTTGTTTAAACCTTACTAGTTTTACAATCTCGAGCTTAGCCACTTCTCCCTGGACGAACTCAGTCGCATCCAGAAGCCTTTTCCCAACTTCCGATCGCACAATCACCGTAGAATATCCATCGGCACTTCCAACCGAGCCGATAGAGATGTCTGCAAGTCGGGACACGAAATCATCGCAGAAAGGACATCCTTCGCTCACCACGTCCTCAAACGCTCGCACGTCACATGAATAATCCTCGCCATCTACCGTAACGACATATTTCCCTTTGGTTATCTGCGTCTTATCCGCTTTATCAAGGTCAACGCCAAATTCACGTTTCGTCCTTTTCTTTAAACCTTCGTAATCGAAACTTTCAAAGCAGAATAGGCCCAACAGGGTAATCTCTACTCCCGGGAATTCACGTTCCAAATCTCGCTGTTGCTGTATCTTTCGCACCGCGCGGACTTCACAGGGCGTGCCAACAACGGCTATTCTCCTCTTACCTGCCTTTAACGCATCTTCTAATTTCGACATCATCGGCACGCGCAAATATTTCGTGCCTCGCGCGCCTCTTATCCCTGCTACATCCTCAACTACAACTGCCTCGGCTTTATAGCTATCGCCCTCTTTTCGCTGTACGACCAGCGCAGCGTCAAACAGGTCATTTTCTATGCCAGAAATAAGCAACGAAGAGACTATTCCACCATCCTGACCGTCCAAAGAGCTCTTTCCCGCGATTAAATCGGTGTAAATGCCCAGCTCCGCATCTCGCTCACCTTCTAAGAATTTAGCCTCGATTGCCCTCGTATCTTCCGCCGTTGTCGGGTATATGTTCTTTTCCCTCTTTATTGCTTCCGTAGGGCATACAAGTGCACACGAACCGCAACCTATGCAATCATCTGATAGCTCCATGTAAGGCGTTCCAATGGCTCGCTCCACACCGCGATCTACAGCGCTTATGGCTGAGACACCCACTAACTCCTCGCAAACCCGTGTACACAACCCGCAAAGGATACACCGCTCGTCCTCCAATTTAAATCGCGGCTTCACAACGCCATATTCATGCGCCAGACGCCGTATTTTACCCTCTTCCGGACATCTCGCCAGCAGCAGTTCCAAGAGCATTTTCCTTATCTCGATAATCTCCGGCGATTTGGTGTTTACCGTCAGTCCATCTTCAACGGGATAATTACAGGCAGTGACAATCTTTTTCCTGCCCCGTTTCTCTATTTCCACCGAGCATAACCTGCAAGCGCCAAAGGGTTCCAAGGCAGGATGATAACATAGCGTAGGTATACCAATGCCGATGCTTTTCGCAGCTTCCAGGATGGTATTTCCTTTCTCTGCTTCTACCTCTACCGCTTTACCGTCAATTTCTAATTTCAACACCCTCAATCACTTCCCCCTCCCTTTTTCTTTCCTTTTCTTATTGCCCTCTCCGCTTCGGGTAACGACGGAGGAACGGGTTTGCCTGATATTTTTTTTACTGCCCCGACTTTAGGCGGGCAAACGTCATAGCAAATCCCGCACTTTACGCATTTCGATTGCTCAATCACGTGTATTACTCTTTTCTCTCCCTCTATTGCACCCTCGGGACAATTCTTCAGACACTTCAAACAAGCTATGCACGCCTCTGGTTCGATATAATACGAAATCAAGTCCTTACATACCAGTGCCGGACATCTTTTCTCCTTTATATGCGCGTCATACTCATCTCTAAAGTACCGGATGGTGCTCAGAGCAGGATTAGCCGCTGTCGTTCCCAACGCGCACAGCGATGCCTTTTTCATCACCACCGCTATTTCTTCCAGCAGCTCAATATCCCCTTCTTTTCCGCGTCCGGCAACTATATCTTCTAATATCTCACGCATGCGTTTTAAGCCCTCTCTGCAGGGCACGCACTTGCCACACGATTCATCGCAGAGGAAATCAACGAAATAGCGTGCTAAATCCACGATACATGTGTCCTCGTCTATAACAATCATGCCACCAGAGCCCATCATCGAACCCAACTTCGTGAGTTCATCGAAATCCACCGGCAAATCAAGATATTGCACTGGAATTATTCCGCCTGAGGGTCCGCCTGTTTGCACACCTTTGAATCTCTTACCGCCCCGAATCCCCCCGCCTATTTTATATATGATGTCGCGCAGCGTCGTTCCCATTGGCACTTCCACTAAACCCGTATTGTTTACCGTGCCCACAAGCGAGAAAATCTTTGTTCCTTTACTGCCTTCCGTTCCAATCGAGCCGAACCAATCAGCACCTTTTTCTATTATCAGCGGCACATTTGCCAATGTCTCCACGTTATTTAAGTTGCTCGGTTTATCCCAGATGCCCGCTTCTGAAGTATGAACGTATTTAGGTCTTGGCTCGCCCACTTTTCCTTCTATCGCATTCATCAAAGCGCTGGACTCACCGGAAACAAACGCTCCAGCACCTCGATGCACCTTCACATCGAACTCGAACCCCGAGCCCAGTATGTCGGTACCGAGGAACCCATATTCCCTCGCTTGTTCAAGCGCAATTCCCAGATTCTTCACCGCCAGTGGATACTCCTGGCGCACGTACACAAACCCGTGACGCGCACCTATAGCGTATGCACAGATGGTTAGGCCTTCAAGAACACGGTGTGGATTTCCTTCCATAATTGACCTGTCCATATAAGCTCCGGGGTCACCCTCATCGCAATTGACAATAACATACTTTGGTTCTCCAGGCGCATTCCGGGTAGATTCCCATTTCATGCCTGCGGGGAACCCGCCGCCGCCTCTGCCCCTCAGATTTGCTCTTTTTACTTCTTCCAGCACTTCTTCCGGCGTGAGTTCGTGTAATACCCGGGCTAACGCACGGTATCCCCCAAGCGCGAGATAATCTTTGATGTTTGTCGGGTCAATCCGGAGATTATCGCCAAATACAAGTCGGCTTTGATGTTTGTAAAATGGGATCTCGTGCTCATGCACTATTCGTTCTCCCGTGCTGGGGTCGGTATAAAGCAAACGGTCAATAATCCCCGTTTCCTTTATTGTTTTTGAGATGATTTCAGGAGCATCATCAGGTGTTACGTTGAGATAGCATATCGCCTCCGGATAAATGACCACAATAGGACCCTGCTCACAAAACCCATGACAGCCTGTCCTTCTGAACCCTACCTCTTCCGTCAACCCTTGCTTATCCAATTCCTCTACTATCGCATCGGCAACGCTATCGCTACCCGTGGCATGACAGGCGGTCCCGGAACATAGCGTGATACAGGGTTTATTCAGGTCCCTCTTTGCCACTATCTCGCCTATCAGCTCCTCCAACGCATCCCGTGATTTTACTCTCGGCATTTTATCACTTCTCTCTCCCCCCTCCCCTCTCCCTCTCTATTCGTATTTTTCTAAAATCTCCTGTACCATTGCTGACGTGACCTTACCGTGATAAGTCCCGTCTACCTCTATCACCGGCCCCATGGCGCAACAACCGAGGCAATTTACTCGTTTCAAACTAAACCGCATATCGGGTGTTGTCCCGCCCTCCTTTATTTTTAAGTTCGCTTCCAACCGATCCAGAATCTTCGGTGCACCACGCACCTGACAAGCGGTACCCATACAGACCTGCACTATATGACGGCCAACAGGATTCAGGCTCATCGCCTTGTAGAAACTTGCTATTCGATATATCTGACTCGTTGGTATCCGCATCTTCTCGCTTATCCGTGCAATCACTCCATGGGGAATCCAATTGAACTCGCTTTGTATATCCAGCAGCAACTGAATTAAAACTCCTTCTTCTCCCTTATATCTCTCTATTATCTCATCCACCCGCTTCATCTTCACCTTCATGTCTATTTCTACCATTCTGCTCTTTTCAATTATCTTTATCTTTAAACTTTATCCGTGACTTTCGCCAATAGCGAATATTCATTATTAAGGATATTCGCTTTTCGTATAGACTTATTTTTCGTTTTTTCACATGAAATTGCAAAATCCTTAAATTTCACCGCAGAGCACACGAGGAACGCAAAGGCATCGGAAAAACCAAACAATGGTTGAACAATCTTAAAACTCTGCGTACTCTGCGCTCTCCGCGATGATAAATCGCAGGATTTTTAGATAGTGCCCTTGTGAGTGGAGAATGGGGTGTGGTGAATAAACACTCTATGTTATATAACGGCGAAAGTCAAGTTGTAATAGATAGATGAGAAAATGGCGACCTTGACGCATGATGCTGAATACGCATGTGCATTTGAATTAAAGCTCCAGGATTGGGAGCGATATAGCCCTAATGAGGATACTGATATAAAGACCGTGCCCTCAGGGGAACCCTATACCTTATGGGTTAAATAT
>JAUWNY010000070.1 GCA_030612405.1 Candidatus Methanophagales archaeon | reverse complement strand
ACTGATATTGGTATTGCAACTACAGGTATTGCGGGACCCACAGGGGGAACGCCCGAAAAACCCGTTGGATTAATTTATATAGCATTAGCAACAAAAGATTACGTTCATCATGCAAAGCATATCTTCCATGAAGACCGGGACGGGAACAAGCGTGAAGCGGCGAATGCCGCTCTTGAGATGTTGTGGGGATACACTGCAAAAAGGGCTCGTAGCTCAGAACGGTAGAGCAGCGGGCTTTTAACCCGTCGGTCGCGGGTTCAAATCCCGTCGAGCCCGTTAGTATAGCAAATATAGTCGAAACAAATGAAGAAGGAAAAAGTTTCTATACTCGAACATGGATTAGTACCCAAGCACGAAATAATGGGAGCAGAAGAGATAAAAGAGCTTTTGGATAAATATAAAATAAAAAGGGAACAATTGCCTAAGATAAAATTATCTGACCCTGTGATAAAGGAGATAAAAGCAGATGCGGGCGATGTAGTGAAAATAAGGAGGCAAAGCAGAACAGCGGGAAAGGCATTATTTTACCGGTTGGTTATAGAATAGAACAGAATAAAATAAAATATGATAGACCGTAGCGTTCTTTCAAAAGCATACTTGAAGGGTGGGAAAATAGCACAGCATCAGCTCGATTCTTTTAATTATTTCCTTGAGCACGGCATGCAAAAAATAATAGATGAGCAGCCGTATGTAGAAACTTCCATCTCGGGTGAAGATGAAAAAGGAAGGTATAAAATGGGTGTAAGGCTCGGTAAAATAACGGTGGGCAATCCGAAGACAATCGAAGCAGATGGTTCTTATGAATCAATTTTCCCTGCACAGGCGAGATTAAGGAATTTACACTATTCCGCCCCCATATATCTGGGAATGCAGTTGGTAAAGAAATACGAAAGCCGTGAAACAGAGGCAAAGGCAAAGGCAGGGACAGCAGCGGAAACAGAGATAGAAGCAGAAGGCGAGGAGGAAAAAATCGAAATTGGTACCCTCCCAATCATGCTGAAATCAAAAAGATGCAACCTTTACGGGCTTTCCGAGCAGGAGTTGATTGATAACGGCGAAGACCCCCTTGACCCCGGAGGCTATTTCATCCTGAATGGTTCCGAGCACGTAATAATCACGCTGGAAGACCTTGCACCAAATCGGATATTTGTGAATTTCGAGGAGAAATACGGGATTAAAAACGCCGTTTCTAAGGTGTTTTCTCTTAAACAGGGATTCCGTGTGCCCACACGTGTGGAGATAAGTAAAAAAGGCATGCTTGAGGTCTCTTTTCCCGCTGTCGGTCGGAAAATAGAGTTTGTTATGCTTATGCGGGCGTTGGGACTCGAAAATGATGAGGAGATATTAAGAGCCGTCTCTGATGACTCACAAATACGTAAATACATCCGTGACGATAACATAGAAGAGAGCGAGGTACATACAAAAGAGGAAGCAATAGATAAGCTGGGTCGTAAAGTCGCATCCACGCAGGCAAAGGAGTACCGGGAGAGGCGCATTAATTATATCTTCGACCGTTATTTCCTCCCTCACCTTGACACATGGATAGCGAAGGCGCATTTCATAGGCAGAATGGCAGAGTCATGTTATGAACTTTCTCTGGGTAGGAGGGACGAAGATGATAAAGACCATTATGCAAATAAACGACTGAAACTCGCAGGCGACCTGATGGAAGACCTCTTCAGGGTCTCGTTCACAAGGTTGGTACGCGATATGCGGTATCAACTGGAACGTGCGAATATGCGAAACCGCGAACTGAAAATCAGCACTGCTATTCGGACGGACGTGCTCACTGAACGAATACGGCATGCATTGTCAACCGGGAATTGGGTAGGTGGCAGAGGAGGTGTTTCTCAATTGCTGGAAAGGAGCAATTATGTGGCTACGTTGAGCCATCTGAGACGGATAATTTCGCCCCTATCAAGGGCACAGCCTCACTTCGAAGCGCGTGATTTGCATCCCACACAATGGGGAAAAATCTGTCCAACTGAGACGCCGGAAGGTCCCAATTGCGGTTTGGTGAAGAATTTCTCGCAGATGGTTGAATTATCCGTAGGTGAAGACCACGAGAACTTCAAAAATACGTTATTTGAACTCGGCGTTATCCCCCCTGCTCGCTCTTTACAAATAAGCGCTGAAAACCGAGCTCGTATCTTCGTGAATGGCGATTTCGTTGGATTCTCGACCGAGCCCGATACATTCGTGGAGGCAGTGAGAAAGAAGAGAAGAAAGGGTGAACTATCATCTCAGGTGAATATCGCCTATTATAGGGATAGCAAAGACATAATAATAAATTCTGATAGGGGGCGGGCGAGAAGACCGGTTATAATAGTGGAAAATGGAATTCCTCTGCTTACCGAATCGCACATTGATAAACTGAGAAAAGGCGATATGGATTTCGATGGACTGGTAAAGGCAGGTGTAATCGAGTATTTAGACGCAGAAGAGGAGGAGAATGCACTGGTAGCACTAAACGAAGAGGATTTAACAAACGCAAATGGAGGGGATGAGTACACGTATACGCATCTGGAAATAGACCCCTCTTTGATTTTGGGCATTGTTGCAGGGTTAATTCCGTATCCTGACCATAATTCGTCACCGCGTAACACAATGGGCTGTGCGATGTTGAAGCAATCTTTAGGGCTGCCAACGGCAAACTATAAACCACGTGCTGATACACGGGTACATCTTTTGCAGTCTCCGCAGAATCCGATAGTAAAAACAAGGACTGCAGACCTTATTTCACATGATAAAAGACCGGCGGGACAGAATTTTGTCGTTGCCGTTTTAAGCTATGCCGGGTATAATATGGAAGACGCGTTGATCTTTAACCGCGCTGCAATAAACCGCGGATTGGGAAGAAGTCATTTCTTCAGATGCTATGAAGGTGAAGAGCGAAGGTATCCCGGCGGAGAGGTGGATAGATTTGAGATACCTGATATGGAGATTGGAGGCGTGAGGAGCCATGAGGCGTATAGCCAGCTTGACGAGGATGGGATAATAAATTCGGAAACGGAAGTGGCACCAAACGATGTATTAATAGGGAAGACAAGCCCACCAAGGTTTTTAGAGGAAAGCACGGAACTTCTAAGTCCTTTAGAAAGAAGAGATACTTCCATTTGTACTCGCTCTAACGAACAGGGGACAGTAGATTCGGTTGTGCTTATGGAATCGAGCAGCAGCAGACGTTTATCTAAACTCAGTGTTCGAGACCAGAAGATACCGGAGATAGGTGATAAATTCGCATCCCGGCACGGTCAGAAGGGCGTGATAGGCCTAATTGTGCCGCCGGAGGATATGCCATTTACAGAAGGAGGAATCATTCCTGATATGATCCTAAACCCTCATGCCATTCCATCGAGGATGACGGTGGGGCACGTGCTGGAGATGATAGGCGGGAAAGTGGGCGCATTGGAAGGAAGAGCCATAGATGGAACCGCTTTTACCGGTGAGCCCGAGGAAGACTTAAGAAACGCGCTTAAGCGTGCGGGGTTTTCATCCGCGGGTACGGAAGTGATGTATAATGGAACAACCGGTGAGAAAATAAAAGCAGATGTCTTTATTGGCGTTGTGTATTATCAAAAGCTATACCATCTGGTATCGGCAAAGATGCATGCACGTGCAAGGGGTCCCGTGCAGATATTAACAAGGCAACCTACAGAGGGTAAAGCAAGAGAAGGCGGGCTTCGTTTCGGCGAGATGGAAAGGGACGTACTGATAGGCTATGGAGCTGCGATTTCGCTGAAGGACAGATTATTGGATGAATCTGACCGCGTTGTTGAACTGGTATGTGGACATTGTGGTATGATTGCATCGAAGGACCAGAAAACAGGGTCCGCATATTGTCCAAACTGTGGTGCGGACACCGATATATACCCTGTGGATATGAGTTATGCATTCAAGCTTCTGCTGGATGAGCTGAAAGTGCTGTGTATCGCACCGAGACTGGAATTAGAGGAGACGGTCTGAACGAAAATGAGAACGAAAAGAATAAAAGGGATAAAATTCGGACTGCTATCGCCAAAGGAGATAAGGAAGATGAGTGCTTCGAAGATAATCACGGCTGATACCTACGGTGAAGACGGCTTTCCAATAGAGATGGGGTTGGTGAACCAGCGAATTGGGGTTATTGACCCCGGGTTGAGATGCAAAACCTGCGGTGGTCGAATGGGTGAATGTCCCGGTCATTTTGGGCACATCGAGCTTGCTGCACCTGTTATACACATAGGCTATGCAAAGTTGATTTATAAGATGCTGAGTGCGACATGCAGGGAGTGTGGCAGTGTTTTGCTGGAAGATGCGTATTTTCTGTTCTCCGTCTCTGATACGGAGTTAGAACACGACTTGAAGCGAGAAATCATCTCGGAAAAATGGCACAAGGAATTCGGTGACAACGGCTTCCCGCTTTCGACTAACGCCAGCATCACAAAAGAGAAAAACGACGAATGGACAATAACCGATAAGGAACTATTTATTATCAGGAAAGAGGCAGGAAAACTAAACGTTTACGATGCGGGCGAAAAGGGGCGTTTTTTAAATGATATAGAACTGGGAAAAGGGAAGCAACCCGGCGTTGGCGAAGCGGTGAAGCGTATGTTCAAAGAAGCAGCGAAACACACGGTATGCAGTCATTGTGGGGACCATTTATTCGATTTCGCTGCGGATGCGAGATTAGAGAATATCTTAAACAAAGGAGAAGATGTCATTTCAAAAGAATTGAGGAGGCAGTTCGCTACCGAGGGGCATGCGCTTAGCAAAAATCCGTCCATTAAAAAGGAAACAGACAATAAATGGCTGATAACGGACAAAGATAAGCGATACATCGTCAAAAAAAGAAATGGCAAGCTAACTGTTGACTGCGGCACACCTCAGCGAGTCATAAAATTTGATAAACCATCTACATACATAGAGATAGACGAAAAAGAGAGAAAGCGAAGATTAATGCCCAGTGATGTGCGAGAACGACTTGAAAAAATACCTGATGAAGATATAGCTCTCTTCGGAATGGACCCGAAAAGTGCGAGACCCGAATGGATGATTCTTACTGTATTGCCCGTTCCTCCGGTAACCGCAAGACCTTCTATCACGTTAGAGAGTGGACAACGAAGCGAGGATGACCTAACGCATAAATTGGTAGACATCATACGAATCAACCACCGATTTATGGATAATCGTGCTGCGGGTGCGCCACAATTGATAATTGAAGACCTCTGGGAACTTCTTCAGTATCACATAAGTACCTATCTCGACAACGAAATTGCCGGTATACCACCTGCGAGGCACAGAAGTGGAAGACCTCTTAAGACAATGACACAGCGACTAAAAGGAAAAGAAGGCAGATTTAGAGGGTCGTTATCGGGAAAACGCGTTAATTACTCCGCTCGAACGGTTATATCACCCGCTCCTGATATAGATATAGACGAAGTCGGCGTGCCCGAAGCGATAGCAAAAGAGTTGACCGTCAACGTTAACGTAACTGAAAGAAACATTGACCTCCTGAAGGAAACCGTAAGAAGAGGAAACGAACATCCGGGTGCGAATTATGTACGAAGAGCAGATGGTAAAAAGGTAAAAATAACAGAAACCAATTACGAGACGTTAGCAGAGGAGCTGGACATTGGGTGGAAGGTGGAAAGACATCTTCGTGACCGGGACATCGTGCTGTTCAACAGACAGCCCTCGCTACATAGAATGAGCATAATGGCACACTATGTGCGTGTGATGCCCGGTAAGACATTCAGGTTAAATCCTACCGTTTGCCCGCCATACAACGCTGATTATGACGGTGATGAGATGAACCTTCACGTATTGCAGACCGAAGAAGCGAGGGCAGAAGCGAAGATCCTGATGGCTGTACAGCACAACATAATATCACCCCGATTTGGCAGACCGATTATAGGCGGTATCCACGACCACGTCTCAAGCCTGTTTTTACTTACGTATGGAGAAACGAAATTTGACCGTGAAGAAACGCTGGAGATATTGAAGGGGATAGATATAGACGATTTAAGAGAGCCTGCGGGAACTTTTACTTTTAGGTCTGAGGTTTCAGGTTTGAGGTTTGAGGACTCACATCTCACATCTCACATCTCACACCTCACACCTTACTGGACAGGGAAACAAATATTCAGCATGATACTACCCGCGGGATTGAATTTACAATTTCAGGGTAAGGTCGGCGGGGTTACGATACGAGACGGGAATCTGGAAACGGGCGTGATAGACGAAATAGCCGTGGGCTCGTTCAAGGGGAAAATAATTGACCGGATAGTTCGACAATACGGGGAAGAAGCAGCGAAAAAGTTTATAAACGATCTCGCTCGGCTTGCTACCAATTATATTCTGCGTGCTGGTTTTAGCTTTGGCATAAGTGATGAGGACATACCGAGAGAAGGGGAGCAGCAAATAAGAGAAGAGACGATGCGTGAGGCGGAGCACAAAGTTGACGAGTTGATAAGGGCGTATGAGGCAGAAGAGCTCGAGGCTTTACCCGGAAGGACGGTAGAGGAGACGTTGGAACTGCGGATAATGGAGACTCTTGGTCGTGCAAGGGATGAGGCAGGAAGCATCGCAGAGCGGTATCTCGGAATAGAAAACGCAGGTGTGCTTATGGCGAAGTCAGGAGCCCGTGGCTCACTGCTCAATTTAACGCAAATGGCTGCATGTGTAGGGCAGCAATCCGTCAGGGGCGAAAGGATAAAGAGGGGATACAGAGGGAGAACTCTGCCTCATTTTAAACCTGCTGACCGCAGTGCAAAGGCACATGGTTTTGTAAGACCTTCTTTCAAGGAAGGGTTATCACCCACGGAATATTTCTTCCACGCTGTTGGCGGGCGAGAAGCATTAGTGGATACCGCAGTCCGTACCTCCCAGAGTGGATACTTCCAGAGGCGGCTTATTAATGCTTTACTTGACCTCGAAGTGAAAGAAGATGAAACGGTAAGGGAAACAAGGGATACAATCGTGCAATTTAAATATGGCGAAGATGGCGTGGACCCTTCCGCATGTGAGTATGGTAAAGTGGTGGACATAGATGAGATAATAAAAGACGTAATGGCAGGAACAGGAGCATAAGCATAAATTATGCAAACAAAGGAAGAAGTAACGAAAGAATTGACGAGAGCAGGAGTAGAGCAAGAGATAGCAGAACTAATAGGGGATGAGTTTATGCTGGCAGAGCTAACCGCGGGGCTCGATAAACTATTAGACTCCGAGGAGGTAGAAGAGGGATGCGCAGAGGATATAATAAGAATGGCGGGCAGGGAAGAGGAAGGCGAGATAAAATTCGGGGACATAGAGCTAAAGGTGAATGAAAGCGAGATACCAAAACGCATAAAAGACGAATTAAAGGAGAAGTTAAGGGCTATAAGGATAGAACTAAACAATGAAAAGCTGGATGCGATTTTAAATGGAGTCGCAGATAAATATAACAAATCGAAGGTGGTGCCACGGGAAGCGGTTGGAATAGTCGCAGCGCAGTCTATCGGCGAGCCGGGAACTCAGATGACACTGCGAACTTTCCATTACGCGGGTGTTGGTGCGATATACATAACGCTGGGATTACCGCGAATAATGGAGATAGTAGATGCACGGAAAAAACCTTCTACGCCGGCAATGAAGATAAAGTTAACCGGGGAGTATGCACGGAATAGAAACAAGGCAGAGGAACTGGCAAGGGAAATAGAAAAGACATATATAAGGGATATAAAAAGCGAAATATACGTGTCCCGAGAGGATATGTCGGTGTGGGTTTCGCTACGCGAAAAGGAACTGAAGAGAAGGCATATAGAAAAAGAAGAAGTAAAAGAAAAAATAGAGGGTATGGATTCGGATGTGCACGTAGAGGAAACGGAAGATGGTAAGTTGCGAATACAGGTGCCGAATAAGTCATACCAGGAGTTGCGAAAGCTTGAGAAGGATGTGAATAACCTATCGGTGAAGGGAATAGAAGGAATAATGCGTGGAATAGTGAGAAGAGAAAGCGAAGGAGATGGCGAATATATGCTGTACACCGAGGGCTCGGCACTGAAAAAGGTGCAGGGGATTGAAGGCGTGGATTTCAGCAGGACAACAACGAACAACATAGCGGAAATAGCAGATGTTCTGGGCATAGAAGCAGCTCGTAATGCGATAATTGATGAGATGATGAATACATTAAAGGAGCAGGGGTTGGACGTGGATGTCCGCCATGTAACGTTAATTGCTGATGCGATGACGATGGAGGGTGAAGTGAAGTCGATAGGGCGGCATGGGTTAGCGGGAGGGAAAGTTTCAGTTCTCTCAAGAGCCGCTTTTGAGGTTACCGTGGACAATCTACTGGATGCAGCTATGTATGGCGAAACGGATGAGCTAAAAGGCGTTACGGAAAACGTGATTGTGGGACAACCCATAAAATTGGGAACAGGAGCAATAGAATTGGTAGCAAGAGGAGGATGAGAAAACAGAAAATAAATTATGGACACAGATTAACACAGATGATAATATAGCGGTTTAGCGGTTTGGTGGTTTAGCGGTTTGGTCAAAGGGACTGAGCCGCTAACGAGCTAAACCTCTAAACTCGCTTAATCTATGTAAATCTGTGTCTTAAATAGAAGGAAGTTATAGTTCATATACAACAAAATAGGACAAAAAAATGGCAGAGATAAAAAGCAAGTCAGTTGAAATTTCCGATATGAACAGAGAATTACAAAAAGTGATAAAAAGCGGTAAAGTATTGATAGGGTCGAACGAGACATTAAAAGCGCTGAGGGGGGATGAAGCAGCAGTAAAGGCGGTCATTTACGCTTCTAACTGCCCTGAAGAGATAAAAGAGGGATTCAAAGAGGTAACTAAGCAGAAAAAAGGAAATCCCCCTTTTTATGAATATCCTGTTAATAGCCTTGAACTTGGGCTTGCATGTGGTAAACCTTATTCGATAGCTTCTTTATGCATTCGGGATGCGGGGAAATCGGACATATTACGGCTTATTGAAAAAGAAAAAAACAGGTGATAGAAAGTGACCGTAAAGTTAGATACTGAAGGAATAGGGTATATCGGAGTATTTGAGCGTCTTACAGGAGCAGGAGTTAGGGATTGCCTGGTGAATAACGAAGAGAACAAGGTGACAATGGTGATAAAAAATGGGGACATGAGCATAGCGATAGGTAAGGGCGGCTCGAATGTAACCAAGGTAAAAGAGCTGTTAAAAAAGGAGATAGAACTTGTGGAGTACTCCGCAGATGTAAAGGAATTCATAGAAAACCTGCTTCGCCCTGCTTATGTGAAAAGCGTAGAGCTGTTGACCAGAAATGGGCAGAGATGTGCATACGTGGAGGTTTTCAATAAGGACAAGGGCATTGCAATAGGAAGGAACGGCGAGAAGATAAGGAAGGTAAAGGTATTAGTAAAAAGAAATCAAGATATAGATAACGTGATAATAGTATAGTAAGGTATGAGTGGTCAGATGGCTCAAACCTAAAACCTAAAA
Organism: Candidatus Methanophagales archaeon; assembly: GCA_030612405.1. Taxonomy (GTDB): domain Archaea; phylum Halobacteriota; class Syntropharchaeia; order Alkanophagales; family Methanospirareceae; genus QEXZ01. The sequence goes on along the minus strand of JAUWNY010000070.1, from coordinate 2,674 downwards.
CCTGACAACTATACAAACTGAGGTAAGATATAAGATGGGAAGAGGACTATACGCAGCAAGGAAGGCGAAGAATAGCCAAAGGAAGTCCAGGTGGAAGAATCCTGGCTATGTTCGAAGAGCATTGAGATCGGCTAAGAAAAGTGACCCTATGGAGGGGGCGCACATGGCACGGGCTATTGTCCTGGAGAAGGTAGGGATAGAAGCGAAACAGCCGAATTCAGCAATACGCAAATGCGTTCGTGTTCAGTTAATCAAAAATGGCAAGCAGGTTACCGCTTTTTGCCCTGGCGATGGTGCAATAAAGTTTATAGACGAGCATGATGAGGTATTGATAGTAGGAATGGGGGGAAGAAAAGGGAGGTCGTATGGAGACCTCTCAGGTGTAAGGTTCAAGGTGGTGGCGGTAACGGACATCGCATTAGACCAATTAGTAAAGGGAAAGAAAGAGAAAGTCCTCAGGTAAAAATGGCATTTGATAAAATATTCGATAGATGGGACATTTCGGAAGTGGAGATACAGGATATAGGCGTGGAAAGGCACATCAGTCTCAAGCCGGTATCCATGCTGCATAGTGGAGGCAGACATGCAAAACAGCAGTTTGAGCAGGCAAAAGTTTGCGTGGTTGAGCGGCTCATTAACAAATTAATGCGAACGGAAAGGAACACGGGAAAGAAACTAAAAGCATACAAAATCGTCAAAAATGCTTTTGAGTTGATTTATGAACGCACAAAGGAGAATCCCGTTCAGTTGCTTGTGCATGCAATCCAAAATGCGGGTCCGAGGGAGGAGACAATCAGACTGCGATTTGGCGGTATAATGGTTCCCAAGCCCGTGGATGTGACCTCGCAACGAAAAGTAGATCTGGCACTGCTGTTCATCGCGCACGGGTCAGAGAAATGCGCATTCAAGACCCGGCGAAGTATAGAGCAATGCCTTGCAGATGAGATAATAAATGCGGCAAAAAACAAGAAATGCCATTCGGTAAGCAAGAAGGAGGAGAAAGAACGGATGGCAAGGGCAGCGAGGTGAAATTCGTGAGTCTTGACGAAAATTATAACCACAAGATTACACAGATTCACACGAGATTATAGTCAGTCATCACAAATTAACCCGAATTTATTGTGCCAAAAAATCAGTGTGAATCTGTGTCTGGGAGTTAAAAAGACACTGATTAACGCAGATGACCGTATTACCTTTATTTTCGGGTGAAAAACTCTCACAAACATTGCCTTCGGAACCGTTATGGAAATGCTTGGGAAATGTTTTAACATTCACTGAACCACCTCTAATGCCTTTTTTATTGTCTCCTTTTCTGCTTCGAGGTGGTCTAACTTAAAGAAATCTTCCCATGTCCCTTCTTCTTCTATTTCTCCCTTTTTATATCGGTCTTCGAATTCCTCTATTGACAAGATCCCATATTTTTTTGCAATATTAAATATCTCGGACTCGCAACGTCTAAGTTTAACGTGTAGATATGTTTTTAGGCTCTCTTTTTCTAAGTTCTCTTTTCCCATATTCAACATTGAAGAGATTTTTGGTATTGCACTCATTTTTTCCTCCTCACATGTATTGAAATAATCAACTCATTATAAAAGCTTTTCGGTTGTTTTTTCCCACTCGAATTATTGAACCACGAGATTTCACGAGATTAACACAACACCTTTTCTTTTTTAAAAAAAGAAAATCTGTGCTAAAAGAAAAAACAAAAACAAGTTTATTTAAAAAAACTGTTTATTTGGTAAAGCTTTCTTTCTTAAAGAATGATCTCGTGTAAATCTGTGTAATCTTGTGGTTAATTATTTTCGGAATGACTTTTTATTTCAATCCTCACCTACGCTTCGTATTCCGTTTCGCAAACAGAGAAGGCAAATGGATTGCGTAAGAACCATTCTCTTTTATCCCCATTACTATCTCTTTTCTCTCTAATAACGCATCTAAATTGAGCTCATATACGCCCGGGCTCAAAATCCTTAAGCTCTCTATTCTCTCCTCTTCTTCCGAGGATGGCATTTTCCCCTCTATTTTTATCCTGTCCACCAACTCGGCTGCGGTTATCTCCTCCCCTTCTTTTAGATACAGAAAAAGAGTCCCGCCACACTCAGGGCAGCCATGTAACATCTCCTTCGTTAGCTTTTCAAATTTCTTCCCGCATTTCAAACATTTATGCATCTTGTTGTATATAAGGTATAACTTCCTTCTATTTAAGACACAGATTTACACTGATTTACGCAGATTTATTTTAGTTTAACCGTGTTGATTCTTATCATCTGTGTTAATCTGCGTTAATCTGTGTCTATAAATTATTTTATGTTTTCTCGACATTAGCTATACAAATACGAATTTTTGATTAAACTTTTTCTAAAAGTTTGACTTGACGTCCCAATCCCTTCTCTCTGTATATTTGATCCCTGCTTCATTACCTGCAAGCACATTCACCATATTCGCCAAATCTATTACCCTGTGCTCCTCACCCGAGCCGAGGTTGATAGCTTCTCCAACTGCTTCTTCTTTTTGCCCCATTGCCAACAACCCTTCTATTATGTCGTCCACATACGTCCAATCCCTCGTCTCTGTGCCTTTTTTATAACCACAGATTACACGGATTTTCACGAGAAAAGCAATAATAAATAGGAAATATGTTTCCAGTGGCTATTTTAGTCCTTATCGCCTCATC
>JAUWNY010000175.1 GCA_030612405.1 Candidatus Methanophagales archaeon | reverse complement strand
AATATTGCTCCCAAATCTACTGTTCCAACCAGGTCAAAAATGCCCAAAGCTGCCACCGCATCCCCTTTCCTATTCCGAATTGGAACGACAACCACCGGTACGCCTGCATATCTACCCTTAAGAATATTTGTGTGTATCACTCGATTCTCCTTGAGCACTCGCTCTAATACCGGACCGGTGTATTCCGAATCCATAATTTCCCCTTTTTCCACTCTAACGCCCTTTTTATTCCTGCTTCGCATTGCTACGGGCATTACAAACAAGTCATTCACCGCTTTCGCTATCGGCGCGATTTCTTCTGCCGTTGCGTCCGCATTTACTACTATATTCAATTCTTTTTCTTCCATTTTTACACCTTTTTATCTTTGAAGAGACAATAAATAATTGTTTATTTTATATCTTTTTAATTTTTTGTAACCAGCCCAGCCATCGCACAAATCGAAAGGAAAGGAAAGGTGAGAAGGTTAAAATGAAAGAGGCGATGTTCTACGAGAAACGGGAGGAGAACGCGGTCAGATGTCACCTATGCGCACATCATTGTAAGATAAACGAATCGAGGAGGGGGATATGCGGGGTTAGAGAAAACAGGGGTGGTATCCTCCACAGCCTGGTCTACGGTAAGGTAGTTTCGAGGGGGATTGACCCGATAGAGAAGAAACCGCTCTTCCATTTCCATCCCGGCTCTGAGGCATACTCGATTGCTACGGTTGGGTGTAACTTCAGATGCAAGAACTGCCAGAACTACCATATTTCTCAGATGCCAAAAGAAGGTGAGAAACTGATAGTAGGGGAAGATGTATCTCCTGAAGAGATTGTTGCGGCAGCCAAGCAATATGGTTGTAGAACCATCGCATACACTTACACCGAACCGACCATCTTTTTCGAGTTTGCTTATGACACCGCCATACTGGCGCATAAAGAAGGGATATGCAATGTCTTTGTTTCAAATGGATATATTACGGAGGAAGCTATACGCACTCTCGCCCCTTATTTAGATGCGGTAAATGTAGACCTGAAGGGTTCCGAGGACCTGTATCGAAAAATTTGCGGTGGGCACCGGCAACCCGTCCAGGATGCGATAAAGCTCTACAAGAGTTTGGGCGTTTGGGTTGAAGTAACCACGCTGGTTATACCAACGTTGAACGATACTAAGGAAGAGTTCAGAGAGATTGCGGAGTTCATCAAAAGTGTAGGCGTGGACGTACCATGGCATATTTCACAGTTCTATCCTACGTATAAGCTAACTAATTTGCCCCCAACACCTGTTACTACCTTGCGTAAAGCGAGAGAAATTGGGCTGGATGTAGGATTGAGATACGTGTACGAGGGCAATGTTCCGGGCGAGGGAGGGGAGAATACCTACTGCTACCGATGCGGAGAGTTGTTAATCCGGCGCTATGGATTCCAGATTCTGGAGAATAAAATACGAGATTCAAGATGTCCAAGTTGTGGTGCCGGGATAGATGGGATGTTATAAAGTATTTATATATGGGTTTGTAATCTATTTGCATGGTCAAGTGTCCAAAATGTGGTAGGGAAGTTAAAGGATATGAAGAGGGATGGGAGTGTTGCCCATACTGCGGGGCAAGGTTATTCGTTGATTGCCCGTACTGCGACAAACAACTTGAGGAGATGTGGAGTTACTGCCCATACTGCGGGAAACCCACGCCGAAAGAATAAAGTTCTCCTCGTTGGGTGACAAAGGGTATTCTGGCACATCCTTTCGTTCTTGGTAAGGAGATAGCGAAGGCTTTAATAATTGTATCTGCCAGCATGTTTCTTTTGCTTCTTGCAACGCCTCTCGCACCTTCAGTGGCACTCTTAGAAGCCTAAAAGGAATAGAGGTAACCCAATTACGATTGCAAATACAAGATTGAACAACTTTATCAAGACTGAATCTTTTATCGTGTAAGAGAATAGAGGCAACATCCCATGTCCATCTTGAACAATGGAACTGGTGAGCAGTATTGAGAAGGGGATGAGCCCATTTGCAAACATCATCACAAAAATCATGTGCGGACCCGACTCAGGTATTATTCCTACAAGCGCGCAGATCAGAAATATCAACATCATATTTGCCTTGACAAAACCTTCTAAATCCCAATATTGAAGTCCAAAGGTGATGAAAAGCAGCGAGAAAAACGTCCAGAGAAATACCAGCCATAGATGCTTTTTTACTATATGTTCCCATATATGTTCCTTAAGGTAATGGTCTGGGACCGTAGCTACAATAAATGTTGTTATTACCAGCAGGGAAAAGAGTGTTATTCTCTGCCAATTCCATGTCTGTGGTCCCACTATCCCCTTTCCTATCACTACAAGAAGGATAAAAAGAAAGGAAAAAAGTGCGTATCGGGGTAAAGAAAGCTTAGGAAATTTCTTTAATACTTCTGGCTCGAAGCAGTGACATTCTTCTTCATAATGCACCTTTTGTAACTTGCATTCTTGACAAGGGACTATTTTAAAGAGAGACGCTGCTTTATCTGCTATTGGGGCACCTATAATACCCAGTATAAACAACACAGCAAAAAGGAACACTGCCTCTTTAGGAAAAAGTGCAAGCATCACAAACGCTTCATCCCCCGAGGTAGCAATCATCCCCCCTGCAATGGCGCCAAATGATAACAACCCGTGGACATAAAAAGAAACATTCGCAAATGCGCCTAAGCAGCCGGGTGTTGCGCCGAGGAAAGATGCAATAGCGTATTGTCGGCTTCTCCCCCCTTTCAACGCCTTTTCCATATCCCCTTTTGTTAAGACGTTTATATAATCAACGATGAGCATCATTACAAAAACAAATATGGTTATCATAACCGAATGATTGATAACAGACGTTAGTTCAGCCATTTATACCCCTGATAGTTATGAATACTTTGCTGTTACTGTATTTTATCTTTTCCTGCTTTCTATTAGTTCAATAAACTTTTGAATGCTCGGTAAACTTCTTTTCTATGTGTCGCGACAGTGCTGTGTTAAGCGATGGCATAACAACTTCTGCTTGTGTTGTGAAAGGTCACTTTTTTACCTCTTCTCGGTAATGAAGGGAACCGAAGAGGCGTCGCAGGCGAAAAATGGCGGGAGTCCCCTTGTCCAACTATTACCCGTTTCTCTTCCGGATCCTTCACCACCACTCGCTCTATCCTTACTCCTCCGCCATGCTTATCGCACCTTGCTCGCATACGTCTACGCAAATCTCACACTCGGTACACTCCTCAGCATTTACTACTGCATGTTGTTCTCTTCCATGTGGTGCAGTGCCTGGGTCATCCTCAACCAGACTTATGCACTCCACTGGACATTCCTCTACACACATACTCATTCCTTTCTCTTTCCTTCCCTTACAGCCGTCACACTTCTCCAAATCCACTGCTGCTGGCATTTTTTCTCATCACTCTCCTTTACTTATTTGCTCTTCTTCGTCATATATAAAAATTGCTATTTCTTCCTGCTATTAAACAATTAAAGCATGTCCTCTCTTTTCCTCCATTGTAAGCCAGAAGACTTTTTTTCTGTATTCTACTTTCTTTATTTTTCCGCTTTCCTCCAGCCTCGTTAAGCTGTCGTGAACACCTCTTTCCTCTACCTCGAATTTCTTTAATGTTTCTATAACCTGCTCCTCTCTCATTGGATGCCGCTTTATTATTGCTAATATTGCGTCTTCGGGGTTTGTAAATCCCTCAGTGGAAAATTCACCTGTCTCCTCGGCGGTAATATCTACTACATTAACATCACCGAGAATCGCATGTGCTAATGCGATGCTCTCTTTATCAGGAGGCACAGCCCACGGTTCCGCCGGGGGTCTTATCGGGACGTTTATATACGTTCGGTTGGGCTCTATGTGTTCAAGCCTGCTTTTTATCGCTTCTAATTCCTCTTCTGAGTCATTGAGCCCCTTTACCAGCATGACTTCTACCCACATCTCACCGTCATATTCTTGCCTGAACTTTTCCATACCTTCGACAACCGCTTCAAAAACAATCCCACGGTGTGGTCTGTTTATCCGTCTGAACGTTTCGGCGGTGCCTGCGTCAAGCGATGGCATAACAACGTCTGCTTGTGAAAGGTCGTTTCTTACGTCTTTTCTGTAAAGAAGCGAACCGTTTGTATCAACGGCTATGGGTATATCCGCTATTTCTTTGGTCTTCCTGATTAACCA
>JAUWNY010000176.1 GCA_030612405.1 Candidatus Methanophagales archaeon | reverse complement strand
AAATATTCTTTATATAAGATTATGAATTGTGCGGGCTGCAAAGAAAAAGCGTGCTATGAGGGCAAGGACTGCACGGAAATCGCGGAGGATGTCAAGGAAGTATATAAAGACGATGTTGAAGTTCTCAAGTCGCTCAGCGTTTCTGCACGCATTGAATCAAGGTATTACATGAAGAAAACGCGCATAGAGGAGCTGATTTTATATGCGAAAGGGATGGACTACAAAAAACTGGGCGTTGCATTCTGCATAGGACTGGAAAATGAGGCGGAAGTAATATGCGATATTCTATCTCAGCACTTCGATGTGTCTTCGGTCTGCTGCAAGGTATGCGGGATTGACAAATCAGATTTCGAGTTGGAACAAGTGCAAACGTTTAGAAACGAGGCGATGTGCAACCCAATAGGACAGGCAAAAATATTCAACAAAGAAAAAACAGACTTGAACGTCATTCTTGGATTGTGTATGGGACATGACATACTGTTTACAAAATACTCCGAGGCGCCGGTAACTACACTTGCGGTAAAAGATCGCGTTCTCGCTCATAACCCGCTTGGGGCGATATACTCGGGGTATCAGCGGAAAAAGCTGAAAGAGTAAGAAGATAGTCATTCCAAAAATACTATTTATTGCTGGAATGACTATAATTATGCGAGTGAGGCGAGAGAAATGGGAAATAAAGAGATAATAGACCTAAACGAGTTTGCAAAACTCGACCTGCGGATTGGAAGGATAACGAATGCGGAACGAATAGAAGGAAGCAAGAAGTTAATCCGACTCGAAGTAGACATTGGAAATGAGCAGCGACAGGTGGTTGCGGGAATTGCAGAAGAATACAACCCTGAGAGTTTGATTGGCGAACTCATTCCCGTTCTGGTTAATCTGAAGCCTGCAAAGCTCATGGGCGTGGAAAGTCGGGGAATGATTTTGGCTGTGGATGTTAATGGAAAACCGATTTTATTACATCCAGATAAAGAAGTGCCCGCAGGCAGTAGAATCCACTGAATAAAAAATGAAATCGGAACATTCACCACGAAAAGAAGAAATTGAATTGTATGGACATCGTATGATGGGGTGGCAGCAAGTAAGACCATTAGGGCAATGGATGGTCTATTTCGACCCGGAGACAAAAATGGCATATTCGCATGCTGATTATCTTCCTGAGGATGTCCAGGGAAGGCTGTTACGGAAGCACGCTTTTGAATCTCACAGCCAACGGGCTTACTTTATCGTTGGGGATAACGAACTCACAGAATACAAGGGTCTTACCTCGCCATACAGCGATGAGATAGTGCCCACAAGTGGTCAACCTCGAGGATTGCTTTTGAAGGAGCACGGTGAACGAGAGGCGAAAGCGTTAAACGACATTGCCAAAAGAGGAGCGGGTAGCGTTAAGGCGGAGTATCACGATGTTGGAATGGCGTTACTTAAAAGAGAAGGTTCAAAGATAGAAGTGAGACCTCTGTCTGCTGAAGAGGAGAAGAAACTTGAAAACGGGAAATTTTATGATGCTGAAATTATCCGTTACGGTGTTCTCAGAAGATGGGGTGAAGATTATCTCCCTTTTATCAGGCTTGACCTTTTTCAAATAGTACGCCAGCTCGCCATAATGGATAGGATTGCCCATGTTGAGCTACTGTCTGATGCTGTGGCAAAATTAGGCAGGGTATTGAGAACAGCCCATGAACTTGGAATTTACCATTGTTTCACACATCCCGGGAATATAGACGCTCATGGTAACCTGATAGACTATGAACATGCGATATACAGAGCTGAGATTCCCGCGATAAAAGAAAACATAAGCACAAAAATAAAATCAGAAGACGCAGAGCTGTTTAGTGAAGCGTGTTTGAGATTTAGAGATATAGACGTCTTCTTTGGAGGTGAACGTGGGATTTTGAGGAAATGCCAAGAATGCTTTAAACTAACTTACGAAGAGTTGATGACGAAGGTAGGGTTCTTAAGGGAAAATATCTCCTTGTCGGTTGGCATTCCCGTTTTTGAGCTTTTGGCTCATTTGAACATCGGATTCTATGAAGATACCTTGAAAAAACTTCCTATCCGAGACCAGAGAAGGATAATCGAGGCGTTTATTGATAATTATTGTTCTATAAGCGAAAGACAGGAGATCAAGAAGAAGGTCTTTTCTGTGCTTGACCGAGCTCGGGAATGGACTGAAGCTATCAGTGGATCCATTGTCAATCCTGAAAATCCAGAAGACGTGCCTAATAGACAGATACCCAGCGAGTTCATATTAAATTTATGGGATAAACCGCCACTGAAACCATAATAGGTTAAAAACTTTGTAATCCGGGGGGTTACTTTTTGGAATGACTATAAGTTGTTTCTTCAGTAAAGCTTTCCTTCATAATTTTACAAAACCCCCTTCGTTTTTGAATTTTGAAATTTGGATTTAGGATTTGTTTGTGATTAAACCCTTTCAGGGCTTGCGGGGACGTGGGCAGAGCCCACGATGCTTAGGATTTGGGATTTCCCACAATACATTGAGCATGCCCTACCTCCGCTTAAACCTCTTTTCTATTTCTTTCTTGCTCATCCGTATCATCGTTGGCCTCCCATGCGGGCACGTATAGGGTATCTTTGTATTCTTTAATCCCTCCATTATCTGCCGCATACTTTCATACGACAGCTTCTCTCCCGCCTTTACACTCGCCCTGCAAGCCGCAGTAGCGAACAAAATCCGTATCCTATCCTCCCTTTTACCGCTCTCTTCCACTAAATCCTCCATCACACCCATTATCTCCTCTTCTCCTATCAGCCGATAGAAAACCACGGGGATTGCACGTATAATATAACTGCCCTCGCCAAACTGCTCTATGTCAAACCCCATGTCCCTAAGCGTATCCTCATTCTCACGGAGTAAAAAGAGCTGATGTGGACTGAGTTCGGGCACGTAAGGTCTTAAAAGAGCCTGCTTGTCTATCCGCTGCCCGTACTTCCCGATTAACCGCTCAAAGTTTATTCGTTCAGCTGCGGCATGCTGGTCTACCATAATCATATCATCCGCTTCCGTCTGTGCTATGATATAACTATCAAGAATCTGATACAACGGAGCAGGTCGTATGTCTAAACTACCGCTACCGCCTTCCGCACGGCTTTCGCTGATTTCTGGTGTACCTGTACCCTCTGTTTGAAATGAACTTTGCAGTGCCTCTATTGCTTCCCACCGCCCCGCATCTGGAACGCCAAAGAGTTTAGCACGTTCAGCACCCGCCGTGGCTTCCCGAGTCTTTTCATTCTCTACGTCAACAACCTCGGGAATCAAATCCGCATGGCGCAATGTCGCCGAAACGGATTCGGCTATGGCATGAAAAACTTCAGTCGGATGGTAAAAGCTTATTTCGTGCTTCTTTGGATGTATGTTCACGTTTATCTCGCCTGGTTCGATATAAAGAGAAACAACGACGAAGGGTTGGGTGTATTTTGCTAACAAGGTTCCATACCCTCTCCTTATCGCCTTGTTCATGATTTCGCTCCTTACAAAACGCCGGTTTACATACGCTGTTAATCAGACTTATGCCTACAATGTAGATGCCAGCGACCCTAATGGGGATACCTTAACCTATTCGTTAACTACGAACCCTGCCGGTATGACCATTAATTCTACAACCGGACTGATTAACTGGACTCCTACTTCTACCGGAGATTATGAAGTTACCGTAAGGGTAAGTGATGGAAGTTTATTTGATACCCAGAGCTTTACTATTCGTGTGGGGCAAGCCCCCGTAAATCAGGCACCCACCATCACTTCCACCCCGGATACCACGGCAACTGTTAATCAGACTTACGCCTATAATGTAAATGCCACCGACCCGGATGGGGATACCTTAATTTATTCACTAACTACGAGCCCTACAGGCATGACCATTAATTCTACTAC
>JAUWNY010000092.1 GCA_030612405.1 Candidatus Methanophagales archaeon | reverse complement strand
TCAGCACTTCCGTAGCCCCTTTTATGTCATCCACTCTGAGAATCAGCATCGCCCGCTCGGCTTTTGCCGTCACAAAGGCATACGCATACTCCACGTTGATATTGCTCATACCCAGACTGTTAACTATCTCGTACAGACCTCCGGGAACGTCCTTTAGCTCCACAGCAAGAACATCTGTCTCCGAGACCATAAAACCTTTCTCATGGAGCGCTGCATAGCCTCTCTCCGTATCATCAACCACCATCCGGATTACGCCAAAGTCACCTGCTTCCGCAATGGTCAATGCACGAATGTTCACACCCGCATCTCCTAACGCCTTTGCTACTCCAGCCATCCTGCCCGGCTTGTTCTCCACAAAGATAGAAATCTGCTTTATCGCAGCCATTTTTTACACCCCTACACTTTTCTCCTGTCTATAACGTGCTGAGCTTTTCCCATCGAGCGTGGAATCGTTCCGGGCTCTACCAGCTCCACCTCAGCCGTAATATTCAGCACGCCCTTAAGCAGTCTGGCGACCGTCTTGCTTAATGACATCAAGTCGGCGATTTTATCGCTGAACGTAGATTCGGTCATTTCAACCTTTACGGCCATGACATCCAGTGGACCTTTTCGGTCCACAATTATCTGGTAGTGCTCGCCAATCTCCGGAATTCGCATAAGTACCGATTCGACCTGGCTTGGGAACACGTTTATTCCTCGTACCACGATCATATCGTCTGTGCGACCCAGGATTCGCATGATTCGCGGATGTGTTCGCCCGCACTCACATGGCTCGTTATTCAGTATGGTGATGTCGCCTATCCTGTACCTGATAAGGGGGAATGCCCATTTGTTCAAGGTGGTTACAACGAGTTCGCCACGCTCGCCATCCTCCACTTGCTCTCCCGTTTTCGGGTCAATCACCTCGAGCAGGAACAAATCCGCCCAGATATGGATACCGTTCTGTAAATGGCACTCGGTGAAGAGGGGACCGCTCATCTCGCTGGTCCCGTATATGTCATACGCCTTAATGCCTGTGGACTCCTCAATCCGCTTTCTCGTCTCATCCGACCACGGCTCCGCACCAAAGATGCCTGCTTTAAGTTTTGTGTCATCGCGGATGCTCACGCCCATCTTCTGCGCAACCTCGTTCATGTGCAGGAAATAAGAAGGTGTGCAGGCGATAGCAGTAGTCCCTAAATCCTGCATTAGCTCTATCTGCCGCTCAGTATTGCCGGCGCCTGTGGGAAGCACCGTGGCGCCAATTCGCTCTGCACCGTAGTGGAGACCAAGCCCCCCGGTGAATAGCCCATAGCCATAACTAACCTGGATTACATCTTCACGACCCAGACCAACAGATGTGAGGGCTCTAGCTAAAGACTCCGTCCACATATCAATGTCCCCTTGAGTATATCCGACTATCGTTGGTTTCCCGGTCGTGCCGCTGGATACGTGATACCGCACAACCCAGTTTTCGGGAAGGCAGAACATACCCGTGGGATAGGTATTACGAAGGTCAATCTTGAATGTAAAAGGCAGTTTGGTTACGTCACTCAGCTTTTTGATGTCATCCGGCTCCACACCCGCCTCCCGGAATCGCTGCCGGTAAAAGGAGGAATGATTATGGACATAGTGAACAAGCGACCTGAGGCGTTTCCCCTGCAGTTCGTGCAAATCGTCTACCGGCATACGTTCAATGCGCGGATTCCAGTACTCGAACATCTTAATTCACCTGACTAACTAACTAATCAATCAATAAGTGTCATACGATAAAAAACTATAGGTTTTGTATTTATAGACATGTCGTCCATTATAAAAGTCAGGGGGTAAAAAATGAGTGTTTTGAATAATGGCAGTGTTGGTCGCTCTGACCATCATATGTCAAATTTTATTCAGGGCGACAGGCGAGGATTTTCTTATTTACAAAGGGAAAAGATGGTGAAAATGGTTGAACCGAACATAAGCATTGGTTAAAGGAAAAATACGCAGGTTTTTTATAGTTATAACACAGACGTGATGACCAATGCTCTCCATAAAAAAAGTAAGCAAGCACTTTGGCAGCATAACCGCTGTTAAGGACGTAAGCTTTAGAATAAAGAAGGGAGCGATAGTCGGTCTTGTGGGGCCGAACGGCGCGGGAAAATCAACGCTCCTTAACGTCGTCAGTGGCGTCTATTCCCCCAGCTCGGGTTCTATCGTATTCGACGGACGGGATATAACAAACCTGAGCCCCAATAAAGTATGTAAGCTGGGGATTGCTAAGACATTCCAGCTTGTACACTCGTTTCCTGAACTCTCCGCATTTCAAAACGTCCTTGTAGGTGCGTTGTTCGGTAACTCCGGGAAAATCAGCTTCGTGGAAGCCAGGGACAAGGTAGAAAAGAATCTTGAATTCGTGGGCTATCCGTTGGATAAGAAAAATTACCCTGTGAAAAACCTTAACGTTGTCGAGCTTAAGCGGGTACAACTTGCGAGAGCACTTGCAACCGACCCGAAACTGCTCCTGCTGGATGAGGTAACGACTGGGTTAAATCCGGAAGAGAGCAATGATGCAATCTCACTGATACAGAAAATCCGAGAGTTTGGAATAACAATACTTATGGTTGAGCACATTCGATGCTAACGTCAATATAATGGCGATGAAAATTTCCTCTGAGGATGAACAATATACCTATTTTTATTTTAAACATTATTAATACAATTTGTGAATGATTTATAAAAAATTTAGCTATTACGAAGGGTTTTAAAAGTAATAATTAGGATATTGCTACATAAGTAAAGCAAAAATAACTAATGGTAATGAACTGCGCATATTAGAGCGAGGAATCGCTTTGTGAAATAAAGAGGGAGTGAATGGGGAAAAATGGAAATAGGGGAAGGAAAAGAAAAAGTGGATGAAATCGTGAACACGGAGCAATTATACCGACCCATAGAAGACGTGATGGGCGAGCTTAGGACTGGCAGCCGTAGTGTAACGCCGGAAATAAATGATTTGCTATCGGGATGCGCTACGAAATTAGAAGAACTGACCAGCAATATTGATGGGGGAAACGGAAGTGATGACATTCACGATAGAGTGATGAAATTTAAAATAACTAATCCTTATGTGCACGTAGAAAATTATAATGGTCAGATACACATTCTAAAATCCCTGTGGAAAAAGGGTAATGGCTTCAGTCTTAATTTGCGCTTTGATTTTGACTCTTTTAGCGATTTACAGAATTTTATCGATTACTCTACTGAGTTAAGCGAAAAAGTTCATGCACTAAACGAACCTTTTTTGAGAGAGAAATACACAGCAAATTTGGACATTGCGTTCTCAAACGCTGTAATCGTTAAAAAGGAATAGATATAAATTGCTCAAAATCTCGTGGATTTCGAGCATTTGATTGCAAAATGCAGAATGCAAGTTGAAAAACGCAAAATAGAAGAGAATAGGTGTATTTTGACTACTTTACCCCTGATAATTTTGTTGGCGGGCTTTCCATGATACACCGCTTCTCTGGCAAAAGTTTCGTCACACTTCGGGCATTTTAAATCGCCTCGTGTGTAATCTTCGGCTATCCGGTCTTTGTAGCATTTTAGCAGCGACCCGAGACCTGTTTTTTGGTACTTGTAGAGTAAAGTTTGACATTTAGCGCAGTAAACCTTTATTATGTGTGTTCTTCTTCTTTTTTCTTTGTGGTCATAACTTTGCTCTTATCTGATGACCACCGAATCTCATTTCTTGATACTCTCCTTTAATTTCTCTATTTCAAAGACCTTATCGTATCTCTCTTTTCTCACCTCTTTACTGGAAATGTCAATTTTTATCCTTTTTACGAAGTCCTTAAAATCACCGTTTTCCCCGCTCAGTTTATTGATGGTGTCCCAATCCAACTCGCTCTTGAATCTCGCAGGGAATAGAATTTCTGATGAATCTGGATCTTCTATATCAATTTTTATTATTCCTATCCCGAATGAAGCGGACAGCCTTTCCAGTTCGGATCGAAAATCATCGTTTTGAGATATTTTCGCTGCAACAAGATACCCCTCATTTGCCCAGGATGAGTTAGAAACCGTTTGAAAGAATGACTCCCTCAGGTTTGAAAAAGTTAATTCCTTTTTCAGCTCGAAAGAATACAACCTGATAAGTTTAGTTCCTATTTCCTTAGCAAAATCTATAACTTCGTCTTTCCATTCGTCAATTGGGAAATATGCCCCTACCAAATCGGGATGTAACCATTGTGCATAGCTTTTCTTGCTCGATTTTTCATGACTTATTGTTTTGGTATACACTCCCAAGTAGGCATAAGCAAAATATGTTAAGAAAGGGTGTAAATCCTTTTCGGAATATTTTGTTTCGGCTGGTATTTCCACCTTTGCTTTCTCTTTTTCTTCTATTTTTCTTAAATCTTCTTCGCTTGCTAATTCTCTCAGGAAAAACTTTCTCGGTTTGGAATCTATTCTAATAAAAGGAGAACGTTTGTTATCTTTAATGTCCACGTATATTTTTGCTCCAATTACTCTCCAAGGAGTTTTGCCTTTAAAATCTCCAAGTTTGTCATACCCTTTTTGTTTTCCGATTTTCCAGATTTCTTCTGCTGTAAGAGGCGTTCTTTCTTCTTTTAATACCTTCTTTGCAAGTTCCTTAAGTGTAAATTTGCTCATTTGTTCACCTCTTTTTTGTAGCTTTTGGATATAGATAACTAAACTTGTTCGTTTATTAAAACTTCTTTTTAGCTTAACTTCTAAACTTCAAAATCTAAAAAGTCGATTTTAACATTTTTATCTAACTTTTCAATAATTCTATTCACTTTAGCAAGTTCTCCGATAAGTATCTCTTCTACACTAAGTTTTGGTTCTAACGAATACTCATGCATTACTGTTCTAAGAAGATCGCCAGCGTACTTTCGAGCTTTTTCAACATAATGCGGAAGAATTATCTTGTCATAGTGTGCTTTATGAACGATTTTGTTTCGGTAGCGGTAGATTAATAGTATATCATCTTTAACGGACTGCGTATATACTTCTATTTGTTTTTTTGCAAAGGAATTGTCAGAATAAAACATATCAGTAAACTCTACTTTTTTCTTGATGATAATACGATCCACCTCATTACAAATATTTTTGAGATTCTCAATGAAAGGCTGAAGATAAATTTTGGTATCTTCTTTTGGATCTAGATTACATTGTTCTACCAACTCTTTCGGGAGAGTAAGTAATTTTCGACCATTTTGTGAGCTATGTAAAAGGTCATGGAGATACCAATAAAGTTCCCAACCAACACGATAAACAAACTGAGAAATTTGAATCGGTGGAACAAGTTCTTTGGCTAATATAAATTCTGTCTCCCTTTTACTTTTTGGGAGAATTAAGTTGGCATCAGTTCTTTCACGACACATAATGTTTTCTATAACAATCCAGTAATTTAAAAGTCGGTCTTCTAAATTATCGGTTTCTTCTGCTTTTCGATACCAATGCAATGAGCGAGTGATTCTCTGTTCGATATTTGATTGTTTATCAATCGGCTTAAAAAGAAAATCCTTTGTTTTTTCTAAGAGGTCTGAACCGATAACCTCTGTGAGATTATTAGTATGTTCTTTCAAATTAAGAGAATCATGCCATTTGTACCACAGGACCCTGTGAGACAAAGAATAACTAGAGCCAACTTCTCTGCCATTTTCGTCTACTATTAAATACTCCTCCTGCAAAATATCGAAAGTTGTCTTTGGAACAAAAAAGCAGCGTAGTAAATCAAGAGATTTTTGAATCATCTCAATAGCTGTTAGTTTCGCAGCTTCCTGATCAATAACATGCATTTTAACTGCTGCATTTATGAAGTGGTGCTCGCTGTCGCTACGAAATAATTCTGAATCAAACTTGGAAGAAAGATTCTTTTTTATATACCTTTTAATGTCTGGAGAATAGAAATTAACGTCCCCAATTTGAATATCAACATCTCCCTTTATACCCTCAACCTGAAATATAAAGTACCGAACTTCACTTTGTGCATTATAATAATCTTCGAGTCTTTCTATTCTTTGCAGGATGGAAAGAGAATCGATTTCCAATTTGACATCTCTATTAAAAGCATCTTCATCGAACAATTCGCCTTTACGATATTCTTTCCCGCTTACTTTATGTGGAAAATTGGTAATCAGTGTTTTATCTTGAAAGTGGTACTTATCAAAGAGATTTCTTGGGAATTTTTCTATTGTTTTAAGACTATATCTCTTTAAGACAAATTCGAGAATGAGATTTTGACAGAGGAGTTTAATTGCATCTTTATCTTCTTGTTTAAATGATGGATCGAAGAGTATATTTTTTAGAGTTGCCAGAGACTCTTTAAAATAATTCCCCTGTTCAAATATCTTTTTAACACTTTTACAAAGCTGGAGAAGATAGAAAATTCTATGACTATTTAATTCTCTTTTAATTAGAGAAAAATCAGTAAGAAATGCGTTTTTGATTACTAAATCAGATTTTATAATATGATCGAGCTGTTCATTATAATAATTTTTATTTTCTTTATTTTTTAGTTTGTTATCTTCAATCTCGTCAATAATATCTCTAAGAATAAGATGGGGGTTTATAAATGTCAATCCATACTGGTTCTTGTTAAAATTGCTTATCAGATCTTCCCATAAATCCACCCAATACTTTATCTTCTCGTTTATTTCATTTTCTCGGTAGGTGTCCCAAAAGAACATATCCATGAAAATATCCCTCCATTAGTTTAGCCATGTGAATTTTTCGCCCAACTTCTTATTTCCCAACTCCCTTCGCATGTGCATCGCTCCGACGAATCTTTTATTCCCTCATTATTATAATTTCTATCCATGCTCTATATCTTTATAAATATTTTTGTCTTTGAAGTCCCAAAGCCGATTGTGTATCCTGTTTTGAGCGTTTGCAAAATGTCTTTTACTTAGCAACATACCCTTTCAACTGCCCACCTCCGCTTCTATAATTTTTATCCCCCCCACCGTAACCCCATAAATCTCAAAAACCAACCCGTTAATTTCTTCCTCCAACTTCCTTATCTCCTCTTCGATTTTTGTTTTATCCTTTCTTACAATTTCGTTCAAAATATCATCCGATTTTGGAACCTCGATATTATAAATCAAACCCTTAGCATCCTTCGATTTACTCAGTTTATCCACAATGGAGTTGAGATAAACAGCAACAAAATCCCTGATTTTCTTATCCTTGATTTCTATGTAATCCTCAGAATTGATAAATATTTTATTTGCCTTAGCTTCTATTTTCTCGAATCGTGCATCATCTCTTATCGAAAAAGAGGCAGGGATATACAACTTTTCTGTTTCCTGATCTTTGAGCATATCATCCATATCAATGCCCAATTTCCTGTTCAATTCAAGAATCTCATCCACTTTCTTTACGATTTGCTCTGCTATTCGCTTCTCTTCTTCCGTTTCTGGACGTTTTATCGGTAGTTTCTCAAGATAGCCTGTCATATACCTATAATACTTTCCGGAAGCGTAGGGACTGATTTGTTTTAAGTAAAACTCCAAAAGATGAGAGTTCAGAAGTCCAAGAACATATAAATAGTTATTTCTGTTTTTATCTTTTAGTATGACTCCGTAGCAATCATGGTCTAAAAATACACCTTCTTCATCAAACGCAAAATTATTTTCCGTAGATAAATTGGGTGTTATGATCTTTGGCTGGTTAAACCATGCAATATTGGCTGCATCATGATACTCATACCATTCGTATCCCCTCTCTTTTACGCAATATCTATCCTTAAGCTTTCTCTCATTCTCTTTAAGATAACTCATTACGTTTGGATATTTAGAATCTAAATCAAGAATCAACTTGCCTCTTCCATCAATTTTAGAATAAGGATATAAGGTACACCTATTATCGCAAGAAAAAAACCACTTTTTTACATTTCTTCCTTTTGGACACGGCTTTAAAATGTCACTTTCCAATCCCAAACTCTTTGCTTTATTTTTAGTGACAAAATAAACATCATTTGCACCTGTGATAAAACCTTCGTATATTCTCTCCGAAACCTCTTTTAAAGTTTTATTTGTAGCAGCCGTTATTTTATTTAAGATTTTAATTGACTCTAAGGGCATAAGTTTCCACTGCTGTTCTCCCAATGTTTTCTGTTCAACATCAAACATGTTGAAGAACTCATTTCGATAAGAGCTTTGAAAATACTTCTTTTGAACGTCATAAAGAATCCTATCCTTTGGCTTATTGATTATAATGGTCTTTATCTCATGGTCTTCACGTGCTTTTCTTTTCTGAACAACTAGGATGCAAGGATAATTTGTCACATCTTTAAACACCCCAGAATCTCCAAAATCAATTATTTGTAAAATGCTATAATCCTTCAGTAAGAATTTCCTTAACTCTGACCCATAATCCCTGTTCAAAAAGAGATTTGGATTAATAAACCCCAACTTGGAGTTTTCTTTCAACCATTTAAGACCTCTTTCTAAGAAGATTACATATAAATCGAATTGTTTATACGCTGTGTCATATAAGTCTTTATATACCTTCCTTAGATTGTAGTCCAGCAACTGCACCCTCACGTATGGTGGATTCCCAACCACAAAATCAAACTTCTTGTTCTTTATCTCATCAATCTCCGCCTGTTCTTCCAGAAATCCCGCATGAGTGTAATCCAGCAACTGCTTTTGCCTCGGCAGTTCCAACGAATCCGTTTGATAGATTTTAAACCTACCGAGCTTATAGCTTTTATCCGCCTCCCTGACCTTCTGATACAAATCCACCACCTGAAAAAGCATATTCATCTCTGCAATATGGCATGCAAAAGGGTTAATGTCCAGCCCATAAATATGCTCTTTAATTGCCTCAAGAATTATTTTCGCTTCTTCCGGCGTTAATCTTCCCACAATTTCCTTCCAGTTCTTCGGGTCTCTCAATTCTTCCTTGTTCGCCTTGCCAAACTTCATCAAAAACCTGCTGGTCAATCTCCTCGTCGCCTCAACTAAAAACCCGCCAGAACCACACGCAGGGTCAAGTAAGTCCTTCGTTTCGATTTCGTAACTGTAAGTACAGCCAACCGCAGTCAGAATATACCGTATCACCTCAACGGGAGTATAAAATTCCCCTAACCTTTTCCTCTCGCCGCCCGGCAAATATTTCTCATACAAATTACCTAAAATGTCTCTATCTACATGCATGAAGTCAAACTGGTTCAGAGTCCATAAAACTTTGTTCAATATCTGGTTCAGTTCTCCATCACCGGTTCTAAACCAATCCAAAATGCCAGTCTCATAGAAATGAGGATACAAATAGTGCGCCTCGGTAAATGCCCACTCCAGAACCTGCTTATAAACAATATCTTCGTGTATCGTCCTTTCCCTCAAAACTTCTATACCGCCATTGGAAATGTTCTTCGGCAATAAAGTCTTATCCTCGCCTATTCTGATGAACAGAAGTTTGTTCAGCAACACGTAAATGCTTTCCTTGCAGAATATCTCCTTCACTTCCTCATCCACAATATCTTTCTTCCCTGAATACTCTTTCCACAGCCAGAAACCCGAAAATGACCCGTATTTCTTATATTCTTCTTCCAACTTCTGCCTGTATTTTAGCAATCCATAGCTCAACTCACTTCCCTCTTCGCTGTTCCGCATCTCGCTTTCAACCCTGCTCAATTCCGTTTGATATTTGCCGTAGCCCTTCTTGTATTCCTCAAAAGTCCGCAAAGTATAGCCGAGAAGTAAATCGTTTGCAATGTAATTCAGCCTGTCAAGGAGTTTCTGGAATCCCGCTTCTTTTGTTATGTCTATCCTCGCATAGGTCTCGTCAAATCGTTCATACCTGCTGGTGTCAAAAAGCGACTCCTTCGCTAAATTACTCAGAAACAAAATCTGCGCCTTTTCTTCACTTGATAATTGCTCTACTGACTTCTTTTGCTCTAAGATTCTGGAAAAATCAACATCAACCCTTAACTCGCTTCCCGCCTTCTTGATTTCCCATAGCTTTAATCTCAGGAAGTTGGTCAAGCCTATGTATTTTGTGGTTTCTTCTTCGTACTTAAATGCCTGTTCCACGTGTTCTGCTTTATCTATATCCTCCGTAGGTCTTTTCGTTTCTATCTTTACGACAGCAAAATCGTTTTCATCTACAATTGTCAAATCCGCTCTCTTCTTCTCCCATTTGATGTCTCTTCTTTCGTATCCCAAAACCGACCTTAAAAACAATTCATCAAATGTTCTTCTGACCTCAAACTCTGACGAACCCTTTTCTATTTCATTGATTATATTCCTAAATGCTTTCAATACTTTTTCTGTAAAGTTGGTTTCACTCATTATTACATAAACTCCCTGCCATCTTTCTATGATGAAATACTATTCATTCCTTAAAAGTTTTAAAGAAAAAAGGTATCCTCTTCAAATTAAAGGGTAACTCAAAAATTGCAAATATGCCGGATCATCGATAATGCTATCATTTTTGACAGATTCCATACATACACAAAAGTTTTATTATACCTCGATTTCTACTGGAATATATATGTCGGGAGA
>JAUWNY010000169.1 GCA_030612405.1 Candidatus Methanophagales archaeon | reverse complement strand
ATATTCCGCCGCCGACGTCACCTTCACTTCCTTTTCCGCTGCGTATTCATACACCTCTGCGATTCGCTCCTTGTATTTCAGGTCGCGCATGAAATGATGGTCTACCAGGATGGTTTTTACCGCGGTCTCTTTTATTACCCTCTTCATATTCTCTATGGACAACGCCAAACTCTTCCTCGAATACCTGAAACCAAGCATATACGTCATTGGGCCGTCTAATATCACGATGTCGGGATTTTCTTGAACGATGAATTCCACCTGCGCATCCACGGAAGGACCCTCAACGTCACTTGTAAAAACCAGTTTCTCACCACCGCACGCGATGCTTACCTCCACCACATACCCCAGCCTGGGATTTGTGCCGTGATAAACGGGAGACGAGAATTTTATGTCCGTGGAGCCATGCTCGAATTCCTTCCCATCTGCGGTATCTATGGATTTCGGTATCCCCTTTAACTTATCCAGGAAATAAGAAGCTCGTTTCTCCTGGCTTTTGTTTATCTTCTCCTTCGGATGTTTCAAGTAAACAATCTTGTCCTTGTATATATCGGGCTCTTCGGGGTTGTGATGGTCGTAGTGGTAATGCGTAACCACAAGGACGTCACTTCGAGCGGTATGCTCTTTTATGTCTGCCCACGTCTCGCTCATCCTTTGGTCCTCTATCGGATGTGGTGGTAACTTATATCTCTTCGGTGCTAACGAAACGCTGGGGTCTATTAACACCGCCACGTCATCGGTCTCCACAAACGTCGCCATAGACCTCACACCAAAACTATCAAACGCCAGTGGTTTTACGTTTAGCATTTCGCACTCACTGTTCCTCACAACACCTTCCTCATTACCATCGCCCCTTCTCCATCTTTGTAATAAAGCGGAATAAAACCTATTTCAAAAAATCCCATACTTCTATACAATCTCTGTGCTATCTGATTGCTTACCCGCACCTCCAACACCACATACCCTATCTTTCTCCTCCTCAACGTACTAAAAGCGGCTTTCAATAATGCCCGCCCCACTCCTCTTCCTCGGTATCGCGAATCAACCGCAAGTGCAAATATCCGCCCTTCGCCTTCTGGCGTTAATACTACCACTTCGAAAGCTATTATCTCCCCCCCTTTCTCCGCAACCAGAAAACCTTCGGGCCATCCCTCGTATAAGTCCAGATACATGCCCGCATCGCCGTCCAGAGACGTTTGTTCCTCTATCTCTGCCACTCTCCTGATGTCGGGCATTTCAAAATTCCTTATTGTTATCATGAACCCCTTTGTCGTGCGGACGTGGACCATCATGGCGTTCCTTCTTCCTGTTCCTTTTCGACCGTATATTCAATCAGAAGTGCAGCCATTTTCTGCATCATTTCCTCGCTCAACTCAAGCAGCCCTTCGCTTCCTCTGTTCTTCCGTGCACGTTCACGCCATTTATCTATTACCTCTTCTTCTCTTTGCCTGTCCACAACGGGCTTATTCATCTGCATTTTCGCTTTCTTCGCCTGCTTTGCATATTGCATCCTGCGGATAAGTAAATCTGCAATTGTATCGTCTATTTCATCTATCCTTTTCCGTATCGCATCCAGATTCTTCTCTTCTGCCGTCATTTTACTATCTGTATTTATAAAGGAAGGGAGTAAAATAACAAAAAAGTAACAAATTCAAGATGCCCATGCAAGGAAGAGATAACGAAAGCGAAGCTGAATCTGAACCCGACCCGCCGAATAGCTCTAATAACCCGAGTTTGGGACGGATAAGCAGCATAGGTATGACCACGGGTAAATACAAAGACAAAGGCAGCTTTTGGCACAAGAAAGGGGGTAGAGGAACGTATGAGGATGAGTACGAGACTGAGTATGAGGATAAGGATGCGAAAACGGCAAAAGAAAGCCGCATCTGGGAGCACAGGTACAGGCACGGGCTCGTCCCTTATTGTTTCGCTCGTCCAAACGACCCCTGCTATCGGTTTTAACATCAAAAAAAAAATCCCGAATCTCAAGCACTTTTTTCACGACTTCTCCGACCTGTTCCGACAAGCCCCCTTCTCGCTCCTGTTTTGTTCTTTCACCGGTCTTCTGGCGGGAATTGGGCTGAGTTTGATGACCGATATGCTGCAACTACTACCCGGTCTTATGATACTTATTCCGCCTGCAATTGCCATGCGTGGTAACGTTTACAGTGCGCTTGTCTCTCGATTAGGAACGTCCATGCATCTCGGTCTTTTCTCTACTACGCTGAAAAAGGGAAATGTGTTGTACCAGAACGTCTATGCGTCTTTGCTGCTAACGATGATTCTTTCCGTTATTCTCGGCGTATTAGCGAAATTAATGGCAAATGCATTTGGGATGTCGAGTATTTCTGTTTATGGATTCATTCTCATTTCGGTAATCGGGGGTTTAATCTCAGGAATCACTTTACTCGGTGTTGCAATCGTCGTATCCATCATCGGCTACCGCAGAAACTGGAATCTTGATAACATCTCATCGCCCATAATAACCTCTGCTGGCGACATGATAACCATACCCACCTTGTTTCTGGCTGCTGTTCTGCTGCAAAAATCGCCTGATGCATTTGTAACGATACTTTCAACGTTATTCGTTTTTGTGGCGGTTTTATGCATCGTAAAAGGTCTGAAATCCAACGACAGCGCCATAAGACGTATTCTCATAGAAAGCATCCCGATGCTTTTCCTCTGCGGTATTCTCTGCACATTCGCCGGGATAACATTAGACCTACAGTTAAAGAGTTTAATTGCCATCCCCGCTATTTTAATCATCATTCCACCTTTTTTGGGCGAAAGCAATGCGTTAGGCGGTATATTAAGCGCTCGTCTTTCTTCCATGCTGCATATCGGCACAATAAAGCCACAACGAGTTCCTGATAAGCTTGTAGCCTCTAATTTCGCCGTGATATATCTCTTTTCCATCTGCGTATTTCTATTTGTCGGTGTATTGACCTACGCTGCGAGCATCATTCTTGGCATATCCCGCCCGAGCATATTTGAAATGCTGTCTATCTCGCTTTTAGGCGGTGTTCTATGCACAACTTTTCTTAATTTCGCTTCTTATTATATCGCAATTCTATCTTTTAGATTTGGACTGGACCCGGATAACGATACTATACCGCTAATAACCAGCTTAACAGACGTGGTAGGTGTATTCTGCCTCCTGTTTGCAATGTTTTTAATTCTGTAAACACACTTTTTCTTTTTACAAAACACTTTCTTTCTAAAGAAAGAACCTGTGCTAAGAAAGTATAGTTCTTTTGGTAAAGCTTTTCTTTCTAAGAAAAGGTTTGTGCTAAAAGAAAAAAAGACTTGTTTCTTTGGTAAAGCTTTCTTTTTAAGAAAGGTTGTTAGTCAAGGTCTTTACTAAGCCATTACAGGGCTTGCGGGGTCGTGGGGCTCTGCCCCACAAAGGTAAAAAAGTTGTTGGTAAAGCTTTTCTTTGATCAAACTTTCTTTTAAAAAGAAAGTTTGTTATGCAACTCCCTACGAAATATAGCGCCGGATGCAAGAGCATAGATGAGCTGTTAGGTGGTGGCTTTGAGTCCGGCACCGTTACCCAGTTATACGGCGAGGCGGGCAGCGGAAAAACCAACATCTGTCTCCAGACGGCGGTAGAATGCGCAAGAAAGGGTAAAACGGTGATTTTTATAGACAGCGAAGGCTTTTCTCCTGAGAGATTCTTACAAATAGCTAATGCTAATACAAACACAAATGAAACTTCAGAAACTGTAGAACGCATAGCGCAGAGGATTACAATCTACGAGCCGCATAGTTTCGAACAGCAAACGTCATGCGTAGACGAGATTGAGGAGCTAATAAAGGAAAAGGAAGGTGAAAGTGGGGTTGCACTCGTAATCCTCGATTCCGCCACTCTGTTCTACCGGTTGGAGCTGGACGAGGAAAGGAGCATCTACCTGAGAAGAGTACTGGCAAACCAAATAATGCATCTTTTGGAACTCGCTCGCAGATATGACCTTGCAGTCATAATAACGAATCAGGTGTATATGGACATTGAGGCTGGGAATTTACGACCTTCCGGGGGATATGCGCTCGAGCATCTCTCTAAGGTAATCGTGCAGCTTGAGAAGACAGCAGAGGGGCGAGGTAAAAGAAGAGCCGTCTTAAAGAAACATCGGTCTATGCCTGAAGACACGTCATGCGAGTTTCTTATCACGGGTGATGGGGTGGAATAACTTTCTGTATTTGCTCATAAGCCCCAACCTCGCCACCATCGGAATAAATTCCGAGAAAACAAAAGATTTTTAAGGATATAATACATCACGTAAATTAATTTGACAATGTCATATTAGCATTAATTTTAATAAAGATGTTTCTTGGGCATTGCGATAACATGATTATAATCCAAGAAATATCCCTTTTTAACCAATCTGAGCTTGTCACTGAAAAGAGTTTTGAGCTCATGGGCATCCCATTATTCATTGTGCAAAGAACTTGAGAATAGATAATGTATGACAG
>JAUWNY010000037.1 GCA_030612405.1 Candidatus Methanophagales archaeon | reverse complement strand
GTAGATACATCGGATTTAGAAGAAAGGGGGGTGGCAGAGGGTAAAATAATAGAAGAGATGCAAGAACAGTGGCAGGGGCAGAGGCGAGAGCAGGAGGCAGAAGAACCGAGTGGATATGTGTGAGATAAAATGACAGGGGTTGCGCTTGAGGTTGAGAACAGGGTTGAGAAATCTGATGCAGAACAGAGAAACTATGAATTGGTATGCAAAGAAATAGCAGAGGTTATGGCGGAAACCGGGATAACCAGAGCAGAGAGCATAAATAAGTTAAAGAAAGAGATAAGTGGTAAATATGGATTGCACAGCATTCCGAGGAATTCGGATGTACTGAAATCAGCCGTGGATGAATCGAAACTAAAAGAGAGATTAAAACGTAAGAGAATGAGAACGGCTTCCGGTGTTGCCCCGGTTGCCGTAATGACTTCTCCATATCCCTGCCCACATGGAAAGTGCATAATGTGCCCGGGTGGTCCATGCTCGGATTTCGAGTCGCCACAGAGTTATGTAGGCAAGGAACCCGCTGCCGCTCGCGCTGCTCAGCAGGTTTTCGACCCATACAAGCAAGTAAAAGTGAGGTTACATCAACTTGAGGAAATAGGTCACGATTTCGAGAAGGTTGATTTGATACTGATGGGTGGCACGCTAACCGCGAGACCGCTGGATTATCAGAGATGGTTCGTGGACAGGTGTTTGGATGCGATGCGTGAATTTGGTGAGCAGCGAGGTCGAGAGATAAGAAACACGGGCATTACTTTCGAGACGAGACCCGATTATGCGAAGAGGGAACAGATAGACTCGATGCTGGAGATGGGTGCTACAAAAGTCGAATTAGGTGTGCAGCATGTTGCTAACACGATTTTGGATAACATAGAGCGGGGGCATTCGGTAGAAGATTCGATAGAGGCGAACAGAAAGGTGCGGGACAGTGCGTTAAAGGTAGGCTTTCACGTTATGCTCGGCTTACCGGGTTCGACTATCGAAGACGACAAAAAGATGTTTGAACGTATCTTCCGTGATGCGGACTTCAAGCCAGACTATTTGAAGATATATCCTACGCTGGTGGTCGAAGGGACGAAACTATACGAAATGTGGAAAAACGGGGATTATGAGCCGATTTATGAGGAAGGAGCGATAGAGATAATCACTTATGCCAAAAGAATGATTCCAAGATGGGTGAGAATACAACGAATACAGCGGGACATTCCAGCGCAGTTCATAGAAGCAGGAGTGAAGAAGAGCAATCTGAGGCAATTAGCGCAGGAAAGGCTGCACGAGATGGGTTATCAATGCCGGTGTGTGAGATGCCGGGAGGCAGGACTTTCCCGGTTAGAGGGCAGAGTCGCGGACAATAGCAATATAACGTTTTTATCGGAGAGCTACGAGGCATGTGGAGGCACAGAATATTTCCTCTCTTACGAAGACGTGGAGAAGGACATTTTAATAGCGCTTTTAAGGCTGAGGTTGCCGTGCGACCCACACAGGGAAGAGTTGCGAGGTGCTACTCTGGTTCGTGATTTGCACGTGTATGGCGAATTAGTGGGTTTAGGCGAAAGAAAAGGGAATAGCTGGCAGCATCGTGGATATGGAGCACGTTTGTTGAACAAAGCGGAGGAGATAGCAGTTGATAAGGAATACAGGAAAATAGCAGTGATGAGCGGGATAGGCGTGCGAGAATATTATGAGCGGTTTGGCTACGAGCGTGAAGGTCCGTTTATGGTGAAGCGGGTTTCTTAAACCTTCCTGAGAAGCCGAATAACGCCAGAAAAAAAGAAAAGATGGAGGGGATACCGGGATAACAAGGAATCGTTCCCCCTCCGTATTCGTAACTTATGCGATTATTTACCCTCCTTTTTCTCTTGCAGCTTCTCTTTTACGTAGTCCGCAGCGACGTCTTTAAGTCCCCACCCTAATGCGATTCCCATAGCGATTGCAATGCCTGCTGCAATTCCCCATGCCAACGGAACGAGGAAAGTGTATATGATTGTCGTCTCGATGAGTAACTGGTCCAATGCAAATACGATCACCACCATGTAGAAGATTGCTCTCAACACCCCTGTTATCGTGTCAGCGAATTCAACTTCCTTGGCTATTAACTGTTCTCCCAACTTATCCATGACGAAATCAGCCGCTATCAGACCTGCTACTAACACCGCGATGCCTAAAATCAGATGCGGAACGTACAGGACGACCTGATGCATGAGGCTTGTGAACATCGGGATGTCCAACACATTTACGGCTGCCATGATGAAAATTAGGTATATGAACCACCTAACCAGTGCACCAAAGAATCCTACTGTGGTCAAGCCTGATTTCTTGATTGTATCACCGATAGCAGTTTTGTCAACTGCCTCGTCCACACCTATCTTATCGAGCACTTTGGAGATGACCTTCCCCAGGATACGACCTGCAAACAATCCTACTATCAGGATGATTGCCGCAACAATTATTTTAGGTAAATACCCGACTGTTGCTCCAATGGCATCTGCAAAGCTTGCTTGTATTATTTCTATTATTTCTACCATCTTTTTTTTCTCACCTCCTTCTTTTTTATTGTCGCTTTTATGTCATTGCGCCATACCACCGACGACCATGGCATACAAGCTACAATTCTTAGATAGTAGGTGGTTATATATATAAGTTACCCCTCATTTCCTTTCCAACTTTTGATACGTTGTTATCAAAGAAACAATCAGAATTCAATACACCGGCTAATTAATTTGTTTTGATCAATTTTCCAAGAAAAACCTTTTTCTTTGTTCAAACTTTCTTTAATCCTAAGAAAGTTTGACATGAAAGAATCAATGAGCACCGTGGACATAGCAGCTATCGTTACTGAGCTACAAGAGCTGTTAGGAGCACGAGTCGTGAAAGCGTATCAGCAGGGTAAAGAAGAAATAAGGCTAAAACTTCATCAAAAAGATAAAGGCGGGATTGATTTGATTATCGAAGCAGGTAGGCGGATTCACATCACTAAATATAAAAGGCCCTCACCAAGAATGCCTTCTAACTTCTCGATGTACCTCAGAAAACACCTCGGCGGCGGCAGGATTGCTCAAATACAGCAGCTCGACTTCGACCGGATAGTGAAGATAACGATAGAGAGGTGGGATAAAACACTCAGTTTGGTCGCCGAGCTGCTTCCAAGGGGGAACATTGTGGTTGTTGATGAAAAGGGGGAGATCGTGCAGCCGTTGAGGAGAAAGACCTTTGCATCACGGAAAATAAAAGTAGGTGAGAAGTATGAGCGACCCCCGTCAAGAGGAAATCCATTGGAAATGAACGAGCAGGAACTGGCGGGGCTTTGCAAACAGGATAAAAGCGTGGTCAGGGTTCTTGCATCCGAGCTGGGTTTAGGCAGATTATACGCGGAAGAAGTGTGTGAAAAGGCGGGGATAGAGAAAGAAAAGAATGCGGATGGACTCCGTTCGGATGACCTAAGAGCCATTCATGCGGCAATACGTGCTATATTTGAGCCCATATTAAAAAACGATAAGTCCAAGCTGAAAGCGCATGTCGTGATGGAAAAGGAAGGCAAAGAAAAAGTGGACGTGCTCCCTCTTGAGTTGAGCATCTATGAAACCAACGAGAAAGTGTTTTTTCCTTCTTTTAACGATGCTGCGGATGATTTTTTCACCGCTCAAATAGCAGAAGAAGTGGAAGAACGAGCGAAAACCGAATACGAAAAGGAGGTGGGGAAGTACGAACGGATTTTGAACGAGCAACTCGATGCGCTTCGCAAATTCAAAATAAAGGAGGAAGAAAGCATAAATAAGGGTGAGTTCATCTATGCACGGTACACCGAGATAGAAAATACCTTGCAGGAAATGGGCAAAACGAGAAAAGTTGTCACTTTGACTCTACCTGATACCGACGTTCAACTTGAACTCGATACTTCGGTTTCTCTGCATAAGAATGCAGGCGCGTATTATGAAAAGGCAAAAATATTCAGGAAGAAGCGGGAAGGAGTGGAACGTGCGATAGAGGGGACGAAAAAGAAGATAAAGGCGGAAAAGGAGAAAGGAATAAGCATAGAAAAGGACATGATTCCTGAGCGAAAAAGGGTAAAGAAAAAAGAAGAATGGTATGAAAAATTCAGGTGGTTCGAGACTTCAGATGGAAATTTTCTTGTAGTAGGCGGGAAAGACGCAACCTCCAATGAGATACTTGTGAAGAAGTATATGGACGCAGATGACCTCTTTTTCCATACGCAGGCGGAGGGCGCACCGGCGGTAATAGCGAAGACCGGCGGTAAAGAAGTTTCAGAGGAAGGTTTAAAGGAGATAGCCCAGTTTGCAGCTTCTTATTCGAATTTGTGGAAATACGGATTCTACGAAGGCGAGTGTTATTGCGTTACGGGCGAGCAGGTGAGTAAGACACCGCCGTCAGGGGAATACATAAAGAAAGGGAGTTTTGTGGTGCGAGGTAAAAGGAAATATTTCAAAGCGGCGTTAGGGCTGTGCATAGGCATTGAAAAGGCAGAAAACAGGTTGGTTGTATGCCCTTCTTCGGATTCGCAACGGAACAAGCTGGATAATTTCGTGGAACTCGAACCTGGTGGCGATGTGGGAAAAAACGAGTTGTCAAAGGAAATTGTGCGGTTCTTTGTTGATGGTGCGAAAGGCAAAAATAAAGAGGAGGTTGGACGAATAGCAACACAGGACAAGATACTGAGTTTTCTGCCGCCAGGGAAGTCGAGAATAAAGGGGGTTTTATCGGAAGTTTAAAGGAAGATAATAAAAAAAATATGAACGTTTAAAACGATTACTAAAACTAAATTGTACAACCACATGGAAGGGAGAGGAGTAGAATAATATGGCAAAAGAAAAGGAAAAAATTCTGATAGCGCTTACGCCTTCGGAATCGAAACGGGTGATTGCAAAGGGCGTAAAGAAGTTGGAAGAGGTGCAGCGAGCGTTGAAACAGGGCACCATCATAATAGGGCTGGGGACTACAAATGCTTATGTAGCCGATGAGATTTTGAGTGAGTTGTCTGGAGCGAATAAGATAGATAAGCAGAGATACGCGGCAGGTGTCATAACGGACAAGGGCACTTGCGTTGTCACGAAAGAAGAGAGGGAAAAGGAAGTAATAATAAAAAATGGCGTGGTAAGCAGTGAGGAGAGCATAGAAAACGCGATAGAGGAGTTATCTGCAGAAGACGTGTTCATAAAAGGTGCAAATGCGTTGGATGCATACGGAAATGCAGGCATACTCCTGGCACATACCGCTGGGGGCACGATAGGTTCAGCGATTGGAACCGTGATGGCACGAGGCGTGAATTTTATCATTCCTGTGGGTATCGAGAAAATGATACCCTATTCCATCACAGCGGCGGCGAAACGAGTAGGGAAGGGGAGATTTTACAAATCGGTAGGCATGCCCGTAGGGTTGATGCCCGTGTATGGCACGGTAATTACCGAGATAGAGGCACTGATACTATTAGGTGCTGAAGATGCATTCACGATAGGTGCGGGCGGTGTGGCAGGAGGCGAGGGTTCTGTCGTTATATGCGCTGAGGGTAGTGCGGAGTCCATGGAGGACTTGATGCGAGTTATAACACAAATAAAAGGAGAAGCGCCGGTAAACGTGGCGAGTGTAAAGTGCGAGTAAGCGGTGAGGGAGCCAGGATTCATGATGCAGGATGCAATCCTTAAATTTCACCGCAGAGCACACGGAATTAGAGGTTTAGTTTATTAGCGGTTCAGCTCGTTAGCTAAACCGCCAAACCGCTAAACCGCTATCCTCAGCGCTCTCCGCGGTGATAAATCACTTGTTTTTTAGACCGTGCCGCATTTATCTATACCGACTGCCCACCCTTTCCGGATTCCTCGCATATACTTCAAATCCCGGAATAATCGCCCTTACAACCGGAACGCCTATCTCTTCCCTCGTTACGTCCACCACTATCACGCGGTTAACAACCCGCCGCAATTTATCCAGTGCAACCGCTATATCGCCATCTATTGTTTCAGTCGCCCGTTTAGGAAGTTCATCCAGCCTCACCTTTTCTTCTTTGCCATTGCCCTTGTCTTCAAACCAATACCTGTTTCTTTTCTTTATCGCATCATAACTCATTAGTCTTGCTGATGTCGCTTTCATCGCATCCCGCCTCATGCTCTCTATTTGCATAACCCTGGATTGTGCCGCCTCCGTTATTGCTCTTATTGTCGCTATCCGCGGGTCGCTGTGCGTGCCTGCACCGTAAACGAGCAATGAAGCATCCTTTGATTCGTTGTCCAAAGCTAATGCAACCGTTGCAAAGCCCGTATCTGACGGAATATACCAGAAATGAGGAATGACACCTGCGGATTCCAACCGCTCTTTCAACTCAAATATCATCCCATCGCCTTCATCAATTTCTATCTGTTTTCCTGCATTCTTCTTCAATTCCACATAACTCAATGCGTCTCGCTCTATTACTTCCGTTATCCCGTGAAAAATAGCCTCTTCAATGTTATTCCCGGACGCTATACCGTTAGTGTCACTTCTAAACAGTCTTTCGCCTCTATTTGATACGTACGGATGAAAAACGGCATTCGCAGGAACAAGAACTTCTTCCTCTCTTAACAGGTCATAACCCTCGCACCATTCTAATTTCGAACGCGGACCGATGGTAGAAAGCCCGGACAATATAAGAGAAGCAGGGTCCACTTTTTGTCTTTCGCCTCGCTCCTCGTCGTATGATTCAAACAGGAATTTCGCTCTATCACTGGCTTTTAGTTCTCCTGAGTACCGCTCTATCGCTTCCATGATTACCGATACCCTCGCTTGCTCCCTCGTCAGACCTTTTCCGGTATACACCGAAACAGCCCCTTCTTCGGCTTCTGGTCTGCTCGCAGAATAGACAGGTATGTTGAGCTTATCAAGTGCGGTAATGTCTTCCATTCTTGTTATCCCGACTTTCTCTTTCAGCTTTTCTGCCTCTTCCAGGGTCTCCGCAGGTGTTAAAGCCCGATGTGTATCGAAGAAATACCTTTTTAGCGTTCGCTTGAGCCTTATTTTCATTCTATCTGCTCCTTTCTAATTGTGTACTAAAATGAATTTTACTTTACTAAAATAAACAATCACGTATACCGTGACAGAAAGTTCTTCAGTTCACGTATCATAAACGCTTCACGGCTAATTTTTACCTTTTCGGCAATCAACTTTAATGCAAGACCGTTTTTCGATTCCTCTGCCACCACATTCCCCCTTGCCCTAACAGGCATTCCAAATGAAATATCTGCTTCCTGCTCCTTTTTCTGTTCTTCAAATTCCAGAAATAACGCACCGGTGCCGTCATCCAGGACAATTCTCTTTCTATTTCCTTCCCCCCGGGGCTGCGATACAGACACTATATCTCCCTCTAATATCACATCAAATGCACCCTCACAATTGAGTATTTCTTCTATCGTCCTCTTTTTAGGCTTCATCAGCACCGTCCAACTGGGAAAACCAATATAATTTTCAATTACGCTCACACTCGCGTTTTTTCCTATATGTAGCGTAGGCAGTCCGTTCCACCGCTTCAGGTACGCATTCTCTATTTGCACTATCTTATCCTTCACGAACTCTTCTCGCTCTTCCCACGAAAAGAAGGGGATTTTTGCCGTGTAGTCTGCAACGATTCCGCTAAGAACGACCTTTTCCCGCCCTTCTTTTGTCTTTATCCCCTTTCTCGATACCTCCAGGACCCTGCCTACGCTGTTTATTCCCGATTCGCCGTGCTTCACGCACCAGAGTTCTCTGTTTCGGTTTCGGTTTTGGCTATCTGAAGGTACAAAAGAGAAGAACCCGTGTTTTTTATATTCTCGTTGCATAGTTAACGTATGCTTATAGTTCAACATGGAAGAAGGGTATAGTTAGTTAGAGAGGGAAATATAAAAATGGTAGGACAGTTAGGCGGAATACCGGTATTAGTATTGAGAGAAGGGACTGAGCGAACACGGGGAAGAGATGCACAGAGCAGGAACATAAATGCGGCGAAGGCAGTTGCTTCTGCGGTTCGCACTACTTTGGGTCCGAAAGGGATGGATAAGATGCTTGTGGATTCTCTTGGTGACGTGGTTATAACAAACGACGGTGCGACCATTCTCAACGAGATGGACATAGAGAGTCCCGCGGCAAAGATGATGATAGAGGTTGCGAAAACGGTAGACGAGGTAGCGGGCGACGGCACCAAAACTTCTGTTGTAATTGGTGGAGAACTGCTAAAGAAGGCTGAGGAGCTATTGGAGCAGAAAATACATCCATCGGTAATCACATCAGGATACAGACTTGCGGCAGAAAGAGCGAGAAAGGTGCTGGAGGAAATTGCTACGGATATAGACATAGACAATGACGAAGAGTTGAAGAAAATAGCACGAACCGCAATAACCGGTAAATTCGGAGAGAGTTATCGTGATTTCCTCTCTGAGATTGCGATAAAGGCGGTTAAGGCAATAACGGAAACGGGTCGCGGTGGTAAAAGGGTGGTTGATACGGATAATATAAGCGTGGAGAAGAAAGTCGGAGGGAGAATAGGAGAGACCGAGTTAGTGCAGGGAATGGCAATAGACAAAGAAGTGGTGCATCCCGGGATGCCGAGAAAAGTAGAGGATGCGAAAATAGCATTGATTAATGCAGCGCTGGAAGTGAAGAAGACAGAGACGAGTGCGGAAGTAAAGGTAACGTCATCAGACCAGCTAAAGGGCTTCCTTGAAGAAGAGGAGAGAACGATGCACCGGATGGCGGAGCGCATAAAAGAGAGCGGTGCGAACGTCGTGATATGCCAGAAGGGGATAGACGACGTCGTGCAGCATTATCTTGCGAAGGGGGGCATTATCGCGGTACGAAGGGCGAAGAAAAGCGATATGGAGAAATTGGGAAAAGCTACCGGGGGTAAAATAGTAACTGCCGTGGATGAGATAAGCGAAAGCGATTTGGGGCATGCAGGTTTGGTAGAGGAAAGGAAGATAGCAGAGGATAAGATGCTGTTTATACAGGGGTGCGAGAATCCTCATGCGATGTCCATTGTGATAAGAGGCGGGACAGAACACGTGGTGGATGAAGTTGAGCGCGCTTTACATGATATGCTGCGGGTAACAGGGTGCATAATCGAGGATGGAAAAGCAGTTGCAGGTGGTGGTGCCGTGGAAACGGAACTGGCGATGCGCGTGCGGGAATACAGTGCGTCACTAAAAGGGAGAGAGCAATTGGCAGTGGAGAATTTCGCAGCGGCGATAGAGATAATACCCCGAACGCTGGCTGAAAATTCCGGATTTGACCCGATAGACAAGTTGGTGGAGTTGAAAGCGGCGCATGAGCGCGGCGAGAAGAATGCGGGTTTGGATGCTTATACGGGTAAAATCGTTGATATGTGGCAAGGTGGTGTGATAGAGCCGCTGAGGACAAAGAAACAATCGGTGGAATCCGCAGTGGAAGCGGCAACGATGATACTCCGGATAGACGATGTGATTGCGTCAAAGAAGGAGGCAATGCCGGCTGGGGGAGCACCTCCAGGCGGGATGGGTGGTGGTGGAATGCCGCCGGGCGGGATGGCACCGTATTAAATTTTATAGTCACAGGCTCCGTATCTTAAGTAGGGGATATAGTGACTTGAAAGAGAAGGGGACAATAAAAAGATGAAAGGGGCAAATTCATCAAAATGGATGTATATGCGCAGTACTGCGGATATACCGCTAAAATGGAATGATATCTGCAATGCCGATATAATCCCAAATCGGAGTTATATGCGAAGTATTGCAGATATACCTAAGTTATATGAAATGGCGAATCTAAAATTTAATAAAGGAAAAGGTCTATATTACAGGAGGTAGAATAGTATGAATAATCAGAAACAGATAGGTACAAAATTGATAGGAGATTTAGAAAAGGAACGTGGAAGCAAAGTGATTGTTTACTTTACAGGCGATAGACAACCTTTTGGTTCAAGAATCGCGGAAGACGTAGTCAGACCTTTATACGAGCATTTAGTAAATTTAGATTTCGGTGAGGGAAACAAAGTTATTGACTTATTTCTTTATAGCAGAGGAGGAGATGTAAGCGTACCTTGGAGAATTGCCAGTATGTTTAGAGAATTCTGTGATGAATTTAACGTTTTGGTTCCATATAAGGCACAAAGCGCAGCTACGCTACTCTCATTGGGTGCCGATAATATAATTATGGGTAAAAAAGCGGAATTAGGGCCTATTGATCCTACTTTGGTTAAAGCTACGATTGGCGAGGGGGCACTACCACAACAAGAGATCTCTGTCGAAGATGTTAATTCTTTCCTTTTATTCGTTAAAGAAAGAGCAAATATCAATGACCAGTCAGCTTTGGCTCAAGTGGTCGGGACCTTAGTAAATCAGATTAGCCCTTTGACTTTGGGCAATGTAAACAGACAGAACTCCCATATACGATTAGTAGCAAGAAAACTTTTAACTTCCCGTAAAGAGAAAATGGATGAGGAGAAAATCAATAGTGTCATAGAAACACTCACAGAGAAAATATACTCACATGGGCATGGTATTGGAAGAAAAGAGGCAAAAGACATTGGACTCCCTATAATTTTTCCTGATGATAAGACAGAAAACGTAATCTGGCAATTGTATTTAAAATATGAGGATTTTCTAAAATTGAACGAGCCTATTTATCCCGAGATTGAAGTAGCAAAAGAAGAGAATAAGATTTTGGAAAATTTACCGATAGCTGTAATAGAAAGTGACAAAAAATTGCACATCTTTAAGACAAATGTTGATATAAGGAAAAATCGAAAAGTGCCGCCCTCACCTCAGATCAACATCAATGTAAACCTACAGCTTCCTCCGGGTATACAACCTGCTCAAATTCCTCAACAAGCCCAACAGATCCTACAACAATTAATGGCACAGATTTCTCAAAACATAACTCAACTAGTTCAGCAAGAAATAGTTAGGCAATCTCCAATAATAGGGATTGGGGGGAGAGTTTATGGAGGTAAATGGCATGAAGAAAAATAGGGAGGTCATCCAAATGGAACCCAAAGTTAAAGTATCTCTGAAAATACTACCATTTGGAAGCATAAGCTACGAAATCCCCGGCTTAGAACGCCCAATGAGAGAGAAAGAATCCGGGATGCCAAGATACATTGAACCTTTAACAACGAATATTGAAAAGGTCGACATCCAATACGAAGAGGGCGAAACTTATTCGGTGCCAAAGACTACTGCTGGTAGGTAGAGAGTTTTTTAAAAACGCCACTTCATATAACAGCGGATAAAAGGCTGCGGTGCTATGCACCTCCGCCCAAATTCGCCTATCGGCGAACTTCTTTTATCCACAAAACGTTATTTCGACAAATATGCAGTCGTAAGGAAAAAAATCGCTTTGTCTTTTTTATCCCGAACCTGAGCAGAGCTTAACCGAAGATTTAAATATACTGATTTAAATATTTAATATTTAAGGGGGGTTTGAAAGACCCTGAGTGAAGAGATTCGCCAAATGTTGGGGGCAATCAATAATAAGTTAGAAGGGCTGCTTGCTTTGAAGCGTGATGTCGATGGGTTGAGTAAGAGAACAAAGAACATGGAGAACATGTTATCGGAATACATCTTCGCATTGAACGAAGAGGAGAAAGCAGATTTAGACGAAGCTATGAAAGAATACGTAACGGGTAAAACAATATCTTTAGAGGATGCTGAAAGGGTTCTCGGTCTATGAAAATAGAATTTGGGACAAAATCCCTAAAATCTATCAACTATAAAACTTCGCTCATCCCGTATAAGCCTCATACCCGTGCTTAAGAGTTTGTCATATAATCAGATATTTTGCGAATTGAGATGCTTATTTTTCGATTCAAAACCTTATTTGGGTTTCTTTTTGTTGGTATTTTGAATTGTAGGACAGCCTCTAAATTGCGGGTCATCCTTACTGCTTTTTTCTGAAGCCTATTCAAATTCATAAATATTCTTTTGAACTTGGTTTCTTAACACAGGCATTCTACCAAGTCTTTCAATATCAGCCGAACTCACTCCCCTACGGATGCTTTTATAAAGCATCTCTAAATCGTCATAGCGGATGAACCACCAAGCATCTTTTCTTAGACTCTCTTTTATGATCGGCTCTTCTATTTTCTTAGCTAATAACGCCTCGCGTGATTCCGGAATTACGATATACTTCTTTATATCGAGCGTTACACCCGGTGCGGCAGATCTGATGTTAGAACCCCTTATGATGGCATCTGTGATTCCTGTCGTATTCTCCACTTCAAATACATACTTTATCCTCCCGCTTTCGTGCCAGATGACATCAATCTGTTTGATTCTATCGAGTGTGAGGTCATCTGATATAATGAATCTAAACGTTGGCAGTGGGTCACACAAATCCGATAATCGTGTTCGATTATAACTTTCTCCTTGCTCCCGCTGACCAATCCATATTTCATATCCTATCTTCTTACCAATTTGCGCAAGATAGTAGATTATTCTTGAATGTTGTGAAATTCGCTCCTTCTCTGAATACCCTGGTTTTAATATCCACATTCCATCTTTTGTTTTCGTTGCATAATCCTCTAAAACCGCTTTAACATTTTGAGTATCTGGTGTTAGAGCATTTGGAAATTCCATAAAGATAACCTGAAGAATATCGTCAAGCGATACTTTCACCTTATGGTCTAATACATTTATAACTGCACGTTCTACACGGTCAGTGAGCGCGGGTTGTGAAAAATGCGAAAGGTCCCAGCCTTTGACCCACCATTTCTCTCCAATAACCTTGCCTTTTGTATCTTTTATCGGGATGAGTTCGAGTTCCGTCCCAACATGGTCTTTTAGGATTTCTTCTATATTCCTTGCACCGATGGGCACGTTCCTTCCACCATTCAATTCAACCATGATGCCATTCAGGATGTGTTGATAAATAGTTGGTTCTCTGCGCTCCCCAATTATCCTCATTGCTGCGGAGATAACTTCTCTCTCATAGGTCTGCAGGTCCATCTCTTTTTCCGTCACAAGTTTTTCATTCTTTGGTTTTCTAAAGCGGATGTAATAATCACCCACTGCGCTGCCATAAGGGTGTAAGAGCCCTTTCGCAGAAGGGCGTGCAGGCGGTTGATAAATAATCTTTTCGAGATCGAAACCCGCCATTACCACAGCCTTGATAATCGAATTCCATACCTTGATGTCAGTACTATGAAATGTGACAGTAAGGTATCTATCCGGCTTTAAAACCCGATACACCTGCCTAAATGCCGCTCTCAGCATCTTTTCATACATCACAAAATTCTTATTCCTTACCGGGCTGTCGCTTATGATAATTTCATCTTCGAAGTGGGCATCGAATTTCAGCCAAGATGCCCACATATAGTTCAATTCAAGGTATGGAATGCTGTCACCGTAAGGTGGATCTGTAAATACATAGTCAATACTATTAGTGGGTATATTTGACAGGTCCAGTGAGGATTGGTTTAAGAGTAGGATGTTTTTGTCATTTTTTAGATCACCGAATGATTTTGCCTCTTTGTATTCTTGTATCTCTTCATTGGATTGTTTTTTCCCTCTGTATGTCTTTTTGAATCGGTTTTCAAAGCAATTCCAAGCGTTTATCTCAAAATATTCATCGGGCACCCAATAGCCCCTTGTTGCCCATCCGCCAACATCCCTATTTCGTTCTGGAGTTCTATAAACCCAGACCAATTTACTCGCTTGAGGCAGAGCAGAGGAAAAGACGAATAGCATCATCTTTCTTATATTTTTATTCTTTATCCCGTCAATCTCATTTAAAATCCGCGAAAGCGCGTATAAATTCCTTTTCGTGAAGAGATCGGAGACCTTCATGCCTCTATGAACGTTTACCCGTGTATTCCAGATTAATTCGTTATCAGGAAACCAACATGGCTTCTTATCCTTTAATTTCTCGATAGTTTCAGCATCTTCTTCTGTAACGTTCTTCCATAAGTTTTTCCCATTCTTTTGGCATGTGCAGCTATACCTTATCTCCATCGGAGTATCATTTCTCCATATCACCGCATTATAATTGACAACTTTACCACAATGTTCGCATTTTGTCTTATAAAGTTCATATATCTCTTCTTTAACTGCAGCTTTAATTTTATCGAATGATTCTTCAAATTTTTTAAAATCCACTGGCATTCCAGTGCATTCGGTAATAAATATTGCCATAGGGTCAAGATCAACTGCAACCGCTTTTCTACCGGTCTTTATTGCTTCTATTGGTGTAGGGCCGCTACCACAGAATGGGTCCAAGATAATGTCGCCAGCTTCTGAGTAATGTTCGATATACGCCCTTACGACATTGGATGGTTTCCGAGCCCAATATTTATGCATGAGGTACATCGGCGGGTGCGTTTTCGCAACTAAAGCATGGTTTATGTGACTCATTTCTATCACTTATAGTACCCTCACTATATTATAATAGTTTGTGGTTAGTTCGTTTGCATGGCACTACTGCAAACATCAGTAAAGCCCCATTTGAGTTTCTTTTTGTTGGGGTTTTTGATTTTTTCATAAAATTCGGTACCCCTGTTATTCGAATCCACCATAACTGTAGCTTATTACTAAACTGCCACTTATATCCCTTAAATAAAGCGTATCGCCATCATTGTTCCATATTGCGTTACATGTGTGACCACTGCTATCCCAATACACTTCTGCTGTTGTGTCTATACCAGCACCCGTATATAACGTAACCGTAGCACTGCCCGCTAAGTTAAAATCAGGAAAAGTGTAGATATGATTCGCTTCGTCTTTAACCGTCCAACCTGTCATATCCAGAGACTGAGAGCAAGTATTTTTAAAGGTAACATACTCATCGTTGAGGTTATAGCAGTCATTGCCTTCTGCATTCCAATGAAAATAGAGAATGCCGATACATTTAGATAAACCGCCTTCGGATGGTTGCCATATACCTCTTTTAGCATTTTTAGCTTCTTCTTCAGCGTTTTCAAACTTGCTTGAATATTTAACGTTTGGAGCGATAACGTAAACGTTAGCATATCCTTCTCTAACCATTTCCAAGTTCACGAATGTACCATCAATGTAAATATGCCTCAGCAATCTGCCATATTGGTCCTTATCCTCAATATCTTTTTCTAACGTAATGGTTTTCCCTTCAATTAATTCCTTTAATCTATTTGTCGCTTCTTCGTAATATGGTTGCCCCTTTTCTGGTGTATTAATCCCAAGCAGTCTAACTCTTTCGCCATTTTGCAATTTTATCGTGTCCCCATCTATTATTTTGGATACGATTGCAGAAGTTGTTTCCAGAGGTGGGGTGAGAGTTGCAATCTGCGAGGGGGTTATCGTTGGTGTTGGAGTAGGTACGGATCTCTCCTCCTCTTCTATACATCCTGCAAACATCACAACCGCTACGATTGCTACTATGGATATTAAACCGACTATGGTTCTCTTTTTCATGTTTTTCGTCTTTTTTAAGTTTTTATCCTCTACAACCAATACCTCCTCCTTTTTACTTTTAGATTCCATTTCCACCATCTCCAAAGGGCAAATCTTT
Organism: Candidatus Methanophagales archaeon; assembly: GCA_030612405.1. GTDB lineage: Archaea > Halobacteriota > Syntropharchaeia > Alkanophagales > Methanospirareceae > QEXZ01. The sequence goes on along the minus strand of JAUWNY010000037.1, from coordinate 1,819 downwards.
AATTAGCTGACTTATTTCTTCACGCTCGGGTTTGGTCTTTTTTTCATAAATGCCACTCAGTCTTGCCATCTCATCCATTGAAAGGTATTTAATTCCATTGTCGGTTATTAAACACATGTCCGTTGATTTTCCTACTCCCTGGGATACTTCTGCATTCCTCTTTGCTTCGTAAACTAAATATACTGCGTGATTTATAGAATTCTTAGGCGTATAATTGTTTAACATAAATGTTGAAAGGGCATGAAGTTCACCAGACCCAATAGCATTGTATCCTAATGAATCATAACAGTCTGAAACACCGGGATCATGAACACCATGGATATGCGCACCTTCATTATCTAATCCTACAATCAGAATCTCTAATTCATATTCTGTCTCTTCTATTTTTTTATGTATACCGACAACGATCTCAGCAGGTAATGAATCTGCATACTCCTTATAAAAGGACTCCAAAGTCATTCCCTTTGGTTTGAGATACAGCTCTTCTACCCTGTTTTTTCTTTGTTCCACAAAACGGTCCTTAATGCTCTTGGTGATTCGTGAAACCAACGGCTTGGAGATAGTAGCAAGGTCCGATTTCACCTCTCTAAAGAGTTCTGTATGGGCTAAAGCTGAACCCGCCGTGAGGGCTACGCAAGTGTCTGAAAGTTCCTCTATTTTTGGTGTGTCGTGCTCAAACTCGATTGGCGGATACCAGGCAGTCACCATCTTGTCAGATGCAACTACCGCCGCTTTATATTTATCGCAGATCGCTCCGATACATATTGTCATCTTATTTATCCCTTTACCCCTCTCTTCATCTTTTCAATGTTAATTGATGGTAAACAAAACATACGTAAATACAAATAAAAGTTTTTGTCACAGCTTCATGTACTTCCGGAACTACTATCAAGTATAGAGTCTTAACTACACCTTTCCACCGCCTTCCCTCCATGCCCTTTCCCTTCGCTCACTCCAGCGATATAGTGGTCTTCTTCTTCTCGCCCTCTTTCTTTGTTATCTTCACGCTGAGCACGCCGTTTTTATACGTTGCCTTTGCAGTTTCCGGCTTTACGGGCATATCGAAAGGTATTTCCCTGAAGAACTTTTTCTCGTTTTCCGTTCTTATTTCCAGCGAGTCTTCGGTTGTATGCAGTTTTATATCCTTTTTCTCGACACCGGGCAATTCCGCTACGACTTCGTACGAATCCTTCTGCTCCATCACATCTATCAATGGCTCGCGCTCACCCCCTGGAACGGGCTCTATTCTCCTGTACGAAGGTCTTATATTCCCGAACTCTTTTATCTCTGGCTCCTTTCCCGGCTCCTTCGTATAGGAGAAACCGTAGATGAAAGGCCCGTATCTTCTTACCTTTCCTTCCGGCGTCTCCTCTTCCGTTACAAAACCCTTGAACTCCTCTGGCAATTCCTCCTCTAATCTCCGCGTCATATCCTCAAACGGATCCCTTAACCAGTCCTCGACGTCCCCCGGTTCTCTCCTTCGCCTTCTCGCGAATTCCGCCTCAAATGGCAGTGCCCGAGGCACTCTGCTCGCTTCATCAACCATCTGCTCTATGTACTTTTCCATCAGATCAAATATTGAGGGTCTCCTTCTTCTTTCCGCCATGTTTTATTGTTTCACCTTCTATACATAAAAAGTTTTGCTCCTTTTTTAATGGTATATAAAGTATAACTTCTACCTATCCTATTTAGGACGCAGATTTACGCAGAAAACTATTTCCGCAAATTATCAAATGCCTTACGTTTAACTTCCGGTTTAGTGCCAAAATTAAGTTTAAAATCCTGATTATCTGCGTTCATCTGCGTCCGATTATCAAAA
>JAUWNY010000173.1 GCA_030612405.1 Candidatus Methanophagales archaeon | reverse complement strand
TTTCTTTTTTTAAAAAAGAAAAAGTGTTGCAACAATCAAAGCAGATTCAATAAGAGCGGCAATAAAGAGAAGTGGCAATATCAGAATGAGGAACACCCTCAAACCATTCCTCAACTCCTTTTTTAAGTCTCTATCTCCTTTCCGTTTCAAAACCTCGCGCCCCAGTCTCAAGCCAATCGCGGCTGAGAGCAAAAAGGCGGGTATCTCAAATGTTCCGTGTGGCACTATCGCAAGAAAGATAGTCAGCCCCTGCTCTTTTGCAAACCAGCCGAGTAAACCACCATTGATAAACGCGGAAAATAGCGGAAAAATACCTATCAGCGGTCCCAATATGATGTCAAGGAAACAAGTGAACGAGTTATTCAGGAATAGCACGGCAAAGAAAGCCAAAAAAATTATCCAAGTGGGGTATCGCTCTGTAGAATCTTTTAGATTCTCACTAAGCTGCTGAATCCACTCCAGAGGTACATTAAATATTTCACTCAGGAATCCCATATACCCAACGATAATGGAGCCAATGAAAACAACGGAAACGAGCAGGACGTAAAATCTAATAGAATAAAGATATTCACGCACCGATATTTTTTCTTCTTCCATTTTCTTCTCGTAAACTTACAAATGATAACTGTTTATATAACTAAACCCTTTTCTTTTAAAAAAGAAAAGCGTTTGCGGAAAACAAAAACAAGGTTCTTTTGGTAAAGCTTTTCTATAAGCCCTTACAGGGCTTGCGGGGTCGTGGGGCGGAGCCCCACATAAGAAAAGGTTTAAAATGAGAACGTCGAAAATAAAGGGATTTTATAAGCTGAGTGCCAAGGAGAGATTGGAGATTGTAAGAGATTTTGCAGCGTTATCGGAAGAGGAGCTAAACGTGCTTGGCAACACGGGTTCGCTGGGCGAAATAGCAAATAGAATGATAGAAAACGTTGTTGGTACAATGCCTCTGCCAATGGGCATTGCTGCTAATTTCATGATTAATGGTAATAATTACCTGATACCAATGGCGATAGAAGAGCCTTCTGTTGTCGCAGCAGCAAGCAATGCAGCGAAGATGGCAAGAGATAAAGGTGGTTTTCTGACCAGTTCCACGGAACCTATAATGATCGGGCAAATCCAATTGACCGATGTTTCTGACCCATTCGCTGCGAAATTTGCCATTCTCGAAACTAAGCGCAGAATTTTAGCACTCGCAAACGAAAAAGACCCTGTGCTTGTGAACCTTGGCGGCGGTGCGAAAGACATCGAGGTAAAGGTCATTGACACCGCCGAAGGCACAGGTCCAATGGTGATTGTCCATCTACTTATCAACGTTAAGGATGCAATGGGCGCAAATGCGGTAAACACGATGGTTGAAACGGTTGCGCCATTTATTGAGCAACTCACAGGTGGAAAAGCGAATTTGAGAATCGTTTCTAATCTTGCAACGCACAGGTTAGCGCGTGCAAGGGCGGTTTTCGCTAAGGATGCAATCGGCGGCGAGGAAGTTGTGGATGGCGTCATCAGTGCATACTTATTTGCAGACTCCGACCCATACCGATGCGCAACGCATAACAAGGGTATAATGAATGGCATAGATGCAGTTGTAATCGCTACGGGGAACGATTTCAGGGCGATCGAGGCGGGTACACATACGTATGCAAGCATCACCGGGAAATGCCAGCCATTGACGAGATGGGAAAAGAACCGAGACCGTGACCTGGTTGGAACGATTGAACTGCCAATTGCAGTCGGTATCGTTGGTGGTGCAACGTCCGTTCATCCTACTGCGAAAACAAATCTCAAGATACTTGGCGTGAAAACGGCAAACGAACTTGCCGAAATTATCGCTGCGGTGGGTCTGGCACAGAATTTCGCTGCGCTGCGTGCATTGGCAACCGAAGGTATCCAGCGAGGGCACATGTCGCTACATGCACGGAACGTTGCAATATCGGCAGGTGCAAAAGGTGAGCAGATAGACCGCGTTGTGGAAATACTGGTGCGCGAGAAGAAGGTAAGAATTGACAGGGCGAAGGAAGTGCTGGAAGAGATGACCTGAGAAATGAGTTTCAAGTCCAAGGAGACGGAAGTGGCAAGTCAGTTAAAGGAGGATTTTAAGGAGTTTGAGGAGAGTTGCATGGGGATATTGCTATTCGGGTCTTATGCTGACGAAGAGCCAACGAAGAGAAGCGACATTGACGTTTGTATGGTTAAACCCTCAGAGGGCATTTTAGATGACGTTCTGGGTAAGCTCGGCGGGAAATATGACATAAAGGTGTTTGAGAATCTGCCGCTATATGTAAAAATAGAAGTTATAAGGCATCATGAGGTTATATATGGGGATGAACTTGATATATCGGAATATTTTTACTTTTTCAGGAAGCTATGGCGAGGTATGGAGCACAGGATTACGAGGAACGAGTTCACGGATTTTGCGGAGAGGATGCGATGCAGGAGGAAGTGGTTGAATGAGAAGGAAAAGATACTTGGAGAAGCTGGAAGTATTTGAAGAGGAGATGGAATTCATAGAGGCAAAAGCGAAGACACTTGTAGTGGCGGATGATGTTACGAAAAGGGCGTTATTATATGCATTGGAGGTTTGCGTGGATGTTGTCCTGGATGTGGTTGCGATGGCAACGAAGGACTTAGGACTTACGGTTGAGGATGATTATACAAACGTCGAGAAGCTGGAGAAGGAAAAGATGCTGACGAAGAAAGAATCGGAGTTGATAAGAAGGTTCAACGGTCTGAGGAACGCCGTTGTTCATAAATATAACCGGCTGGATTTGGATGCCGTTCAGCGAGGATTGAATAAAATAGAAGTGCTGTATGAAGTATTAGATAAATTAGTGGGGGCTATGGAGAGAAAAGGTGCTTTGGAAGGAAAGTAAGACGATTTGTTTGATGGCTTTGGCACTATCCAAAAATATAGTGATTTATCACCGCGGAGAGCGCCGAGCACACAGAGTTTTAAGACTGTTTCAATCATTAGTCGTTTTTTCTGGTGCCTTTGCGTTCTCTGTGTGCTCTGCGGTGAAATTTTCCTATTTTCCATTCTGCCTTACGCAATATTCCTCGCAGCGTTTGCACTTCTCTCTCGTTAAGTTCTGCTCTACCAAGAATCCTTCTAAGCATGAGCAGCGTCTTCTCTCTTTTATGGTCCTTGTAACCAATCTCATCAAAAAACGTTTCCAGATGCACGAACAACCGCTCCTTATCCTCTACGCGTGCTAATCTTAACCGTATCGCTCTGGCTCTTGACGTTGAACCCGACTCCATCCTCCCGTCCACCCCGCTTAATTCGTACAGAACGACCGCAACAGCATGCGAGAGGTTCATCACAGGATACTCGGGGCTCGTGGGAATGCATACGACAATGTCGCAATGTATGAGTTCTTCATTCCTCAGTCCCGTGTCCTCTCTACCAAACAGGATGGATACGACTTTACTTGATTTATCTTTACCTTTATCCTCTCCTATTCGTTTAACTTTTTCTTTTAATTGCAGAGGCGAGAAAAAAGGTACTCTGAGATGTTTGTTGACTGAAATACCGTACTTGGAGGTAGTGCCCACAACAATTACAGAGTTTTCTATCGCTTCCTCTATCGAACCTACAATCTTACACGTTCTTAGCACATCATAAGCGTGAGAGGCGACAGAAACCGCTTTATCACCCATATCCACCGGATTTACCAGATATAACGCCGAACACCCAAAATTTTTTAATACTCTTGCTACAGCCCCTATGTTCTCTTCGTTCTTTGGTTCCACGAGGATCGTTCTTATTTCCATAAACCTTTCTTTAAAAAAGAAAGCTTTACCAAAGAAAGAAGTTTCTACCTGTTTAGGACGCAGATTTACGCGGATTTACGCAGAAAACTATTTCCTCAAATTATTAAATGCTTTACGTTTGACTCCCGGAAGATTCTAAGAATCTCCTCCGTCTATTAAGTCTTATATTTAAAATCCTGATTATCTGCGTTCATCTGCGTCCGATTATCAAAAATTATTCTTCCTTGTTGTCTTTATTTTTATTGCTACTTGTGCCCTGATTTGAAGTAGAGGGGGAAAACCGTCTCGTTACTTTTTCCAGCCTCTCACGATAGTCAGAATCATCACGTTCTCGCTCCAGTGCCAGCGCTAGCTCGTGAACTATCTCTTCTCTTGGTTTCGATTTTGAA
>JAUWNY010000137.1 GCA_030612405.1 Candidatus Methanophagales archaeon | reverse complement strand
TTCTACAAAACATGGAACGAGCTCAAGAAAAAGCATCGGTGGACTTACGGGCTGAGAATGCTCCGGTATTTAAGGAAAAACGATACTTACCTCGCTGTTGGTCTTACTTATACGGATTACGGCATTGGTAGGCTGGAATATGGTGCGTATCCGATGATTGTGGGCGTGCATATTGTGCCACAAATGTAACGGGCAATTGTTTAGCCAAATTCAACCGTTAGCGGTTTGGCGGGTTAGCGGCTTAGAGGTTTAGCGGTTTAGCGGTTTAGACATATTAAATCATACTCATTTCATCTGACAAGATATAGCGTTTAATAGGGGAAAAAATCGCTAACCAGATAAAAACGAAATCAAATCAGAAGTTGAGAACACCTTTACTTTAGATTGCTTTTTGAACGCCTTTTCGTTAGACCAGATTGGAAAATCGAACCTTAACGCTAATGCGAAATATCCGACATCTTTTGGATGTGGAGCGAGTTTTAATCCTTCGAGTAGTTTGCCAGTATATTCCTGACGAGAGAACATCTTAAATTCCGGTTCAAGCAGTTTTATATAGATTCCATTTATACCAGCCCTTTCTCTTTGAGTTGTGCAAGCATTTCCTCGTTTGCTTTCCTGCCCAGTTCTAATGCATCCTCTTCAGTTAACTTGCTTCCCGATATGAGTGCTTTAAACAAAGCATGCCTTAATTTACGTGATTTTTCAAGTTTCAGTTCAAATGCCCTTAACTCAATAGCTTTTAGCGCAAACTCTGACCAATCCTCCTCGGGCATCTCTTCTATTTCTTTCTCCAATTCTTCCGGTATCTTAACAACTAACTCTGCCATCCCTACCACCACTAATAATATTGACAAAACTTTTATAAAAAGTTTTATTAAAAATGCTTCGCAGGCGTATATAAATACTTCCCCTTCGACCGTGACTTCGACAAATTGTGAGGATGCAAGTCAAACCTCAAAATAAAAATTAACACTGTTAACGTAAGCAAATCCGCGTAAATCTGTGTAAATCCGTGTCTCAAATAGAAGGAAGTTATATTTTGTATACAAAACTAAAACCAGGCTTCTAATCCGTTTGACATCCCTGAAACCTGAAACCTAAAACCTAAAACCTTACACCTGTTGTGTTAAATGACGATAAACCCCTTCCTCTGTAATCACCGCCGCTATCAACTCAAAAGGAGTGAAGTCAAACGCGGGATTGTAAACCTTCACGTCAAGCGGAGCAATTTGCTTCCCACCGAAAAATATCAACTCATCGGGACTCCGTTCCTCTATCTCAACCTCCTTGTAGCTCCTTTTCAAGTCGAAACTGGAAAGAGGAGCGGCAACGTAAAAAGGGATGTTATGCGCTTTCGCTACTACTGCGTGCATATAAGTCCCTATTTTGTTTATTACTCCCTCCTTAACCACCCTATCCGCTCCTACTATTACCTTGTCCACTTTACCTTCTCGCATCACGGCTGCACTCGTGCTATCGGCGATTAACGTAACCGGGATTTCGTCTTGAAGCAGTTCCCAGGTCGTTATCCTCGAACCCTGATTCAACGGTCGCGTCTCGCACGCTATTACTTCTATTCTCTTTCCTTTCTCTATCGCAGTTCTTATTACGCCCAGTGCAGTGCCCCAATCAACACAAGCTAAACGACCGGCATTGCAATGCGTCAACACGACATCGCCGTCTTCCAGAAGCTCACTGCCATAATCCCCTATCTTTTTGTTCACCGCAACGTCTTCGTCTGCTATTCTTTGCGCCTCTTCCAGCGCATACGTTTTCATCTCCTGCGTAGTCGTTCCAAGCAGTGCAGCGTTTAACGCTCTATCAACACCATAGGAGAGGTTGACCGCAGTAGGTCTGGCGTTTCTGAGTTTGTCAACTTCATCTTCTATATCTTTCTTACTGTTCCCGCGTATGCAAGCTAAAACAACGCCGAACGCACCTGCAGCGCCCAGTGCGGGTGCACCCCGCACCTTTAATCTCTTTATCGCATCTATCAGTTCCTCTAACGTCTTGCACTCCAATATCTTGTATTCTGCGGGCAGTAACGTCTGGTCTATTAGTTTTACCGAATCTTTTTCCTCATCCCAGTCTATTGTTCGCATTTGTATTTTTAGCTCGTGCCTTGGCTAATTGATTTTTATCTTATCCTTTTGGTCTTTTCACGTTAATTTGATACCCCGAACCCCTCCTGCTCTGAGGCTGTTTTTTCCTCTTTTCAGTGATAGTTCATTTCCAACGTATTCTGAAAGACAATTCTTTTGGGCCTTCAAGAATTTTTCCACCGCGGGATACAGGTCTTTCTCGTGCATCTTCTCCAAATCACCTGAATACCGCGTCAACATCTTTTATCCTCGTGTTATCTTTCTTCTCAATCGCTGTTATAATCTCCCTGACTTCTTCTTTCGACTGCAAACCTGATTCCCGTAATGACCTGAGTATGGAATGTAGTCCCAGTGTTTCAACGCCATTCTCTTCGGCAAATCTTAACGCAGCAGCATCTATCGAAGAGAATATCTTTGCGAACGCACTTGCCATGTCTGCATCCAGAATGATTACCCTATCCAAGGATTAATTCAACTCCTTTCTTGATTTTATCCTCTGAAGGTGCTTTAACAATCCTTTTTATCCCTCTCTGCTCTAAAATATTTTTGAATCCTTCTGTGGACATGCCAGCAATTTCCGCCGCCCTGCTCAATGATATTTTCTCTTCTTTATACAATTCTATTGCCATCTCTGTTTTTAGTGCTGGTCGTACCTCCAACATCGTCCTGAATGCCTCATCCAGCAACTTCTCTTTGTCTTTGTAATACCCTGCTCGTATGAGACTATTTATGCCTTCTTTTATCACACCTACGTCCATTGACATGTCATATCACCTCGTTTGTGATTATATAAACCGGTGTTTATATAAGGTTTGCTATTAGGAATAACAACCCTTTAGCGATGGAACTGTGCCAATAAAAACGCCGTCCTCATCTTTTTCGATTAATACGATGAAGCTTTGTTTTGTCATTTGGCTTACCTCGAATACAATATTGGTTTTTATTAATTTAATAATATCGGACTTTTTCCCTTTCTCATTCCTTCTTCTGTAAAGCATATAATGTCATCCAAAATATCTGCCTTTCTCTCTATCCAAATATACGGTGAACTGCCATACCGCCTCTGAAACTCATTTCTCACATCCCTATCCGTAAGTGTGCGGTGTCCAATAACTTCCCGGACCATCGCCTTATATTCTTCATCAGCAAAAATGCTGTTATAAACGTCAATATATCTAACACAGGACGTCTTCGCTTCCCGGTCACGATTCAAGTTTATGTATTCGAAAGCAGCTTGGAAAATTATATCTGAAATCGGCTTTTCAATATCACGGATAAAAACGCGAAGCGAAACTTCTTTTTTATCCTGCTCGTCAACGTTGTTTCTTCGGGCTTCGAGTAACTCTTTGACCACTCCACCATTCTCGTTGAAGTTCACACTGAGAATGCCAATTCCAAGCCGTTCGCATTTGCTTATCTGGTCTTCTAAATCATCGGTTTCAAAACTTTCCGTTGATCCAAAGATGTAGACATAATCAGCATATTTCAAGAGTTCTATGGCTTCACCAACCACTTTGCCGAAACTACGGCGTTTTAGTTCCTTTTTCCCCTCACATAAATAGATGGTCTTTTCATCTTGATTTGATTTTGATACTCCAAACACGTCTGCTCTGAGGCTGGTTTCTCCTCTCTTTAAGGATAGCTCAGTTCCAACGTATTCTGAAAGGCAATTCTTTTTGCTCTTCAAGAATTTTTCTACTGTGGGGTACAAGTCTTTCTCGTGCATCTTCTCCAAATCAGGCATTTCCTTCTTTTTGCCTCCTTTTTTGACTCTTCCACAGAGTTCTCAAAGCCCCAATGTAATACGCAATCGCTGTTCTATTTCGTTCATCAAATCCCTGTCCATTTCCCCTAAAACGCGCAGCACAAGTGACTTATGGAGCAACGCTAATTTGTGTGTTCTGATTGGTCTGGCATAACCACTACCGCTGGACGGACTTTTATGTTGCTCAGGTCAGTAAACGGGTAGCGGACAAGAACTATACTACCCCGTCTTACGATTCGCTGGACCATTTAACACCCTCACCATCTTCAATGGAATAGACGTCTTCTTCCTTGCTATCCAGCCAGTCGAAACTCCCGGATTCCATGACAAGTTGCATGAGTTCTTGAGTGGGGACGTCATCGGTCAGAACAGAGAGATTTCGCAATTTCCGCCGTGTTATCATAAAAGCTGCGAATGTCTCCACTTCTGCACGCTCTTTAGGCGTCATATTTTCAAGTAATTGCGAGAGTTTTTTTGAGATGGACATGATTTACCTCCGTGATATATATCTTCTAAAAATAGTTTGTTTTTACACTATATAAACATTTCGTTTCCATATTATCTGCCCTCTTGAAGCTATTCTTCCTTTGAATATAAACGCTTTCCTTTTGACACATCGAGCACATCTGCTCTGAGGCGGGTTTCTCATCTCTTCAGTGATAATTCACTTCCAACGTATTCTGAAAGACAATTCTTTTTAGTCTTCAGGAATTTTTCCACCGCTGGATACAAATCTTTTCCGTGCATTTTAAGCTCTTTCAATATCCTTAATAAAAACTCGAAGTGAAACTTCTTTTTTATGTGCATGAAAAAATCGCAAATTATTTATATTGTAAACTTTTTTCCTGAATAATAATGGATGAAATAACAATGGATGAAAAGACTGGACCGGTAGCTTATCGGGTAGCAGAAGCATTAGAAATAATTGACAAGCTAATAGAACTAAGACAAAGAGTAAAGGAAGAGAGAGGAGATGAGATAGACGGCTCCTTTAATGGCGTCTTACGGGCATTGGGTTCGGAAATGCAGCGGAGACATGGAAGGTATGGGGGGAGGTAGATACGAAATTCCGAGCAACGAGCAGTTTTGGTGTAGCGAACCGCATACACTGTGTTATCTGCCGTTTTGCTGATTTTACTTTCAATCCCATATTATTTTTGCTATAGCAAATAACAGTCTTTGCCTTTCATCTACTGCAGTCCTATCAAATTCATTAGGATACGGCCTAAAATTCAAGTCGAATTTTTTCATAAATTCCTTAAAATCCGGGTTACTATGATAAAAATCCGCCCTAAGAGACTGGGTCCATAATAAATTAGATTTCCCAGAATATGTTTCTAACTTTTTTAAATATGGCTCGTTCCCAGATGAAAGATTAGGCCTTCCTCTCAGTAATGTTAACGCCCCTAACCTGTTTCTTTCTTGATGGAAAAGTTCTTCATCATTATCAAATAAACCCCTATTTTCTTCATTATCTGCAATGATGTGTTCTATATGATAGCCATAAACTGGGCCTGTATTCCTGACTAAATTATAATAGTTCTCACACTGCATATCACAGTTTCCCGCAATGAAATGATCTACCCGTGCAAAGAAGTACCTGATGAATCTAATGCCTAGACGATTACTGGCGTCTTTAAAATAACCCCATTCAAATGGAGTTTTGACTTCTACACCTTTAGCGTTTGAGATATCCGTAATTAATTGCTCATCAAATACTCTTTTAATGTCTTCAATTGAATTTTCTCTTATTTCTTTATTGATTTTTATGATGCTCTCTGTTAATACATTGCTGTCATAAGAACCCGTTAACTGCAATATTGTGAAATATCTATCAAATAGTTTAGCAACTAACTTAACTTTCTCTGTTTCCTGAGTGTCTCTGAGACCACACGAAGACAGAACCAATAGGTATTGTCTGTCCTGGTCATTCAAGTAGTTATATAACAAATGTTCACTGAGCTCAGAATTTTCCTTTTCTGATTCTTGTATTAACTTGAGATATAGCCCTGCATAGTAATCTAAGTTCCCTTTAACAAAATATTTAACCTTTTCAATATTTTGTTTTAACTGGATTTTCTCGTTCCATTTATCCAAGTAAATAGTCCTATGATAGTCCCCATCAAATTCTCGATATTCAGCGTGGGTATCAACAAATTTCGATCTGAAGTAGAAACGAAAGAACTTATCTACCTCAGTTTCATCTTTTCTCTGTATGTTATGAATACGGCGGTCCCAAGTTTCATTGTAGTTATCCACTTCAGTTTTATCTAATTGCCCCAATAGCTTGCCTTTTAAAACTTCATAAGGTTGTAATCGCTCTCCTCGATCATTTATCACTTCAAAAACCATTGGAACGTCTTTAGATTCATCTATCTGAATTTCTACCAGCAATACTTTTGTCAAAAAATACAAAAGAAACGACTCAAATTTGTGAGGAGTGCTTAAATATGATTCTAGCATCTCGTTAATGACTTCATAGTTGTTATATAAATTTGTGATGCTGATATCATCGTGTTTTAATTCTTTTGTTCTCTTGCCATTTTCAAGTAAATCTTGGAGAACTTCCTTCCTATTGTCCCACCCCATCCAGAATTTTGTACCTTCTATTCCAATTCCTTGTACAAGTGGTTTTATTAACTCTACACGCTTATCTAAGCTAAATCCTCTAGCAAGGTGAAATAATTGGTAATGTCCTAACATAAGATAGTTTATATAGTAATCTGTCTAATATTCTCTTGGTGGATACCATGGCACGACCAAGAGGAAAAATCGATGTTGTTTGTCAGAACCCGCAATGCCGTTATTATCTAAAAGAGAAGGGG
>JAUWNY010000143.1 GCA_030612405.1 Candidatus Methanophagales archaeon | reverse complement strand
CCCCTTCTGTCCAGCACAGCGGGAATGCCTGAAACCGCTATACAGATTCCCGTTACGCCGTCTCTAAAAGCTCTACCAAAGGAATCAGCAAGCAAAACAGATATCTCTTTCCCGCTTCTTTCTTCTATTTCCTTTTTAAGCCGCGACGCACTTCGCTGTGGATTATCGGGTAGCAAAACCGCCTTTCCTTCTTCAACGTTTGACACATCAACACCTGCATTTGCGCATATAAAACCCTGCTTTGTCTCTACTATGATAATGTTTCTTTCGGCTCGCACGACCTCCTTTGCGTCGTTGAGAACCAGTTGAACAACTCTTGGGTCTTTATCCATTTCGTTTGCAATCCGCCTTGCATCGTTGCTCACCTTCACATCAAAAAGGTCAATGACTCTCCCTTCGCTCTTCGCTATTATCTTAGATGTGAACACAATTGCATCACCATCCTCTAATTCCAGCTCTTTCCGTCCCAGCGCTTTAAAAAACAAATCAGCTATGTTGTCGCCTTCTTTTATCTCCGGAAGCCCATTTATGCCTATTATTTCCAGGTGGTCGTTGACCGTGCACGCAATGCGTTCGAAATCTTTCTTCTCCATTCTTTCTACTTCTGTTGAATAACCACAAGATTACACATCGTGGGCTCTGCCCACGTCCCCGCAAACCCTGAAAGGGTTTATTCCACAAGATTATTTATAAAAAAGAAAAAGTGTTATGTTAATCTCGTGAAATCTCGTGGTTCGTTATTTGCAATTTATTATTGGAATAACTATAAATTAAATCACTTTTTAATATTTTAAAAATAGGGGACAAAAGGAAGAGATGAAAAAAGAGCTGATGGATATACTCGCCTGCCCGATGTGCAAGGGCGATCTGGAATTGAGTGTGGACGAGGAAGAAGAGGAAGAAGGAAAGGGGGAGATTGTAAAAGGCAGTTTGTATTGCCGAAAATGCGACCAGCGGTATCCAATAGAGGATGGCATACCCAATCTATTACCACCCGAGCTAAGACAGTAGAGCCAGCGTAGGTGTGGGGTTTCAGGTTTGAGGAGTTTTGCTTACTCACACCTGATAACTCACACCTCATACCTTCAACGTCTTCTCCGCGCTCTTCGCGCTCCCGGCGGTAAATAAAAGATGAAATGAGAAAAATACAGCAAAAAATATACTTGAGTAGGAAGCGGGTAAATTCGATTGAGTTTGAGCACGAGATATTGAGTATTCCGCTTAAAGCGGGGGCTGAGATGAGTTTTGAGATACTTATAATTAACCACGGGGAACCGACACACGTACATTTTTCGCTGAGTGAAGAAGTAAAAGACAAGGTGATGATATTGCAGGATAAGGTATATGTAATAGACGAGGAAAAGATAGCGGCGATTGTAAAACTGCCAAAAAGCTATGCGGGAGCCGTAGACGGCGGGTTGGATGCAGGGAATATATTCGTCAGCACGGGATATGGAGCGGCGAAAAAGGGCTTTTCCGTTGAGATAGTAGAGGAAGACGCAGAAGGAGAAATAGTAGGAGGGTGGATAGGGGAAAGCGTGGTGAAAAAGGAAACAGTGGAGACAGAAGTCGTGATATCACCCGAGAAAAAGGCCCTTTTGAGACGATTAACGATTTCAACGTTGTTAATGGCTTTGTTTCTCGTTTTTGTCTTTGCGGTATTTAGTTTTTCCGGTTATCCAAATTTCGTTTTTGCTTTACTTGCTTCTATGATTTTTATTTTTATCGTTATCTATAATCTGTAAAGGTATTTCTATGGAGGATAGCTGAGGTAAAAAACCACGAGATTACACGAGAAAATGAATTATTGACCCAGATTAACACTAATCTTGTGGTTATAAAAAGGAGCTAAACAGATACAGTAAGTGAAGATGAAGTATATAGTAGTAACCGGAGGCGTGATGAGCGGGCTTGGAAAAGGCATCACAATGGCTTCCATCGGCAGGATACTGAAGAATCGCGGATACAAACTCGTGCCTATAAAAATTGACCCGTACATAAACATCGATGCCGGCACGATGAACCCATACCAGCATGGCGAAGTATATGTGCTGGCAGATGGCGCGGAGGTTGACCTCAATCTGGGGCATTACGAGAGGTTCACAGATGTGGAGTTAGGGCGGGAGCACAATATAACTACGGGTGCCGTTTATTCCGCAGTGATAGACCGAGAGCGAAGAGGCGATTATCTGGGACAGACGGTGCAGATAATTCCGCATGTAACGAATGAGATAAAGGCACGAATACGGGGAGTTGCAGCGAAAAGTGGTGCAGACGTATGCCTGGTGGAAGTAGGCGGCACGGTAGGCGACATAGAGAGCATGCCGTTTCTCGAAGCGATAAGGCAGATGAAATTAGAGGAGCATGAGAACGATTTCCTTTTTGTTCACGTTACTTTAGTGCCTTCTACAACGATGCACGAGCAAAAAACGAAGCCCACGCAACACTCGGTGAAGGCACTGCGTGAGTTAGGGCTTCAGCCAGACATAATCGTGTGTCGGAGCAAAGAGGCATTAAAAGAGGATGTAAAAGCGAAAATAGCAATGTTCTGTAACGTGAAGGTGGAGGCGGTGATCAGTGCAGCGGATGCCGAAGACCTATACGCGGTGCCGCTGATGCTTGAACAAGAAGGCATCTGGACGTACATAAGCGAAAAGCTGCAGATAGACCAGTCGAAGGTAGACGTAGACCGTGCATGGGAGAAAATGGTGGAGCGGAGAAGGTCATGCAGGGATAATAAATTTTTTATCGCAATAGTGGGGAAGTATGCGGAATTAGAGGATTCATATTTGAGTATAAAAGAAGCGATAAAGCATGCCGCTACGGAGCTGGGGTATAACGCGGAAACAAAATGGATAGAAGCGGAGGATTTAGAAGAAGAAAAAGAGGTGGGCGCGTTTTTTGATGACGTTCAGGGAATACTTATTCCGGGAGGATTTGGCGTTCGCGGTGCGGAAGGAAAAATAAAAGCGATAGAATATGCGAGGGTAAATAAGATTCCGTTTCTCGGGCTTTGTTTTGGATTCCAATTAGCCGTGGTAGAGGTAGCGAGGAACGTCGCAAAGTTAGAGGATGCGAATAGCGCTGAACTCCGTGAAACCTCGCACCCGGTGATAGACCTGTTGGAAGAGCAGAAAGAAGTGGTTGAAAAGGGAGGGACAATGAGATTGGGCGATTACGAGGTGTTCATAAGGGGCGATACGTTAGCGAAGAAGGTGTATGGGAAAAAGAAGATAGTGGAACGGCACAGGCATCGCTACGAGGTAAATCCAGCTTTTATAGACCAGATAGAAAGAGAAGGAGTGGTGTTCTCGGGTACGGACAGAAGTGGCACGAGGATGGAGATACTGGAGATTTCTCAAGATAAGCATCCTTTTTTCCTCGCCACGCAGTTTCATCCTGAATTTCGGTCGAGACCAAATAGACCTTCACCACCGTTCAAGGCGTTTTTGGAAGCGTGTATAAACCTTTCTTTCTGTGGGGCTCCGCCTCACGACCCCGCAAGCCCTGTAAGGGCTTATAAGAAAGCTTTACCAAAGAAATAATTTTCGGGTCACGCATTGATTAACCTAAAGAAGATTTTTTTTCTAAAAATAAAAGGCTTCCTGTTCAGCACGATGAAAAAAACAACCGTTTCCAAAATACGCAAAAAGAAGTTCAGAGGTGTTAAGGACGATTTAAAGCTTCCGTTGAATGCCGTGGAGGTATTGAAAAGGAGATATTTGTTAAAAAACGAACTCGTGGAAGTTATCGAGACACCAAATCAAATGTTCGAGCGTGTGGCAACGGCGATAGCACGAGCAGAACTGAATTATGGTAAAAGTAAAGAGGAGGTAAAGGAAATCGAACGCAGATTTTACCTGCTAATGCGTAATTTAGAATTCCTGCCTAACAGTCCTACGTTAATGAATGCGGGAACTGAGCTCGGGCAGCTTGCTGCTTGTTTTGTCCTTCCAGTTGAGGACTCGATAGAAGGTATATTTGGGGCTGTTAAGAACATGGCGAAGATTCACCAAAGTGGTGGAGGAACAGGATTCTCTTTCTCACGGCTGAGACCAAAGGAAGACGTAGTGAAATCAACAGGAGGGGTTGCTTCAGGTCCCGTCTCTTTTATGCGTGTTTTTGACGTAGCCACGGATGTAATCAAGCAAGGAGGCAAACGAAGAGGTGCGAACATGGGCATATTGAACGCTGACCATCCGGACATATTGGAATTTATAAGAGCGAAAGAAAGAGGAGAATTTGCCAATTTCAATACCTCCGTAGCTGTTACTGATGAATTCATGCATGCAGTGGAAAGAAATAAAGAATACGGGCTCATAAATCCGAGGACAAAAGGAGAAGTGAGGAAAATAAATGCAAGAGAAGTTTTTAACGAAATCGTAACCTACGCATGGAAGACAGGAGACCCTGGAATCGTTTTTATGGATGAGATAAACCGGCGTAATCCTATTCCGGCGGTTGGAAAGATAGAGGCAACGAATCCGTGCGTAACTGCTGATACGTGGGTAATGACTGCTGATGGTCCTCGGCAGATAGAGGAATTAATTGGCAAAAAGTTTATTGCAATTGTAAATGGCGAGGAATGGGAAAGTTCAGAAGAAGGATTCTTTGAGACCGGAGTGAAACCAGTTTATAAGCTGAAGACAGCAGAAGGATTTGAGTTGCGTCTGACAGGAGACCACTTGGTTATGAAAGTGGAGAGAATGACGAGATATAAAGTTGAGTCGCAATGGAGCAATGCGGGGGATTTAAAGCCGGGCGATAAAATCAAAATGAATCGAGAACGATTTGCAGCATCCGTAGAAGAAGTAGTTCCGGATGGTATAGAAAAGGTTTATGATGTTCAAATTCCAGGAATAAATGCTTTTGATGCCAACGGTTTTGTTGTGCATAACTGTGGTGAGCAGCCACTCTTACCGTACGATTCATGCAATTTAGGCTCAATAAACGTTTCAAAATTTGTCGAAAACGGTGACGGTGAGATAGACTGGGAAAGGCTTAGAGAAGTGATTTGGATTTCTGTGAGGTTTTTAGACGACGTCATAGATGTGAACAGGTATCCGCTGCCAGAGATAGAGAAGATGACAAGGGCGAACAGGAAGATAGGGCTTGGAATAATGGGATTTGCAGAACTGTTAATCAAGCTTGGGATAGCGTATGATTCAAAGGATGCGCTTTCGCTGGGTGAAAAGCTCATGCAATTCATTACAAATGAAGCTCGGCGGTGTTCAACACAGCTCGGGCTTGAAAGGGGGTCTTTTTCTAACTTCGAACTCAGCGTTTGGAACTCTAAATACGAAGCGATGCGAAATGCCACGGTAACTACCATCGCGCCAACGGGAACAATAAGTATAATTGCGGGCTGCTCCAGTGGAATTGAGCCTATATTCGCAGTTGCATTTGTTCGGAATGTAATGGGCGGAATGCTGGAGATAAACAAGCTGTTTGAGGAGATAGCGAAGGGAAGAGTGTTTTACAGCAAAGATTTGATAACCGAGATTGCAAAATGTGGGTCAGTGCAGGATATTGATGGTGTTCCAGGGGATGTAAAAAGGACATTTGTTACTGCGCTGGACATCTCGCCGGAATGGCATGTGCGAATGCAAGCGGCATTTCAGAAATACACGGACAATGCTGTCTCGAAAACAGTGAATCTGCCGAGTGATGCTACTTGGGGGGATGTAAAAAAGGTGTTTTTATTGGCTTATAAACTCAAGTGCAAGGGCATTACGGTTTATCGCTATGGAAGTAAAGAGCAGGTTCTGTCGCTGGATATTCCGAAGCTTATGCTTGAAGAATACGTATGCGCTGATTCGGAATACACGGGCGAGTGCAGGATTTGTTCGGTGTGAAGGTTTTTCTTTGGAAAGAAAGGGTCAATTTCGCAAAATATCTAATTATGGGACGGGCTCTAAAATTTATTAATGATTAAGTGGATAAAAAACGAAAGAATAGGGACCATAGCAGTAAAACAGGAAGATGGAGATATATACGCTTTTATTCGCCTGTTAGATGATACTGATACTGATCATGCCGATACAAACAAACTTCAAGAGCATCTCGACAAATACTCGCTGGAAGTAAAAAAGGTTAACCGGATATATGTAAGATTTAGTAAGCATGTGAAGAATAAAGAGATCGAACATACAATAAATCTATT
>JAUWNY010000140.1 GCA_030612405.1 Candidatus Methanophagales archaeon | reverse complement strand
TAAAATCAGAATAATACATAAATAAAAAATAGATAAAAACCGAAAGTCTTAAATATACCTAAAATAGAGATAATAAATTGGAGGTATATACCAAAAATGTGCGCACCAATAACTGTAGCGGCGGTGGGTGGAGTTGTCGCTGTCCAAGCGATACTAGCGACTAAAGTCATAGGTGCTGTCGTTCTCGGCAGTATCTTTGTGGCGAACTTCTTTCACCCACTAAAAAGGCTAAACCTTGGAAAGGTAGAGGAGTAGGAGTAAGCGGGAATCCGCTTTCTACTTTCTCCCCTTTTTTATTTTTTCCCCTCACAAAAATGTTCAAGCGACTGTTTAGTTATTTAACGCTGCAAATAGAACCCACCCGGAAATGCAATTTAAACTGTAAAATGTGCATGAGAAACAATCTCGAAGGACCTGTTGGCTCGCTCTCACAGGATGATTTCAAGTTTATATTGGATTCGTATAACTTTCGCTACGTTGCACTACACGGCTGGGGCGAGCCTCTATTGAACCCGGGGGTATTTGAAATGATACGATATGCGGAAGCGAAAGGCGTGCATACGAATCTTACCACTAACGGAACGCTGATAGAAGAAAACATCGGTAATGTTCTTGACGTGGGTCTGCGAGAAATCGCTTTCGGGATATACAATAAGGACGTGTTACTGAAATTCATACCTAAGCTGGAAAAGCTGAAGAGCGAAAAGGCGCGATTGAACTCGGAAACGCCAAAAACGTATCTTGACATCACGATATACGATGAAAGTTATGATGAAATCCTAGACATGATAAAACTTGCGAAAGAAGCGGGAATAGACGCAGTTATCCTTCACCGGCTTTTTAATGTTTATAATGTAGACCCTGGCGTAAAATATGTATCGAAAAACGAGGAGGAAAGATTATTTCATGCGGTGAACGACTTAAAAAAGGAGTTAAGGTTTGAGATTTATTTGCCCAGGAGACATTCTTTGCCCTGCCGAATCGTTAAGTACAGCGTGTTTGTCACTTATGATGGTGAACTAACACCATGCTGTTTCCTACCGGAATTTTCAATGGGTAACGTGCTTGAGCGTGAGGGGGGAATTGGAGACATTCTGAGGTCACAAGCGTATAGAGGGTTTATTAAAAACATGGGGGTGCATCCGGTATGCGGCAAATGTGGGTGGTAAAGATTAAACGGGTGTCAGGTTTTAGGTCTTAGGACTACTAATACCTGACAACTCACACCTAACACCTAATCTTGTGAGAATCTGTGTAATCTGTGGTTATAAAAAAAAAATGAAAGAGAAAAAGTCGTATTTCGATGTGTATGAACTCGGGATGATAGCTTTGTTTGCTCTTGGTAGCGCTTTACTAAACACATATCTTCCGATAAAAGCGTTTACTCAATGGCTTGGCATACCGGGACCTGCAGCGGGAATGGCATTATTAGGCGGTTTTATCTTTGTATTCTGGGTAGCTTTAGCGCATGCGATGATAAAAAAGAAATATGCAGGAATCGTTACTGCACTTTTAACGGCTTCTTTTTGCCTGCTTATAGCGCCGTGGTATGGAATCGTTTCACCAATCTGGTTTGGCGTTTATGCGATTGTAGCACTGCTTTCAATGGGTATTTTTGTAGAGCTAACAGCATCAGAATCTAAGTCTAAATTTAGAGGTGTAACGGGGGGAGGTCTTGGGAACGTAGCGTGTTTAGGGATTACATGGGTCGCTATTGGAGTTCATGCAGGGGCGTGGGCACCGCCAAAATACGTGCCAATTCTTATCCTTGCTGCTTTTGTTTCCGGATGTGTTGGGTCGTTAATGGCATACGGGATTGCAAAAACCTTTTTGCAAGCAAAAAGCTTTACTAAAAATCTTTTACTTTTCAGTTAATTTCCACTTCGTGTCCCTGTCAGTGCCTCTCCGAATCATCACAAGTGCATCTTCGTCACCATAATACTTTGGGATTATAGACTGCATGAAGAAGCCCAAATGCGTATAAAACTCCTTTGCTATTTCGTTGCTCTCTCGGACTTCCACACTCGCATTACCTTTCGTTACTTTCAAAACTTCTTTTACAAGCTCGCTCCCTATCCCTCTTCTCCTGTACGCAGGGTACACTGCGATAGACACTATATGCCCCTCAGGATAAAAGATAATATAACCCGTGATTTTATTCGAGTTCTTTCTCTCATCTTCATATACCAGGAAAGTATTAGAGCATGCCGCTGAATAATACAGGAAAGTAAACCTGCTGTAAGGCGACTTTGGAAATGCTTCCTTCTCTATTCCCAGAATGTCTTTCAAATCCGACCATCGAAATTTCCTTATCATAAACCTTTCTTTCAAAAAGAAAGCTTTACCAAAGAAATAATATATTTTATGTAATTGCTCAAATAACAATCAATCTGACGACCTCATCGCCTTAACCAACTTCTCTTTTTTCATGCTTTTCATCTCACTATCAACAGTAGCACTCTTCTTTTTCAGCCTCTTGTTCTCTTCCCGATAATCATCTAAAGTCCGCCTTTTCAAGGTTCCGTCAGGGAACACAGTCATCCAGCCCCTCTTCTCTTCTATCTTCCGCTCTCGCACACAACTCTTGCCCATCACTGCGTTTTTCATGTATTTAGCAACGATCGAGTAAGCGTGCTCTATCTCCGCGGGATACGGATTCCTCGATATTTTCTCGTAACTCAGATTCGTGTTGAACCTATTAATTCGGTAATCTATCTCCCCTTTCTTGTCTATCCCCGCTAAAAACCGCGCTATTTCCTCTATCTCAGGTTCGTCCACAATCCCGGGTATGTACACGGTATTAACCACGAGTTTCACTTTTCCATACGCATTTCGTATATTCGCCAATATCCTTTTATTTGAGTATCCTGTGTACCATTCATGCAGTTTCTCATCCCACGCCTTCAGGTCAAACATAACCTCCGTTAAACCCGCTTCTAATAGCTCTTTTAAGTAGCCACCATCTAAAAAGTATCCATTCGTGTCAACCACCACGCATCCAATAAATTCTTTTAGTTGCGATACCAAATCCACGAGGTAATCTCTGTCCAGCGTAGGTTCGCCGCCTGTTATCACTGCTTCTTCCAGCGGTGCATCTCCATAATAATCGGAGGACGATTTCTTCACGAGGCTTATTAACTGCTCAACGCTCATCGGTTCGCCTATGGGTTCACGAGCGAGGCTGAAACATCCTTTACACCTGAAGTTACAGCCGGAAAGCGTAATCCAAACGCGTGGCTTTAACTCCGACAGCGTAATAAAAGGAACGTATCTGTATCCAGGTTCATACCCATGTCTTGATTCTGTTTCCAGCGTTGGCATTTATTTTGATTATATCCTGTTTATCTCTCTATTTATTTTAATGTAAAAACACACTTCAAGACACTTCAAACCCACCCGGTTTTGCAATTATTGTCTCTGTTTTCATATCTGGATACACCCTAACCCATTTTTTCGCCTCCTCTTCTCTCGATCCCGGGGAGGCAAATTGCTGGACACATGCTTTACCCCCGGCAACATTCCTCAGGTACTTTGAAGCCGAATTAACCGCAAGTTGAATCTCATTGTCACTCGGTCTTCTTGTTACTTTCTCCCTCGCTTCACCAGGTGCAAACTTGATGACCTTATACTTTATTCCGGGGTCAATCTGCGCTAAAAAGGAAGCAATTCGCTCAATTTCTTCCACATCCACAATCTCCGGCATCAACACCGTTTCTACCCTGAAATCGAGTTTGCTTTCCCAGAGGTATCTCGCTGCCTTAAGAACCGAGCGATTGGACATACTGGTGTACCACTGGTGGATTGACTCATTGTATGCTTTTATGTCAAGCTTAACTCCATCAAGACCGGCGTCCTTCAGTTCCATTACATATTCCTTGTCCAATAAATATCCATTCGTGGATAGCGTAATGTGTTTCACTCCAACACTCCTTTTGAGATTTAGCACGAGGTCAAGCAGAAAGTCCTTATCCAATGTTGGTTCACCCCCTGTTATTACAGCGTCTTGCAGTAGCGTATTGCCATTATAA
Organism: Candidatus Methanophagales archaeon; assembly: GCA_030612405.1. Classification (GTDB taxonomy): domain Archaea; phylum Halobacteriota; class Syntropharchaeia; order Alkanophagales; family Methanospirareceae; genus QEXZ01. The sequence continues at coordinate 2,531 of JAUWNY010000140.1, read as the reverse complement.
GCTCGACTCGATTTCTTTACCCAGTGTATTAATCCGTCAACAGTCATCGGCTCGCCTATTGTGTCACGAGCGATGCTAAAACAGCCCTTGCATTTGAAGTTGCAGCCCGAGAGCGTAATCCAAATACGTGGCTCTGGCTCAGATAGTGACAGCGTAATAAAGGGGACATACCTAAATCCATTTGCTGTTTTCATCATGGATGTTTATTATGGATAATCTAAAAATATTATAACCCATGAGCGTATAATTTTTTTTATGGCACTTATTTCTCTATTACAAATAGCGCCCACTCTGGCGGAATTTTTCGGTGTGCATCTGAATTCACAAACACATCCAGTGCAGCAAATACTTGATTTCGCTTATTCTCGCAAACCTGTCCCTCAAGTGGTGGTGTTGGTAGTGATAGACAGTCTCGATATTCGGTTTTTATGCCGATTTCGCAGATGAATTGGAAGGTATTCACGAACTTGTCAAACGAGATGGACTCATGTTCGAGTGCGAGACGGTAAGCCGTCATACGGCACCTGAATGCTTTTTCTAAACTTTGATTGATTTTTATATGGCGATAACATTTATAAGTGTAGATAGTTTACCTTATTTACGAATAAGATAAGAGGTTTTTCTAAATGGCATTTAAGGATGAGAAAATTTACAACGGCATGAAAGAATTAGTTAAAAAATCATTAGCTATTTTGGATAGGAATGGATTTGAATTTAAACATACCGAAGATTCAAATATTGAAGTTGATCTTAAGAATATTCCACCAATTTCGTTTTTGCTGAACGATAAAATAAGGAGGCAAATATATTCAAAAATAGAAGAAATAGAGAAAACTAAAGAATTTGCTTATACTTGGGATTTAGTGAATAAGATGCTCCTGTCCCAATCCGAATCGAAAAAACACGATGATATTCAACTCCCTGGATTGGGTCTGGATGCACCTTCACCAGAAGTGGAGACTGCATTAAGAAAACAAGAATTTAAATGGACAGATATACCCTATTTTTTGATTGCCTATTGCAATTTGAAAAAGGATTTAGAATTTGATGAGGATATATTTTATGGATTATACAAAAGATTTGAAGAGAAATTATATGGGGAAAATTATATCATGGCTTTATGCCCTCTAAAGAAATTCTATTTGGAAACTGATGAACTTGTACTCGATGATGGGATTAAAATTCGGAGAATATTCCAAGGAGAGCTTTCATTTATAAATAAAGAGATGGCTGGTAATACATTGAAAAACCTCGATGATATTCAATTCACAATTGAATATACGTATGACGAAAACGAATTTAGAAAACCACGAGATGCCGATGATTGGAGTAATTATCAATTTGATTTGGCATTTTCAGGTGAAAAGAAATTTATTGCAATTGTTGCACTTTTGAGGCTTTTTAAAGATGGGGACTTCCATAACCCACTTGAAAATTTTCAAGTGCCTTTTTGGGCTAATGCTGGGCAGGGTATTCACTTTAATTTGTGTGATAGGAGAATTCCAGAGGATAGAAACTATATTTTGAAAAGAGCGGAGGCTGAAGGCTTCGTAGAGTTTTACAGAAAATCATTAAGATTCACCAATGTTAGAAGGATGTTCATTGCTCTTGAAAGGTTCAATTTGGCATACGAAAAAAAGAGATTTGAGGACAACATAATTGACTATGTTATTGCACTTGAAGCTTTATTTGGAAAAAAAGAAAATAAAAGCCGTCTCGGAATGAGAATTGGATTGAAATCAGGATTCCTGGTTGGAGATTCAAAAGAGAAAATAACCGAAATTTATAAATTTATGCGTGACCTTTACGGCTTGAGATCGACGATTGTTCATGGAGATGAAATTAAGATTCCAATGAAAATTGGAAAAGAGGATTATTATTCAGACTACCGACTCAGATCAGACATAATAGACATTTTCAGAAAAATTATCCGTTGCTTTTTTGATGAAGGAAGGACAGAGGATAGGGAAGAAACATTTGCTATTATTGAAGACGAATTGAAATCAGGGGAGAATAAGGACAAGTCTGGAGAGGAAATGGTTAAATTAATTTACGATAAAATTCAAACTAAAATGAAAGCTCCGGGCGTTCAACCAGAGCATGAATCGATTGGGGCTTGAAAATAAAGAACATATACCAAAACTCAAAATGCACAACCCTAAACAAAATACAAAAGCCGCAAAAATAGGCGTAGTCCTGACCAACCCTGACGACTGGACTGCCCGTGCATTCATGAATAGCATCCGCAAAAGAGGAGCGAAAGCCTTCCCGATTGACCTCTCAACGTTAAGCGCATCCATCGCTGCTTCGGACTTTTCCATTTTCAATGCGGATTCAGAATACTTAAAACTCGATGCTATCCTTGTTCGCGACGTTGGCATCAGTTTCTTGCTTGAAACCATTTCGTTCAAGTTCGACCTGCTTCGAGCGTTTGAAAATTCAATAATAGTTATGAACCGTCCAACTGCAATCCAGAACGCAGCAAACAAATTCTTCTCATTCTACCTTTTCAAACTCGCATGCTTACCTAT
>JAUWNY010000009.1 GCA_030612405.1 Candidatus Methanophagales archaeon | reverse complement strand
ATAAAGTATATCCTTCCTTCTATTTAAGACACGGATTTACACTGATTTACGCAACACTTTTTCTTTTTCAAAAAAAGAAAACCTGTGCTAAAAGAAAAACAAATTTCTTTGGTAAAGCTTTCTTTTTGAAAGAAAGGTTTGTGTTAATCTGTGTCTATAATTTATTTTTTCTTGTTTTTTTTATTAGCTATTCTATTATAAATTCCTCTCCAACCTTTGGCGAAATTGCATCACAACCATATTCCTCCCTCGCCCAGGCTGCGAATCCCTCCGTATCGTCGCCATGTACCGTAAATATGATTCCTGTGCCATTCTCATAAAATTTGGATACTATTCCCTTCAGCTCGGAATCACCTGCATGAGCCGAGAAGTCATATTGCTCCACCTGCATATTCACTTTCACTATCTCGCCATCTATCTCCACGCATCCTTCGTCCATTAACCTTTGCCCGTTCGTTCCTTCTATTTGATAGCCCGTAAGCAGGACTTTGCTCTTCGGGTCTTCGTGTATCTTTTTCAGGTAGTACAGCACAGGTCCTCCGTTAAGCATTCCCGCGGTGGTGACAATTACGGAAGGCTCAGAAAAAACTTTCTTTCGATGCTTCGAGTTTACGAACCGCGCATTGCCGAACGCATCGTTCAACGCTTTCGCATTTCTCACGGATGAGGGGTGATCCCTAAGCGTACGAAAAACGCCCAGGCCCATACCATCTACATAAGGCGTAAGCCCATACGAGTGCAAAATCATTACTACCTCCTGTGTCCTGCCCACGGCAAAACAGGGCACAATCGCATTATGCCCGGAATTCAGGGTTTCCGTAATGGAGTCTATGAATTCTCGTTCCAGCTCTTGCCTGTTCCTATGCTCCCTGCCATAATACGTGCTTTCTATGAGCAAAATATCAGCAGTCGGGAAATCCTCAGGAGAGGGGCATTCCATCAGCCGTGTCGCATCCATTTTTATATCGCCCGTATAAAACAGGCTTATGTCTTCACGCTCTTTTCTCAAATACGCCGATGCACTACCGGGTATGTGTCCCGCATTAAATAATTCGAGTTCATAGCCGTCCAATGCAACTCGTTCACCATAACCGAGCGTATGCGTGTGCTCGCTCATCTTCCTGAGGTCTTCATGCCCGAACAAGAAGAATCCCTGGTCTTTACCTATTTTTATCGTATCTCTGCTCAAAAGCTGGGCTAAGTCACCCGTCACCGCGGTCATATAAACGTCTGGCGTGCCATCCCTACCCATTGACATCAAACTTGGAACCATACCGGAGTGATCGAGATGTGCGTGAGAGACAACCACGGATTCCGGGTGAACACGTCCATTCCCCTCCGGTGTCTCCGGGGGGGTTGATGGTCGGAGTCCGTAATCCAACATAATTTTGTCGTCCACCAATATTGCAGAACGTCCTACTTCTCTACAACCACCAAGAAATTTTATTTTCATTTTTGTTCTGTCTTGGCGATCTCCACTCTTCTCAGTGGATACACCTTTTTCGCCGCTTTATATATGTCAGACGACATTTTCCCGAGTATTATCTCCTGTATGTATTTGCTAAGCTCTAAGCTTTTGGCTCTGCTTCTGATTATGTCTTCCATTACCCTGCGTATTAGCTTTACCTGTAACCCACTTGCCTTTTTCAGTGTAAAACAGGACGATTTTACGCGCAGCTCCTCCCCGTCTTTCGTCACGACACCAATATTTGAATCTACCTTCGAGACGCCCTTTCTCGCTAAACTCCGCAGATAACCCTTATCCATCTTGTGCCCTACGAATTTTGTATACGCCGTGTTATGATCCACTTCATCTATCTCAAGCACTAATTTCAAATTTGAACTCTTTATCAGCTTGCCGGTGAGTTCTCCCAAAGTCATCTCTACTCGCCTTCCGATTAAGTTAGATGGCTCGTCCGCCACTGTCTCCCCTGCCTTTATCTCACCAAACATCTTCGGTGCTATTATCGTGTACCACTGTTTCGTTTTCCACCTATCCTTCGTTCTTTTCTTCGCCAGTTCTCTTCACGCTCCTTTAGTTCCCATATAACGTATATTGCAATATTACTTCTGTAACGTTTTCTTATAAATAAGACTTCTTACTTATATAATAAACCTTGACCCTTGACCTTGTATTCCTGTTTTGTTTTTTATCGTTTATTTTTTATCTGAAGATAATTTAAAACCGATTCAAATATCTTTTTTCCATCGCCGAAATATGTATCCTCTTTTCTCCCTTCCCCCTTCCTCTTCCTCCTGGACCATTCTGAATCGGTAAAAGAGTAAAAAGCCCTTTCTGGATGCGGCATCAACCCTAATATGTTGCCTTCGGGATTGCATATTCCTGCGATATTATATACCGAGCCGTTGGGATTCCAGGGATATGGCGCATAATTGCCATCGGGGTCAACATAGCGGAAGACAATCTGGTCGCTTTCCTCCAGAAGTTGTATGTACTCCATTACCTCTCCCCTCTCTCCCTCTTGCTCAGCAATGAAAAACTTCCCTTCTGCATGTGCGCAAGGCATCTTTAAGATGCTCCCTTTTTCTATTCCTCCCGTGAATACGCATTTTCCCCTGTTTTCGTGCTTTATAAATGTAGGGCGGCATTCAAAACGAGCAGAATCGTTTGTTGTTAATGCCACACGCCGCATTGCTCCTTTTTCATGTGCAAATCCAACGCCGGGGCCTGGCAGCAGACCCATTTCCACCAATACCTGGAAGCCATTACATATCCCTAATATCGGGCGCCCATTTTCTATAAAATCCTCTATCTCTTCCCCTAATGCACCTTTTATCCTCGCAGCGAGTATTGCCCCCGCTCTTATATAATCGCCCGATGAGAAGCCACCGGGTATCACCAGTAAATCGTAATCTTTTAAATTCCTCCTCTCTCGCTCTTTCACTGCTCCTGTCAGTTGTTTCAGGTGCACTATCTCTGCCGATGCGCCCAACCTCGTGAAAGCAAAGCTCGTTTCGAGTTCACAGTTTGTTCCTTCTATCCGCAGAATGCATATCTTCGGCGTTCTCATCACACTTTTTCTTTTTTTAAAAAAAAGAAAACCTGTGCTAAAAGAAAAAACAAAAAAAGTTTGCTTTGGGATTTATAGTCATTCCGAAAATGAGAAGATACAGGTCAAACATGCATCCTGCATCTGGCATCCTGTATCCAGCATCAGAATGACTCTAAATGGGCTATCTCCTGTGCGCCTCTCCTACTATTTCTCCAATGTTCTTATGACCATTCGCCACGAGATATTCCTTTAATTCCTTCTTTATCGTCGAGTAAATTTCGAGCCCTTCGCTTACCAGTGCGCTACCTACCTGAAACAAACTCGCACCGTTCTTCGCATATTCTATCACGTCCTTACCGGAAAAGATGCCGCCAACTGCGATTATGGGTATTTTCAATTCCTTGTACAGGTCAAAAACAATCTTCTTACCGCCAGCTGTCAGGTCTCTACCGGATTTACCGCCATAGCCCGTTGGATTACCCAAAAGAGGAATATCAAGCGTGGGGTCAACAGGTCGGGATATTACCGTGTTAATAGCGGTAATCGCATCAGCACCAGCCTCTTCCAGCCGCATTGCCAATCCCGCCAGGTCGCCTACATTGGGCGATATTTTCACCGCAACGGAAATACCTTTTGGATGTGCAATATCACGCAGCACCTTTATTATCTGACGCAGCAGTTTGGGATTGTTTTCTACCGCCACGAAATCCGAATGCGGACACGAGGCATTAAATTCGAGCATGTCTATTGGATATTCAACGGCTATCTCTGCTACTTGCTGGCATTCCTCTACGTTTTTACCAAAAATGCTCAATATTAATGGCACGTCTGCATACTTCGCATCTTCTATTTCTATCCCGTAGTGCTTTATGCCCGGGTTCGGAAGCCCCATCGCATTCACATAGCTACGGCTATGAGGAGATAGTTCAAAAAAGGTAGGGTTTGGGTAGCCTTCTTGCTCATTCAACCCAATCGATTTGGTCACGACCGCGCCTGCCCCGGCTACCGCGTATCTATAAAGTAATTTCCCGGAAACTCCAAATCCCGCTGCATTCGCTATTGGATTGGGAAACCCGATGCCACAGACGTCTGTTTTTAATAGCGGCTCGTATTCAGGCGTGAACGGCGAAGGCGGAATTGACAGCACGTTCGTACTTTGTGGCGTAATAGCGATTCGTTTTCCGCTCTTCTCTCGCTTCCACTTTCCAAATTCCGTGCTTATCAGCTCTTCGGCGTCGAAAACCGGGCCGTCTTTACACACTCGATACCCGCCGAGGTCACAAGAGCCACAGGCACCGCATCCGCATTTTACTATTCGTTCTACGGAAACCTGAGCTGGTATTTTTTCTCTTCTCGTAATCTCGCAAACGCGTTCCATCATCTGTTCGGGACCACAGGTCAAAACCAGCTCACATTTTTCGCCTGATGCAAACAACTGTTCCAATAACGCTGTAACCGTGCCCTTATAACCCGCCGAGCCATCCTCCGTAGCGATTTTTACTTTACAGCCAGTTCTATCAAAATCATGAATATACAGAAGTTCTGCACGGCTTCTTGCGCCTTCTAAGACCATCACATACTTATCCAATTCTCGCGCTCGTTTCGCAGCGAACCTCAACGGTGCCGCCCCATAGCCCCCCGCCACCATACAGATTCTTTCGCCTTGTAATCTGAAACCATTACCGTAAGGCCCTCTTAAACCTACCAAATCCCCTTCGTGTTTTTGATGTAAGCTGTGACTACAATCCCCTACGTCCGCAATTGCGAGTTCCAAATCCCCTTCAGGCGAGGCATAGGCAATAGAAATTGGAATCTCGTCTATTCCGGGGTTCCAAACCATTAAGAATTGACCCGGTTCACTTTCTTTGGCTATTTCAGGCGAGTGAAAACGGAATGTTTTTACTTCTTCGGTTTCCCTTTTTAGTTCTTCTATTTTATGCAGCGTGGGGATGTTGAGTGGCATTTTTTAAACTTCTCCCTTATTAAATTCAAACACTTTTAATGTTTCCTTTAAACCGTATCTCTCGCAAAAATCCTCAACTTCAGCCCAAGAAATATAACCCCAACTCCTAACATCCCATTCTTGGAACCCTTTGGGGCTGTAATCACTTAAAGTATGTTGATAAAATTGCCTAAGACGAGAAATGTCTTCAGGAACTAAGGCAACAAAAAATGTATCCTTACAATATAGTTTCAATTGACCTACGGCTTTTAAAACAACTTCATTATTGCCGATTTTTCTGTATTCTTTTGACGACACTTTTGGGAATTGTACCCCTCCATGAAGTTGCGTTACATCGCCCTTTTGTAATGTTTTCATCATTCGAGTTTTCAAATAAAGTTGCATAAATAAATTTGATGTTAATTTACGCTTGATTTCTCGAGCATCTCCATTCCTCTCCGTTATCTCTCTTATTTTTTCTATAGTTTCCGTGAATTTTTCGAATTCTCTTGAAATGTGCCAATTCTTAAAAGCACTCACTTTTGCTTCGATAAACATTGCCTGCTTCCTGTTTTTGTTTTCAACTAACACCACTACATCAGCATCACCAAAATCAGAGAACGACTGTTCAATTAATATTCTTGCATCAGATATTTCAAAATTAATGCTCCGATAAGGGAAAGATATATGTGATAATAACTCATTGAGGAACTTTAAATTACTCTGGGAATGTTTTATCTCATAGAATAATGAATTAATAACCCCTCTCTCTGAGTATCCTCCAATTTCCATTTTTCCCACCGTAATAATATAGCCCTCTTTACGCCTTAAAAATTTCTTTTTGTTTGACTTCCATTTCAAAGTTCCTTGGTATTCACCCAAATTCTGAAGAAAAGCCGTACAAAATCATCGGGACTCAATTCCTCCGGTCTCCTCTCCAATCCCTCAAGTGCTAATCCTCCCGGAAAACGTGTTTTAAATGTATTCCTCATCTTCTTCCTCCTGTGCTCAAACGCCGTAGTAACGAACTCAAAAAACCCCTCTTTATTCGCTATTAGTCCCTCCTTCTCCTTTAATCTCACCATCGCTGTTTTAACAGGTGGCGAAGGATAAAAGGCATCCCGGTGCACGAGCTCAAGAATTTCGGTGTCTGCAAGTGCCTGTGTGATAACCGATAGACGCCCATACGAACTCGACCCCGGTTTTGCAATCATTTTCTGCGCAAACTCTTTCTGATACAGCAGCACAGCAAGCCCGAAGCCAGCGCTATGGAGCAGCAGTTTATATGTGATTGGCGATGACAGAGAGAAGGGTATGTTCGCAACGACCTTATCAAACTCCGGTAGTTCTATTTTCATAATGTCCCCTTCTATCACCTTTACATTTACTTCTGCTTTGTTTTTTGTATTCTCGTATTGCGCTCGTAATGTCTCACAAAGTGCCTTGTCCTTCTCTACTGCATAAACTTTCTTCGCTTTGTTTGCCAATTTCTCCGTGATGCTCCCACCTCCGGCTCCTATCTCCAACACCACGTCACCACGCTCTACGCCTGCATATTCCACCAGTCTCGCTGCAACAGCATCATCAATCAAAAAATACTGACTGCGACTTCTTGCAGCTTTTACGTTTATATCGCGCCTCGTAACTTCCATTCACATTCACCGTTTTCTGCTATGCGACGTACATTTGCATTGCATTGATTATAATTATAAATGCGAGTAGAAATCAAATATTATAAAGAGATAACGTAAGGCAGAAGCCACCATAAGATGTCAACAAAAGTAAAAGTAGCCTTTCCTCTGGCTGGAAAGAGCGTAACGGTGGAGAGAGACGTTGAAGAGAATGAAAGCATAGTCGAAGCGGTTGCCGGTCTGCTTTCGGAGATAGCGCCTTTATCTCAACTGGAGATGAAAGGTCACGAGCCAAAACCCGAAATGGCGGCAGTAGGTTCTAAACCTTCGGAAACGAGCAGGGCGTGGGTTTATAGAACACAACAACCCAGCGCAAAATTCGCGGAGCGATATGCCGAGTTAATGGAAGAAGCAGAAGAAGCAAAAGAAAAGGAAGTGGAAAAGCAAGACTAAATTGAAGGCATTTGTTCAGCCACGAGAGAGGTGTGATATGTGAGGCTCATTTAATCCATGTCCCTCAAACCTAAAACATCACACCTGTAAAGAAACCGGTACATTTAAATAACACCCTGAACAATCTGTTTTATGGTGATGACCCTATGCGTTCAGACATATTAAAGAAAAATATTGAAACATTACCGCATCGTGCATTATTGATGTCTGCGGGACTAAAAGAAGACGATTTTGACCTAGATAAACCTTTTATTGGCGTTGCGAACTCGTATAACAACATCATCCCGGGGCACATTCACTTGAACGAACTAACGCAGGAAGTGAAGCGAGGAGTTAGAGATGCAGGCGGCGTTCCTTTAGAATGGGGCGTGCCGGGTGTTTGTGATGGCGTTGCGATGTTTGTGGAGATGCGGCTATCGCTTCCAAGTAGGGAACATATTGCGGATAACATTGAGATAATGACCCTTTCACATTCTTTAGACGGCTGGGTTGGCGTGACGAACTGTGACAAAATCACGCCGGGAATGTTAATGGCTGCGGGACGTCTCGATTTACCGGCGATTATGCTTACGGGAGGCCCAATGAAAGCCAACGTGGTAGGGGGCAAGAAGCATCATCCTATTGAAGGTTTTGGCGTCGTTGGTCAGGTAAAAGGGGGTGTAATGAGCGAGGAAGAAGCGAATAAAATGCTTCCTCTTATGGCTTGCGGCGCGGGTTCATGTGTCGGGCTCTTTACTGCAAATACGATGGCTGTCGCTACTGAGGTACTGGGCATGTCACTAACAAAATGCGCAACGACTCTGGCGATAGACGCGGAGAAAAAGAAACAGGCGTATGAAACCGGTAAAAGAATCGTTGAACTGGTCAGAGAAGATATTAAGCCAGGAGATATAATGACAAAAAACGCTTTTGAGAATGCAATACGGGTAGATATGGCGATGGGCGGCTCAACAAATGCCGTTTTGCATATCCCCGCGATAGCCCGAGAAGCGGGCGTTGATATTAATGTGGATATGTTCGATGAGATAGCGCGGGAAACGTCGAATTTATGTAAGATAATCCCTGCGGGAACCGATGAGATGGCTGACGTTGACCGTGCAGGAGGTGTTCCCGCGGTTCTTAACCGCTTAAATGATATGCTAAAAGATTCACCCACGGTAAACGGAAAATCAATACGGAAGATAGCAGAAGAAGGTAAAGTGCTGGATGACGATGTTATCAGACCCCTCAATAATGCATACTTTTCTGAAGGCGGCATAGCTGTTTTAAAAGGGAACATTGCACACAGCGCGATAATAAAGCAAACCGCGGTTGGCAAAGAGATGATGGTCCATTCAGGTCCTGCTAAGGTGTTCTATACCGAAAAGGATTTGTTGGATGCGATAACCCCTTACGGGGCTTGCGGGGTCGCGGGGCAGAGCCTCACAGAAGCAAAAAGGATTGCAGAGGGGGATGTGGTTGTGTTACCATTCCAGGGTCCCGCAGGCGCACCAGGAATGCCGGAAATGCTGACGCCTACGGATGCGATAATGGGTGCAGGGTATAAAAAGGTGGCATTAATCACGGATGGTAGGTTCTCAGGTGGCACCACCGGTCCTTGCGTCGGGCATGTCGAGATGGAGGCATATAACGGCGGTGCAATCGGTGCGATAAAAGATGGGGATATAATAGAGATTGATATTCCAAACAGGAAGCTGAATGTCAGGTTGAGCGATGCGGAGATTAAAGAGAGGCTAAAGGGAGTTGAAATACCGGAACGGAAACTTACGCCGTTATTGGAATCGTACAGGGTGAAGTTTACAGGGGTTAATTGTTATGGTGAGAAGATAGAGGCGTGAAGTGATGATTGTTTCACCTTCATCGCTTTTTCAGACGACCCATTTATCGCTGTAAGCTTGATTGGGATAGTGATTTGGCTGCCTTTGCCAAAGAGAAGATAAAAAATAGAAACATATTAGAATGACACTTCCAAACGAGGCTAAAGCGAGGTTAGAAGAAGGAATTAATGACTGGCTTTTGAACTTTGATGAGATAGCAGAAGCAGGAATGATTTTTTTAGAGAAAATAGGGATAGAACCAAATCGTGAAACTTTGTTGAGTTATGCCGCTGGTGTATTGGACTCTATTGTTGGCAGTTTTATTCACGCGCAATACGATAGAGGAATGAATGCAGAGGAAGATGAGGAAATAATCGAATTAATTAAAGGAAAAATTCCAGCGCTTGAACTCAAATTTACAGCGTTTTTGAGAGAAAAAGAAAAAAAAGATAGCACAGGTTCCTGACTGAAATATCCAGAAAAACAACATGGCATTTTCAAAAAAAAAAACCTTATCATAGCTTATTTCATATTCGCTTCGCTTTTCACGGTATCGCTTTTTCAGGTAAGAAACAGATGAGAATAGGGAAAAAGAGAGCAAAGGAGATAGGCGCAGAGATGCAGAAAAAAGTATCTTTCGATACGATGGCTACTGCGAAGCGTTTTTGATTAAACTTTTTTAAAAGTTTAGTTGATGCAGTCCAAAGCTGGGAGAGTCTGCAATATTTGAGAAGATGTAGACATTATAAGTTAATTATTTCTACAAGGGTTGAAGGTGAAGCTATTAATCGTTTACAGAAACCTCCTTACAATTATAGTGAAGAACAGGCAAAAGAGGAAGTAAGAAAAGTAATGAGATATTTGAATTTAACACGAAAAATTAAAGAGAAAATTGATGATGAAATGGGGGATAAACTTGTCGAGAAGTATGGCAATATTGACTGTCATTACCCAGATAGCACGATTATAGCCCACATGAAAAGAATTGACATTGATATTGTCATTAGTAGGGACAGAAATTTTAAAAAAGTAGCTGAGAGAGAAGGATTAAAAGTTTATCATATACCAACTCAGGATGCTATAATTGGTCGTAGAGTTCGCGAGCTTTTTCGAGGTCGCCATTAGCTTTTTTCAAACATTCTTCCCAGCTTTTTCTCGCATTTTTAATGGACTCTTCAGTTTTTTGAGAATCCACAGTGCTAAAAGCCAACTCCAAAGTATTGGTTAGTTGTATAAATTCTTGTTCTTCCTCAGTTAATGGAGAAGTAATCTTGGGTCTCTTTGATTCCCCTTCAAATACGTCAATCAATACCTGAGATATAAATGTTCTTCCCTCAATATCTCCAACAGAGAAAGGCAAATTTATTTCACTGTGTCTATTTTTTACTGGTTTTACTATATCAGGTATCCTATCGCGTGGTATATTTCTGAGATCAAGAACTGGGACTTCCACATTTTTCATTTTCATTTTTTATTATATTAATCCAAACTTTTTTAGATATTCACATGCTTCTTCGCATATTTCTCTACTAAAATGTGGGTCTTTATCCATAACTTTATTGATTGTTCTTTCATTGTTTTCAGTTGGATATAGTTTCTTTAAAAAATGAATTGAAGCTAATATCTCTAACCAATCCGCATCATTTTTTCTTTTACCCAGAAAAATTTGGAACTCTCTAAAAAGTACTTCATCTTCATCTTCGATAAATCTTACCGGTGGCACTTCATGATATTTATCTATTAAAGCAAATCCCTCTCTTGTCAATTGTGTAGAATAAGGACCATGAATGTACCATGAAAAATAATATCCTAAATATAGACCAAAAGCTTGCAAAAGGTAGACTGTCTTCTGAAATATAAGCCTATCTTCAAAAGAAGATTCAAATAATTCGGGATTGTAATTACCTATTCTCTTTAACAATCCACCAAGTTCTTCTACTTTTATCATCTATACTCTTTCCCCTTTTACCACTCCCCCTCACTTCCACTGGGCATAGTTAACAGTCATTCCCAAATTGTATATTATTATATTATAAAACTTATATATCTTTCTCTTTGTGAAAATAAAATCTTTGTGAAAATAAAATTACAAATAGCAATTAGGGTAAAGCAGGAGTACCAAAAGTCTAAAGCAGTTATATTATAGATTTTTTTTCTTTCGAATCTACTGTTTACAGTAGTTCCGAAGGTATCCCCGGTTTTGTGATGCCATAATTTTTAGCAATTATTCCAATTTTGTGACAAAACATTAGGTTAGGAATCATTCATTTGGTATGGGATTTTTACATGATACGTTACCGCATCAACCGCCCAAATAAACCACTCAGCCCTTTCACACGCCGCTTAGCCATCATATCTTCCCATTCTTCCACGGCTTTTGCATCTTTATCGCCCGTGTAACCCGCTTCGGATTTATCCTTCAACTTATCCAGTTCGCCGTAGTCCAACCACGCACCGTTACAGTTAAGGCAGACGTCTATCTCTACGTCTTCTGCATATTCTAAATCCATCAACCCGCCACAGCGAGGGCAGACCAGTTTACTCTCGCTTTGCGTGCCGATATGCTTCGTCAGATAATCTGCGAGTTTTCGGTCTCCAAGTATCTTTTTGAGCTCGTTATTGTCAAACCATACACCCTGACATTTGGGACAGACATCTATGATAACGTTGGGACCCAGCACGTCCACTTCCTGCTTCTCCATCTCTACCCAGCATCTTGGACAGTCTAAGGTTTTGTCCTTCTGTTTCTTGTTTTGCATAGTTTCATAAATAATAAGCACGCTGTACTAATAAAATAAATACTAAAAACTACTTGCTGTTACCAATCTATGACCGAAGAAGAAGGAGGAGGAGAAGAGGGAAAAGGGGAAGAGGAAAAAGTGCCAAGAACACTGTTGAAGGCGATGGACGGATTTTATAAAGACCGTGAAGCAGTTTTCGAGGAATTTGATGAGATACTGGCTACGTATTCAAAGGGCGAAGATATTAGGGAAGACTTAAAAGAGTTTAGAAGCAAAAAACCCGCTATTTTTACGTTGATTTACGACATCTTTCATAAGGAGGTGGAGCTTGAAGATAAGCTTGACAAGGCGGGGATAGAGCAAGAAAAGAGGGACAAGATAGTGGAGTTTAAGAACCGCTTTTCTGATTTGGCTGACGAAATGGACCTGCTTATTCTCGAAGAACTGGGCTTGAACATGTAATGGAATACGCTCAATAATGTTTGTAAATGATTTAGTATTTAGGATTTTCATCCCCGGACATTGAGTAAAACACCTTTCTGACCTGCTCCTCCGTTTCTTCAACCGTGCCTTCATTATTTATAACAATGTCAGCATATTTCAGCTTCTCCTTCAGTGGCATTTGCATGTCTATCATTCTCTTCGCTTCTTCCTCCGTTACCCCTTCGCGTTCCATTACCCTTCTTATCTGCGTCGCCTCGCGGATATAAACGACAATTACCCTATCAAATTCAAAATCCTTTTGAGCTCCCGTCTCTATTAACAGCGGCACGTCAACAACCACGAGTGCATTTGGATTTGGCTCTATTCGCTTTATCGCCTCTATTCTTTCCATACATTTCTTCTTCACTTCGGGGTGTATTATCCGTTCTAAAATCCTGCGCTTATCAGAATCGCCGAACACCACCCTTCTCAGCGTTTCCCTGTCTATCTCCAGATTGTTCATCAGTATATCCTTACCAAAGGTGTCCACGACCGCCCACCACGCTTTTGAACACGGTCTTACAACCTCTCTGCTCAATATATCGCAGTCTATCCCGTAAGCGCCGAGCTGCATAAATGTATTTAACACGATACTCTTCCCGCTTGCTATTCCCCCTGTTACACCTACGAGTCGCATTACCGTTTTTCCTTTTCACCAAAAACCTTTCTTTCAAAAAGAAAGCTTTATCAAAGAAACAATATTCTTTATCTTCAATGAAAGAAACATTGTTGTTTGACGAACCTGTAATAGAGATAGCCACGAGGGAAGTAACTGCTATAACGCCTGATACTTCAGTAGCTAAAGCCATTGGCATCATGGAAAAGAACAACTTCCACAACTTGCTTGTGCTTGATGGCACGGAGATATATCAGATTAATATACAAGACCTGCTCGTCGTATCGAATGCCGAATCGAACGTGGATGGGCTTATGTACAGCCCTCACTGCGTACATAGCGACACACCAACCATTGATGCAATCTGTGAGCTGGTAGATAGTGGCCAGAGGGCGGCACCCGTAATTGACGCAACGGGGAAACTTGAGGGTATTGTCACGGACTATGACATTATGAAGTGGGGTGCTGGGTCGCGCATCCTAAAAGATGCTGAGGTTAGAAAGGCAATAACCAAAAAACCTGCCTGTGTAGACGAGACGGAGGGCATTGGAAAAGCGAGAAGCATCATGAGAAAAAACAACATCGGGCAAGTTCTTGTTGTTGATGCCGAGGAGAAACTAAAGGGCATAGTTACCCAGGGGGACATTTTAAAAAAGATTTACAAGCCGAAGAGAAAGATGACCGCGGGGGAAATAAAAGGCGAGAATGTTCCAAGAATGGGGCAATCCGTCTCGCTTATCATGAGTTCCCCGGTGATAACCGCCGATGTAGATGCGAATCTCGCAGATGTCGCGAATTTAATGCAAGAATACGATATACGAGGCGTGCCTATCGTAAAGGAAGGAATTGCACGTGGAATCGTGACAATACGGGATATAATGAAATATCTGAGGGAGCTTAAAGAGCGGGCGATGGTAAATGTAGAAATCCAAGGTACTATTGATGAGGAATATAAAGAATCCGTAGATAGGGTTATCGAAACAGAAGTGCGAAAAATTGTCCGATTCGCCAGGCGAGTGCACTGGATAAAAATAGTGATAAAGAAGGAGCGTGACAAAGGCGGCGTTTCATATTACAAAATCGGTGTGCACGTGAAAACGCCTGATAAACTGTATGTGGGTCAGAGCGAACCGGGAGGCACGAAAACAATAACGGCAAAGAGAGACGCTGGCGAAGCAGAAATGAAGGAAGGAAAGAGGAGATGGGGTTTTCTTGACGTGCTGAAGGATGCTCTGCTTTCGGTTGAGGGGCAGATGGAGGAAGACAAGAAAAGAAGGCGTAAGAAATAGTAGCTATAACTTCCTTCTATTTAAGACACAGATTTACACGGATTTACGCAGATTTATTTTAGTTTAACCGTGTTGATTCTTATCATCTGTGTCTACAATTTATTTTCTATTTTGTTCTTCTAACAGCTTCGCCACCGCATAAGCGGGAAAAGTCGCTGATATTCTTTTCCCGTAGACGGAAGAAAGCGACAAAAAATCAAGTGCAAAACGTGCTGAAGAAGTGCTACATTCCTTTCCTTTTTCCACTCTTTATTTGTAAACATGGTCATGATGCCTAAATCTGTGAAATATAACTATCTCACCTACAGCTTCAAAAAGGATTACATAAGAGCCAACATGAGCACTTCTTTTTCCTTTTAGCTCGTATCGTTTAGGTTGATAATGCTCTGGATTTTCAAGTATTTGGTCTATTTTCTTATTTAGCATATCTAACAGTACCTTGTCCTTTTTGATAACCTTAACGTCTTTTAGGAAAGGTTTTGTATATCTCTCCTTGTATCTCATCTTCATAGGGACTCAAAAAGCTTTTCCCTTTCTTCTTTATCCTTTACTTCTATGTATTCGCCCCTCCTATATGCTTCTTCACTCTCTTTGACCTCTGCTATAAACTCATCGGAGAACTTCTCTTCAAATTCCATATCCACCAATCGCTCGCATTTTATCAGGTATTCATACCTCTCCCTGGAGATACATACGTTTTCCATCCTTCCTAACCTCCTTTTTTAAAAATTTCATGTCACCGATTTTATTATATTTATGTCACGATTTTATAACTTTGTGTTTTTAGAAAGAAAGTTCGTATAAAAATAGAGAGTGGGATTGGATTTTTTATATTCCGCTCTCTAACAGCTTCGCCACCGCATAAGCGGGAAAAGTTGCTGATATTCTTTTCCCGTAGACGGAGGAAAGCGACAAAAAAGCGATGTTTAACGATTCAGCAGCTTCTTTAGCGATAAAATCGCCCGTTCCTGCTGCTACCAGCTTTCTCAATCCATATCTTTCCTTTATCTTCTCTATTGAATCACTCAACTCTTGTACTTGCACATTCTTTACCTGCTCTGCAATACCGACTGCGCTATCTTCTCCTATACCCTCAAGGTCACTGCACACCACCCTTGCCAGTCTTCGCACTGCACTCACTCTGCTTTTTTCCTCCTTCTCCCGACCTGCAAAGGCATAACTATCAGGGGTTTCACAACTGTAATCGCCCTCGTTTAAGTATCCAAGGGCGAGATAAACGTCAGCAGTTATAGCAAACAACTCTGAAGAAATCTTGCATTCCTCCTTTTCTTTTCCCTCTCCTACCTTGACTTTTTTCAGCAGTGTGGCAACATTGGTTCTTAAGATACCCGAATAGATTAGTTCGCCGTATTTCAGTCTCTCGAAATCTGTTCTCTTTGCCTTTATTTCTCCCCCCACTATTGGAATCACATCTGTTGTGGTGCTGCCGACATCAACGAAAATCGCATTTTTGTATTGCTCGGACACGAGCTTCGCGGAGGCGAGCCAGTTAGTAGCTGCGAATGAAAGAGGGTCTTTATCAACATCTAAACCATCTCTGAAAACGCAATTAATGTCAAAAAATTTGATATTTTTAAATACCGTGGACAGAGCTTTTTTAATGTGTAAAACGCCTTCTCTTTTTGTCGCGAAACAGTCGCACAGCTCCCCGGTCATCACCACGCCTACGGCTTCTATTCTGGGCTCAAACTGCTTTTTCAGTTCAGACAGCACCACGTCGTGTAAAATCGTATTATTTTTCCACAGAGGCGCATAAATCGAATCAACAAACCCGCCGTCTGACGTGGCAACTTTTGTATTTGCCCCTCCTATGTCTATGCCTATAAACATAATCGTACAAACGTATTTGCTTCACAAAAAACCTTTCTTTCAAAAAGAAAGCTTTACCAAAGAAACAATGTTTATGCACAATTAAAGGAAATAGTGCTTTTATGGAGGTGCTTATTTTTCTACTGAAAAATGGCAAAAGGTGTGAGCGTGAATAAAAAGGAATTAGAGGAAAGGATAGAGCAATTGACAAGCGAAGTTAGCGTTCCTGTTAAAGCAGTAGAGGCGGAGATTGGTAAACTGAGTGGCATGAGGGGTGAATTACGCGGAATAGTGAAGGAGCTGGATAGAATAAAAGCGATGTTAGAGGAGAAAGGGGAGCAAGCGTTAAACGAAGAAGAGCTGGAAGAGATAAGAGATGCCGTGGAGATTTTAACCGATGAGTGGGAATCTAAGAAAACGAAAACAGAGGCGATATTAAGGGAGAGAGAAAAGGGAGAAGAAGCCGAGAAATATCTGACGGATTTAACATATTTGAAGGCGGAATTCGAGAACTATAAGCGCAGAGCAGAAAAAGACAAACGCGATTTTGCTGATTATCTCCTCGAAGGCGTTATAGCGGAATTATTACCTATCGAGGACAATTTAGAAGTTGCAATAGAGCACGCAAAAGAGAATAAGCACTCGGAAGGTCTGGTAAAGGGAGTGGAAATGACATTGAAGCAGTTCAAAGAGGTTTTAGGGCGCGAAGGCGTCACGGAGATAAAAGCGGAAGGAGAGCAATTCGACCCTTTTAGGCATGAGGTCGTTTCAAAGGAAGTAAGTGAAGGTCATGCAGAGAACACGGTGATAGAAGTGGTCAGAAAAGGGTATTTGTTTCACGAAAAGGTTATAAGACCCGCGATGGTGAAGATAGCGGCGATAGGAGAGGAATAAAAATGGAAGAGCGAGGTATGGAAATAGAAGCCGTAAAGAAGTTGCTTCAGGATAAGAAACGTAAGGATGTGGCATACGAGAAAATCTTGACTTCGATGTGCACGTATCCGCATGAAATAGCGGCGTATGCGCACGAGATGTTCTTAGAAGCGAATTTAGGCGATTCGGGACTATTCCAGGGTGCAAAAGAGATGGAGGAAGAGGCAGTACAGATGATAGGGAAACTGCTGGGCAACGAGAACGCCTTTGGGTATATCTCCACTGGTGGGACAGAATCGAACATACAGGCGATACACGCAATAAGAAACAGGAAAAGGAGGGACGGGCTGAAAGCGATGAACATAATCGTGCCAGAAACGGCTCATTTCTCGTTTGACAAAATCGGGGACCTGTTGAGCATAGAAGTACGTAAAGCGGCTCTGGACGACGAATTGAGGGTAGATGTAAACTCGGTAGAGGAACTGATAGACGACAAAACGATATGCGTGGTGGGAATAGCGGGGACGACTGAATTTGGGCAGATAGACCCGATAGAGGAGCTTGCAAGCATTGCAAAAGGCAGAGACATTTTCTTGCACGTGGATGCCGCGTTTGGCGGTTTCGTAATCCCGTTTTTAGAACAAAAATACGCTTTTGACTTCTCGGTAGAAGGCGTATCGTCAATTTCAATAGACCCGCATAAGATGGGAATGAGCACGATTCCTGCTGGATGTATTCTGTTTCGTGACGAAACGTATTTAAGCGAGCTGGCGGTGCTCACACCCTATCTGACGACCAGGGAGCAGTGTTCGTTGATAGGCACGAGAAGCGGTGCATCCGTAGCAGCTACTTATGCCGTCCTCAAATATTTCGGTAGAGAAGGTCTGAAGAAGATAGTTAGCGAATGTATGGAGCTAACGAGGACGTTGGTGCAAGGTGCGAAGGCGATAGGGGTTTCTCCGGTGATAGAGCCCGTTATGAACGTGGTAACGTTGAGTTTTCCTGCAGCCGAGGTGGATAGGGTAGCGAGTGCGTTAGAGGAGAGGGGATGGAGAGTTTCGATAACAAGGAAGCCGAAAGCGCTTCGATTGGTGATAATGCCGCATGTGAAGGAAGAGACGGTGAAGGCGTTTTTGGATGATTTGGAGGATGTGAGGTAGCTATACTATAGTCATTCCGAAAATCATTAATTATTAACCACAAGATTACACAGATTTCCACGAGAAAGTAAATGTTATAGACACAGATTAACGCTTGTGGGCTCTGCCCACATCACCGCAAGCCCTGAAAGGGCTTAATTAACACGGACAAAACAAAATGCAAAGTGCAAAATTTGTGTAATCTGTGTAATCCGTGGTTAAAAAAAAGAACTTTTGCAAACGGATTTTTCAAATGATGACGAAGCAAAATATAAATTCATGGAAAGTTAATTCTTATTTACCTATGACAATGCACGAAAAACAAATACCTGCGCACATATTCCGGGCGTATGACGTACGGGGTATTTTCAATGACGACCTGTACCCGGAGACGATGCTAAAAATAGGCTTGGCTCTGGGGTCGTATGCGAAAAAGAGAGGCAAAAAGAATGTGGTTGTTGGTAACGACATACGCTCTTCCTCCCGGTTGCTCACAAACACACTTATCTCGGGGTTGCTCTCTTCGGGTATGGACGTGACCAGTGCAGGAACAACCTCATTTGGCGTTTCCGCCTTCTGCGGCTGGCAGCTCAGGAAGGATATAACGGCTTATGTGACGGCATCGCATCTGCCACCCGAATGGAACGGCGTGAAGTTTTATACAGGAGCAGGAATAGGGTTTTCAGCCGATGAGAATGAAGAGATACGGGACATAGTGCTGGAAGAAAAAGAACACGAGGGACGAGCTTACTGGAATGAAATCGGCGACTATCAAGAGGTAGATTTGAAGAAGGAGTATATAGAATACATAGCGGGGCGATTTGAGGGTAATGACAAGAACATCTTTAAAGAGAGGAGAATCGTGCTGGATTGCGGAAACGGGAGCATGGGATTGGTAGCGCCAGACGTGCTGAAACGAGTAAAACTAAAGACCGATGCGCTGCTGTTTGTAACCCCTGACGCTTCTTTCCCTAACCGACCCTCAGAACTCACGGAGGATAGTTTAGGAACGTTAAAAGAAGAGGTAAAACGTAAAAAAGCGGATTTCGGCGCTGCTTTTGATGGCGATGGTGATAGAGCGGCAATTGTAGATGATAAGGGAAGAATGCTGAGTGCAGACCAGTGTGGCGTCATCATTGCTAAGAATTTATTACGGGATAGAAACGGAATTGTTCTGGCAAACGTTGAATGCTCAATGCTTATCGAGCGTGAGTTAGAAAAGCTGGGTGGTAAAATAGAAAGAATACCGGTGGGTCATACTTTCCTGACAAAAGAAGCGAACGAAAGAAACGCAGTGCTTGGTATAGAATCAAGCGGGCATTACGTCATTCCTTCTTTTTTCCCGTTTGACGATGCGATGATAATCCCGCTAAAAATAGCGGAGATCCTGGCAGAAACGGGAAAGAAATTATCAAAGCTTGTGGATGAGTTGCCGAAGTATCCTAAGGAGCGGATAAACCTTGAATGTGGTGATGCAGTGAAGTTCGAAGTGATGCGTGTTCTCGCTGAGCGGTTAGCAAATGAATATGGCGCTGACAGGATAAACACGATGGACGGGATAAGAATAGACTTTTTGGAGGAAGGCTGGGCGCTGATAAGGGCTTCTAACACCTCGCCGTTGATAAGGGTTACTGTGGAAGGTGCTACGGAAGAGGTAAAGAAGAAAATGATGAAAACGTTCGTGGGTGTCACGAAAGAGGGGATAAGGAAGTTTTAAAAAGTTCGATAAATAACAGATTTATTACATTACGAGGAAAATTTTTATAGGGGATATATTTATTTAAAGAATAGATTCAAATAAAAGCAAAATTGAGAGGAAAAATATAGATAGGAAAAGTAATTTTGGATATACCGAGAGGAGAAATTGTGCGTATTCTATCCCAACTATCTTTGGAAGAACGTGAGGGAATCATGCGAGAAGTAGCAAAAGAACATGAAGTACTGAAACCTAAATTTATACCTCTTGAAGAAGTTTTAAAGCTCAAGGGGATAATAGCGGTGGGTGGTAACGCGTTAAAGGATTCCGAGGGAATCTACGATGAATGAGATGATATTCGATGCCAACTTCCTGGTGGCATTGGCAGATGAGCGGGATGTATGGCATCCCAAAGCGGTGACTTTATTGAATGCGTTGAGAATAAAAAGGGCGAAGGCTATTTATTTAGATTGTGTGTTAAACGAGGTAATATCAGTACTCAGCAGACGTTTTGAGGAAAGGGGGAGATCAAATGAGTTTGATGGAGTTTTAAGGAAGATAAAGAAAAAGATTCCCGATAAATCAATAACATGGGTCTATCCACGCGTTCCAGAACTCTATAAAACGATTCTGAATCTCGTGGGCGAGCATAAGGGAAAACTTAACTTTCACGATGCACTTATTGCTTTAGTATCCAAAGAGATGGCAATAGAATATATTGTCAGCTTTGACAAGGATTTTGATGAAATAGAGTGGTTAAAAAGGGTTGAGTATGAGGAATAGAGTGCTTTCGTAAAAGAGTTGAGGGAATTCCGGGATGCTGAAACCGAGGAGGAATTCTTGACGAGAATGAAACGAAGTGGCATTCTCGAGATAATCCATATTTCTGAGGATATTGAAGAGGGAAACTGGGAAGTCTTTGTGAAAGAAGAAAAATCATCCCTGCATTATGTTTGCAACAGCTTCAAAACCTCTCTGACGCATTCTCCAGAAGAAAACATGATTTTTACTCAAAAACGCGATAGTTCTTCATGAATTTCGATGTGATTAAAATCTTTTATGTCTTTTGTTAGGAAAACTGTTTTATCATACTGCCTTTTTTTCTCTTTTACAAATTTTAGGATGGATTCGTATATCAAACAGAAAACCCGACTCAACTATGAGCAGAACTTTCAATCCTCTCACGCTCCATATCTTCTAATAGTTCTGGAACTGACTTCAGAAATGAGCCCCAAATCTTCCTGGTCAATCTTCCCTTTGGTTTGTAGTCCTTTGGTATAACAAATTCTTCACTCATAATTTTTATTTATGGTTCAAAGTATTTAAACTAAGGAAACGGATATATTTGAGAAGAAATATTCGCTGAAATCTGAAGATTTTGCCAAAAAATTTGACAGTGGGGAGATGGGAGACGATTTGGATTTCTTTGAATGGTACGCCTTTGTGGACAGTTATAACAGGGTGGAAAATTTAAATGACCATGTCTTTATATAATGGGATGTGTAATATTACGTGTTGAAGAGGTAAAGGAGGAGGAAAAGAAATGGCGATAGAAAGTATAAGAGTGACCAAAAATTACCAGCTTACCATCCCAAAAGAAATACGAAACGAAATCTTAATAGAGGCAGGCGATGAGATAGAGATGGTGGTCAACGAAAAGAAAGAGGTCATTATTTGTAAGGTGAAGAAGGGACCTGTGGAGGATAGTTTTGGAATTTGGACTTGGACAGGGAAAAAAAGTGGGATTGATTATGTGAACGAGATTCGAGATGAAGCAGAGCAGAGGTTAGAGGAAAAGGGCATTGAAAAACATTTCTTTCAAAAAGAAAGCTTTAGCAAAGAAATATTATTTAAAACTGGTGACCAGAAATGTTAAGCATTATGAAAGGATTAAAGGGCTGGAAATAGAGGAACCATATTGAGATATAGATGTGAATGGCACGGATATGGCAGCGATAACACCTAAAATATGGGATTCTGTAAAAGAGATAAGGGAAATTCGTGATGCTGAAACCGAGGAGAAGTTCTTAATTCTTGGCAAGGATGAAACGAGGAGGAGCACAGACCAGTAGGATACCAGCAATCAAATTGTTTCTTTACACTTTTTCTTTTTGTAAAAAAGAAAACCTGTGCTAAAAGAAAAAAGAAATTTTCTTAGTGCAGGTTCTTTTTAAATCAAGCAAAAAAGTTTTTCTTTTAAAAAATGAAAAAAATATACCACCTTGCGGACACGCACATAGGCTATTCAGCATATCGGAAGATGGACGAAGCGACCGGGCTAAATCAACGAGAAGTGGACACCTACGAAGCGTTCAAGCAATTTGTAGACGATGCGTTGAAAGAAAAGCCAGATGTAATACTACACGCAGGCGACCTGTTTGATTCCGTACGCCCGACAAACCGCGCTATTTGTTTCGTTCTCGAGCAGTTAATAAGGTTAAGTGAAGCGGGCATACCTTTCGTAGTGATTTCAGGCAATCACGAAACGCCGCGGTTGAAGGAAACGGGCAGTGTATTCAGCCTGTTTGAGCATATTCCTGAGGTGTATGTGGTTTATGAGAACAAGTATGAAGTCATTGAAATTGACGATTTGCAACTACATGCGATTCCGCATTCCGATGATATAGAGGGCGAGAAGAATAAAATGACGTTGAATATTGACGCTAATGGCTCTAATTCCAATTTTAGTTTTAATGTCGCACTTCTTCACGCAAGCGTTCTCGGCGCAGGACTACCCGCCTTTATGATGGGCGACTTCAACGAGCAGGTGGTTGATATTGACGACCTGACAAAACTCGATTACATCGCATTGGGCCATTTTCACGGGTGCACGAGAGTAATGGAAAATGCCTATTACGCAGGGTCAACCGAACGATTCAGCTTTAACGAGGTGAACGACAAGAAAGGGTTCTTAGAAGTCTCTTTGGATGCCAATGGAGAAAAAGAAGTTGTATTTCATCCTTTAAAGACAAGAGAAATGGCGGATTTGGAGCCAATTGTTTGCCGCAGTCTTGATGCGCATGAGATAAAAAGAGCCATAAAACGTCGCATTCAGGAATGCAATCCGCGAGACAAAGTTGCAAGGTTAAAGGTGCAGGACATTCCCCTGCATGTCTACCACTCGCTGGATTTTGACGAGTTGAAGCAGCTGACGAAATCGGCACTTCATTTTGAGATAAAATATGAGTTCCAGAAGGATAATGAGTTACTTTCTGCGGAACGTCCAACTTTTCGGTCTTTACACAGCGAGTTTGAGCACTTTATCAGGACGTATATGATAGGGGCGCATATAGATAAAGCAAGGCTAAACGAGTTAGGGTTGAACTATATGCAGGCGTGGGAAGAGCATGGTGAAGAAGAATGAACCAGCCCAAAAATAAATTATAGACACAGATTAACGCTTGTGGGCTCTGCCCACATCACCGCAAGCCCTGAAAGGGCTTAATTAACACAGATAAAACAAACTGCAAGGTGCAAAATTTGTGCAATCGGTGTAATCTGTGGTTAAAATCAACAATGTCAAACTCAAATAGGGTCCATGTAAATCAGTGTCTCTTAAATACATGGAAGCCATACTATATATACAATGAAAAAAAATAATTATATAGTTATTTAAAGTTATAAACGAGAGGTGCAACTTATCAGGTGCTCCAACCCTTACACCTAACACCTCAAACCTAAAACCTAAAACCTTAAACCTAACAAACACCTGAAACCTACTCAGTCCCGTGGTGTAGTGGTCAAGCATACCGGCCCTTGGAGCCAGTGACGGAGGTTCGAAACCTCCCGGGACTATTTATTCAACCAAAAGTAACCCGTAAAAAGTCAGTTTTTGATACGGTGATGCGAACACTTCCGCCTCATAGCCAACTTTTCGAACCGTTGCGAAAACGTCTATCCCGCATGCTTCCATTGACGGTCTTGCCCTATCCTGATGTGCGCAGAATCGCTTTGGCTCTTTATCTAAGACTTTCTCCTTCTCGGGAATGCAGGGTTCACAATAGGAACAAGGAAGTGCAGTCATCGCAAATGCTTTGTAATACCCCGCTAAATAAGCGCATCTTTCCAGTTCAAACATCGTATCGCTTATCTTCTTGATGGCATCCCATAAAAAGTGATGAGTATGGTAAGAAGGAATGTCCAGATTCGGCTGCACGTCTTTGAATCTCACGATAATCGCCTTTTTATAGCCCTTTATGAGTTTTCTCGTCTCTTCTGGCGTTGGTGTATAAGGGGGGCAGGTAAGGTGCTTCGCATAGCCTCTACACCCATACCGGCATTTCCACCGCACCCAATCAGCTACTTCTATCTCATCTGCGGGAATACGTTTAAAATCCTCGTGTATCTTCCTTAATTCCTGCAAAAGCATATCCAAATCCTTTTTCTCCTTCTCTTCTCCCATTTTATACTAACTAATCCATTCCAAAGATAGCACCTTGCGGGCATATCTCTATACAAGTTCTACACCCTGTGCATCGTTTCTGCTCAATGACTGGAATCCCCATTTTCCGAACTTTCGCCCTGATTAACCTGAGAAAAGCCCCCTTATTGGCTAAATTTATAAAATCTCATGTATCCTTTCCACTAGGATTTCCACGCTCCCAGCGCTTTTGTTCCCTCCTGAACTATTACCCCCTACCTCTTCAAACATGGCTAACAACTTATTTAAAACTTTCTATTTTTTAATCTTTTATTTATTATGAAAATCCTACTTTTTGTCTCATCACATTGTCCGCATTGTCCCGCAGCCGAACAGATAGTGAAAAAAGTGGTGCCTGACTATTATGACCATGGATTATCATTAAAAAAGATACGGATGAAAACAAAAGAAGGAAAGAAACGTTCTTTAGAGTATAATATTAGGGCAACACCAACCACATTGATACTTGATGATAAGGGGAATGAAATCAAGAGAATGGTTGGTGTCGTGAGCGAAGATAATTTAAGAGCATCCATTGAAAAACTGCTTGGTTTGCGGGAATCATTTCTAAGCCGGATCTTTGGCGGGAAAAAATGAATCTAAAATATAACTGAATTATTTATGTCGAGGCATCGATAGCCACCTTAAAGCTGGAAAAGATAGAGGAATATAAAGTATAATCCAGCCAGCACCAGTATGATCCCGGAAATCCTCTTAATAATCACACTGTATTTAACAAACGGTTTTAATGTAAAATGCGACGTATATGCAATGGCCAGCAGGGGCAGCCCCAACCCCAGTGAATAGATAACCAAAAGGATGCCTCCGTAGAGGATGTCTCCCTGCACTGCCACCATCATAAGTATCGCACCAAGTATGGGGCCAATGCAGGGTGTCCAGACAATACCGAGCGAAACGCCGAGCATGAGACCCCCTGCTGCTCCCCCCACGTTGGTCGCAGAAAGCCTCGTGCTTAGCCTCGTGTTTGGAATAATCGCGCGGATTCTTCGCTCTATCACATCAAATATCATGTACAGACCAAGAAATATGATTACAAACCCTCCTGTGACATAAAGTATACTGTCTGATACTGCTGAAATATCGACCCAAAGGCAGAAGCAAGCACGCCCATCAGGGCAAATGAAATGGAAATCCCTATGACAATTGTAATAGGTATAAATCTACCCGATTTGGTTGAATATGCTGCAATCAGTGGGATTACCGGAAGTACGCAGGGTGACAAGACGCTTAATATGCCAAAGAAGAAGGCAATAAGCGGCGATGGAGAAACCATCATTTTGCATATCCCTTCCTACGAAGCCAGCGCCCGCAGATAAAGACCGCTGCTATTGTGATCATCACACCAAATCCAGGCGTTTTCGTATTATGTGCAGATGGACTTTGAAGTGGTGGCTGCGCCGGATTAGAAGATAACCTGAGAGCATACTGCATCTCTTCTACCAGCGTTTTCGCATCACGATAACCAACTAAGCGGTAAACCTCTTCGCCCTGTGAGTTCGTGAACACAATCGCCGGGATGTAGCGAATACCGTATTGTCCCCCAAGCCTTCCTGACCCGGCAATGGGAACAAAATTTTTAGACATGTTGATCACTCGTGCATCTGCGAGTACCTCCTTCTGCTTTTTGCACGCAGGACAGTTGCTGGACTCAAAAAATATCATTGTTGGTTTATCTTGAGACTCGGCAATTTGCATACCTTCCTGACAGGGGGTGTGCCACTCTATCGCCGGTTGCGCAACTGCTACCTCGAGGCATATCCCTATGAGCAACAGTGCGAAAACAAGAACGCATTTTCCTTTGATTTCCATCATATATTTTCTTATGTAACTACAATGTATAAAGTAATTCTCATTCCATCATGCCTTTCTTCGGCTGAGCAGCTATTTTCGCTCTCCTTTATGATACGACCTAACTTGTTCGAGAACTGCGGGATAGTCGGCAAATAGAGCACCCAAATCTACCGTTCCAACGAGGTCAAAAATGCCCAAAGCTGCTACCGCATCCCCTTTCCTATTTCTAATCGGAGCAACAACAACCGGTACGCCTGCATATCTACCCTTAAGAAGATTTGTGTGTATCACTCGATTCTCCTTCAGTACTCGCTCTAATACCGGACCGGTGTATTCCGAATCCATAATTTCTCCTTTTTCCACTCTAACGCCCTTTTTATTCCTGCTTCGCATTGCTACGGGCATTACAAACAAGTCATTCACCGCTTTCGCTATCGGCGCGATTTCTTCTGCCGTTGCGTCCTCATTTACTACTATACTCAATTCTTCTTCTCCCATTTTTACACTTTCTCTTTTTTTCTTTTAATTTTAATTGAAATTGATAATCACTCAAAACTCAATATTCTATTCCTGAAGTTGTGCGGCTAGTTTCATTCCAATAATGCTTGACCTTCTCCATGTGTGTTGCTATATCAGCCATCTCGATTATTCTGGCACCTGGCTCTCTTCCACTAAGAATGATGTCAGTATGACCTCTTTTTTCCAACAGCTCTAAAACATCGTCTTCTGTTAACAGCTCGAATTTTACCGCGTACAATATTTCGTCCAGAATCAAAAGATCTGCTTGTTTTTCAGCTAACACTCTATGAGCGAGTTCCAATCCCTCTTTAGCCTTTTTGAGATGTATCTCTCGCGATTCCTCGTCCTTTAAAAAGCCAGGAGCGCCGCAAAGATGTATCTGTAAATTGTCGAGGTTCTTTAGAAACTGGTATTCCCCGGTAGTTGGTCTTCCTTTCATAAACTGCAATATCACTACCCTTTTTTTGTGACCCAACGTCCTTATGGCATGACCAATAGAGGCGGTTGTCTTTCCCTCTCCCTTTCCATAGTAGACGATGATTTTTCCCTCTCTTGGGTTCATAATTGTATATTTTTAATATAGTGTTCCTTATCAGTAATAAATAATCATCCATGTATGCATTTTTTTAAATGGTTCCACAAACCCCGTCACATAAATCGAAAGGAAAGGAGAGCAGGTTAAAATGAAAGAGGCAATGTTCTACGAGAAACTGGAGGAGAACGCGGTTAGATGTCACCTATGCGCACATCATTGTAAGATAAACGAATCGAGGCGGGGGATATGTGGAGTTAGAGAAAACAGGGGCGGTGTCCTCTACAGCTTGGTCTACGGTAAGGTAGTTGCGAGAGGGATTGACCCAATAGAAAAAAAACCGCTCTTCCATTTCCATCCCGGCTCTGAGGCATACTCGATTGCTACGGTTGGGTGTAACTTCAGATGCAAGAACTGCCAGAACTACCATATTTCTCAGATGCCAAAAGAAGGTGAGAAACTGATAGTAGGTGAAGATGCATCTCCTGAAGAGATTGTTGCGGCAGCCAAGCAATATGGTTGTAGAACCATCGCGTACACTTACACCGAGCCGACCATCTTTTTCGAGTTTGCTTATGATACCGCCAGACTGGCACATAAAGAAGGGATATGCAATGTCTTTGTTTCAAATGGATATATTACGGAGGAAGCTATACGCACTCTCGCACCTTATTTAGATGCGGTAAATGTAGACCTGAAGGGTTCCGAGGACCTGTACCGAAAAATTTGCGGTGGGCACCGGCAACCCGTCCAGGATGCGATAAAGCTCTACAAGAGTTTGGGCGTTTGGGTTGAAGTAACCACGCTGGTTATACCAACGTTGAACGATACTGAGGAAGAGTTCAGAGAGATTGCGGAGTTCATCAAAAGTGTGGGCGTGGACATACCCTGGCATATCTCACAGTTCTATCCCACATATAAGCTAACTCATCTCCCTCCAACGCCTGTTACTACCTTACGTAAAGCGAGGGAAATTGGGCTGGATGTAGGATTGAGATACGTGTACGAGGGCAATGTTCCGGGTGAGGGCGGGGAGAATTCCTACTGCTACCGATGCGGAGAGTTGCTAATCCGGCGCTATGGATTCCAGATTCTGGAGAATAAAATACGAGACTCACGATGTCCAAGGTGTGGGGCCGGGATAGATGGGATGTTATAAAGTATTTATATATGGGTTTGTAATCTATTTGCATGGTCAAGTGTCCAAAATGTGGTAGGGAAGTTAAAGGATATGAAGAGGGATGGGAGTGTTGCCCATACTGCGGGGCAAGGTTA
>JAUWNY010000151.1 GCA_030612405.1 Candidatus Methanophagales archaeon | reverse complement strand
TCGCTTTTGCTTCAGGCTGAAGAACCGCCTCAGGCTCTTCAGATTCCCCCTCGCGAGGGACACCCTGCCACTGTTGGCTTCTGCACCGATACGGGTAAACAGCACAGGAGGGATTTTAACCCTCTGGCTGATTAGGTTACGAGGCACGCTCCCCGCAAACCCTGAAAGGGTTTATTTCACGAGAGAACAATTGAAGCTGCATCCCTAAACTTGTATCTTGTATCCTGCATCATGAATTCGGGCTTCATTTTCTTGTGCTAATCTCGTGAAATCTCGTGGTTTTTTCATCGCGACAATGCGATTTCTCTTAGCTTATCTTTTAGTTCTAACTTTTTTATCACGACATTAGAAGGATGTATGGGTCGTGGCACTTCGGATAAATCAGACCTCGCAACGACAACGCCCTCCACGGTTATCCGTTCGCGCTTTAAGTCTACCGTCCTTACCTTTCCTTCTTTACCTTTATCGTCACCCCGAACCACCGTTACCGTATCCCCCTTTCTCACAGGGACATTTCTCTTCGCGTATTTGCCTTGCAGGTCTTCGGAAAGGGGCGCACTCATGAACTTGTGCCTTACATGCAGAGGCGCATTGTATCTTGCTTTCCTCTGTTTTCTCGGTTGTTTAGATTTCATCTCTTTTCAATTTTAAATTAAAGTATTCAAATATAAAAGGATGCGTGATTTGTGGGGGCTTATGCGTGAATACGATATTGTCGTGGTAGGCGGCGGTCCAGCGGGATGTATGGCAGCGAAATATGCAGCAAAGGCGGGAGCTTCTACGCTGATTATAGAAGAGCATTCCGCAATAGGCGAACCCGTTCAGTGTGCAGGGCTTATAAGCAAAAGAGCAATAGAAGAAAGCGAACTGAAAAACACCGGGTCGTTCGTAAACTGCGAGTTGAAAGGGGCAATTGTTCATTCGCAATCGCGTGAGCTAAGGATAGAAGCACCATCTCCAGATAAGAGGGCTTTTGCCATAAGGCGGGATATTTTTGATAAGGAATTGGCGAAAGCCGCAATGGATGAAGGTGCGGAGTTAATTTTGAACAGCAAAGTAAAACACGTGAAGAAAGGGGGGGAGAGGGAGGGGGCAAAGCTAACGATACTGGCTGCTGCTACTACTGCCAGCGCAGGTGTAAATTTAGAGGAAAACGAGATAAAAGCAAACGTGGTCATTGGCGCTGATGGCTGGAGAAGCGGAATAGCCAGAATGGCGGGGCTAACCGTCACAAAAAACTTCCTGAACTGCGTGCAAATAGAAGGGCAGTATGAAATACACGAACCCGTTGCAGATATTTTCGTGGGTAAAACCATTGCGCCGGGTTTCTTCGCATGGGTCATCCCGATTGGCGAAACCACGGCTCGAATCGGTCTTTGCATAGACAAGAGGTTTTCACCGCATCCAAATCCTTTACCATTTTTAAAAAGAATTTTATCCGAGCACCCTGTTATTGCGAAGAAATACAAATTTGGCACTCAATCAAAGTTTACTGCAGGGGCAATCCCCATTCCGATGGAAAGGCAGAAGACCGTAAAAACCGAGAATGGTACAGGAATACTGCTGGTTGGCGATGCCGCAGCTCAGGTCAAGCCAGTCACAGGCGGAGGCGTGTACTACGGGATGAAGTGTGGTAAGATAGCAGGAGAAGCCGCAGCAAGAGCATGCCTGGAAAGAAACATGGAGCTGCTGAACGGATACGAAAAACGATGGCAGGAGGAAATAGGGGCGGAGATGGCTTTTGGACTGAAGATTCACCGATTAAGGTGTGTACTCAGCGATAAGGACTTCGATAGGATGTGTCAGGCATTGTCAAAATACGATATGATACAGCGAATAACGAATCGTGGGGATATGGACTATCCTTCCTTTGTATTCCGTGAACTGATAAAAAATCCCGGTATCATTATGTTAATGGCGAAAAACATCATAAAATATTTATATGCAGAACGAAAGATAAGGTAAATAGATTAAGAAAAGGTAAGTAGAGGGCTTAGACAAAATGGCAAGGATGTATGCACGGAGAAGGGGAAAATCGGGCTCTACGAGGCCCATTAGCTCCAGCCTGAGGGAAACGGCACCTGAATGGGTGGATATGACAGCGAAAGAAGCGGAGAAAAAAGTGGTTGAGTTATACGAGAGAGGGCTTTCGACAAGCGAGATAGGGATACTGCTGAGGGATAACTACGGCGTGCCAAGTGTTGCAGAGGTTACGGGTAAAAAGGCAACGGCGATATTAAAGGAACAGGGTATTGCAGGGCAGCTACCTGAAGACCTCCAGAATTTGATGCGAACAGCGTTGAGAATACGAAAACACCTCGGTGTGAATAAGCACGACGTGCATAATAAAAGAGCGCTGCAGTTAGCGGAATCGAAGATAAGAAGGCTGGGGAAGTATTATAGGAAGGAGCACGTGTTACCGGAGGACTGGAAATACAAGCCTGAAATTGCCGAATTTGATATGAGAGGATAGGGTAAGAATAGAGGTGATAAAAAAAAATGAAAGAATATGGAGAGATATTGTTGGGCGTTGTGTTAGCGATCTTGGGCATAGCGGGGATATGGTACTTCCGAGCAGAGGTGTTGGCGGTTATATTAGGAGTGATTGGCATAATCGTGCTGATGGTGGGAGCAGTATTTCTGATGATAGGCGTAAGTGACGTGAGAGAAAAGGGAGAAGAAGAGATAGAGATGGGCGAGATGGAGACCGCAGCGGAGAGTGGAACAGAAGAGGAGAAAAAAAGTGAGTAACAGTGGGAACGGTTAAACCGACGTATGTAAAGAAGCTGGCGAAACAACTGTTGAAGGAAGTAGCGGAGTGCACTGACGACTTCGAGCTAAATAAGAAATTAGTGGACAAGTATACAAACGTAGAGAGCAAAGGAGTAAGAAACAGAATAGCGGGGTATATAACGCATAAAAAGAAAAGTAAAGTGGCGGAGCCCGAGTTAGAGCCAGAGCCGGGCATAGCATAGCATAAGTTGAAATGTTGAAGATAGAAGGTGTGTATCCGGCGCTTATAACGCCGTTTACAAAGGATGACGAAGTAGATAAGGAAGGATTGAGGAGGCTCGTGGAATACGTAGTAGAAGGTGGTGTAGCGGGGATAGTCCCATGTGGCACAACCGGCGAATCCGCAACGCTCTCTCATAAGGAGCATGAGGAAGTGATAGACGTGGTGGTGGACTGCTCAAAAGTGCCGGTGATCGCAGGCACGGGGTCGAACAGCACAAAGGAAGCGGTTGAATTCACGAAACATGCGGCGGATGCGGGTGCTGACGCCTGCCTTTTGATTACGCCTTATTACAACAAACCGAACGTAAAAGGTTTGAAGGAACATTTTAAGCGGATTGGCGATTCGGTGGAGATACCTCTGGTTTTGTATAACATACCTTCAAGAACGGCTCAAAATGTAAGTGCAGGGACGATGGTGGAGCTTGCTTCAGAGATTGCTAATATAAAGGGTGTGAAGGAGGCTTCAGGTGATTTGAAACAGGTAGGTGCGATTATAAGGTCGGTTGCGGAACGGGGTTTGGACTTTACGGTTGTCGCGGGTGATGATTTTCTCACGCTGCCGATAATGAGTTTAGGAGGTAAAGGCGTGATTTCGGTAGCTGCGAATATCGCGCCGCGGGAGATGACCGAGATGGTGGCTGCGATGTTGAAAGAGGAGGTGGAGAAGGCGAAGGAGATTAATATCCGGTTGTTTTCACTGTTCGAGGCGATGTTTTTGGAGACGAATCCGATACCGGTGAAGAAGGCGGCGGAGATGATGGGGTTGGTGGCAGCAGGGGGTGTTAGGCTTCCGCTGGGGGCGTTGAGCGAAGGGAACGAGGAGAAGTTGAGGAAGGTGTTGGAAGGGCTGGGGATGGTGTAGGTGTAAGTGTAGGCGCAGATGCGGTAAGATAAAAAGTCCATTGGATACTATTAGAAAAGGAGGCGAAAAATGGCCGAAAGTTTGGTTCGTCCAGAGTCATGGATAAGCGAAGTACTTCGGATTAATTCACATTTTGGAGGGATAAACGAACTCGAGTTCGGTTATTCACAGTTATATTCAATTGTGTTTAAGTTCTTAGAGATATACCCCCCATACCATTTATATATTTTACCAATTACTATATAATATGGATCAAGCAGATAGTAAAATAATGGATGAAAGAAGAATCAGATACGAATTAATGTCTAGAAGAAGACAGTTTGGATATTTGGATAAAAAAGATGTTACAAAAATACGTGAATACCTTGAAAATCCAACAAAAACAGGAATTTGGACATTAAAGGCTTCAAGGGCAGATACACTCAAAAAATATCTTGAAAAAGAGATTGAGAAGATTAGACACAAAAATGACATAATTGAGGTTCCTTTAGGAAAAAGAACATTTAAAATTAATCTTAAAAAGAATGGTGAAGAATCATTTTTAAGAAATTTTGATAAGTTCACTTTTGTTTTTACAATCTTTAATTACCTTTATCATTTAGAACAAGAAGATGATTCCTTTGATACTTATTTGGAGATGGAGGGTAGTGAATATAAGATTTTGTTAAATATTATTGATTTAGAAAAATTAAAAAATGAATTTAATGATGCTTTTGATTACTTTAAAGAACATATCTATTTTAAAAATTTCGATACAATTGTAAAGTCCGGAAAAATTACTAAAATAAAAGGGGGTTTTTTCCTTTTTGCTGAAAAAAGCGATAGATCAGATAGAAAGGAGTATTATGCGAGAAAATATCTTGGAGAAGAATTTGCTTCAAAGATAGAATTAATCTCATTAACTAAAGATCCACTAGAAAAAGTAAAAGTATTTTTTGAAAAGGCGGGATTTATTAATGAGACTTCCTTGATCCCTACTTATTCTCCAGAAGAAGAAGTTTTTTCACCCTATTTCTCTCTCTTAGAACAAGTATACTCCAAAATTATAGACAATAGTAGTATACAAAGACTGTTTAAAAAATCAATTTCAGAATATACAGGCTGTCCCCCAATTAATTATCAACACTGACACCTAAAGTTAATTATTGCGTGAACACGTAAAAAGTTCCCCACTTTAGATACCAAATTAGCTACTAACGTTCGAATCGTACTGATGATCGGCACATTCCTCTCCAACTTACCCCATATTACCTTCAAATTGTGAGCTGTACATACCAGATTATGCTTTACCCTAACCTTCTCTATTCCACGTGTCAGGAACTCCCGGAACTTCAGATTCTGCTTTATGTTACCAAATGGCCATTCAACAGTCTCCTTACGCATTTTGTACGCCTCCTTACCCGCCTCCGACCGCATCTTAGCTGCCATCCTACGGCGTTCACCCTCGTAGCCGTCACTGGTGATTGTCCTTATCTTGCCTTCACCCGCGCACTCCAGTCTGAACGGGCATTCTCCACAGTTTGCACCGTAATAGGCGTACACCTGCTTACCGTTATACTCATAC
>JAUWNY010000163.1 GCA_030612405.1 Candidatus Methanophagales archaeon | reverse complement strand
AGTAGTGGTGGTGGTAGTTACCGTAGTTAGCATTTTGTCCCTCCTTTATGGTTTAGGTCAAGGGTATATAAAAGCTTTTCGGTTTTTGTCATTTTTCTATTCTTCCCCCCGCGATAATTCGCTTCCGCGAATCCGCATCTTGACTGACATTTTGATGTCCTGTCTATACCATTTAAGTAATGTATATAAAAAGGTTTTCGGTTTTTGTCATTCTCGTTCCTTCATGCTGTACTGGCACATTTTCGCGAATCCACACCCTTATCGGCTATTAAAGGCATATCACGCCTTCTTGGAAATGTACATTTAAGATTAATGATATTCTGAAGGATATAACAAAATTAACAGACGCCACCAAAAAAATGTTGCACGACGCGGGGGAGAGGGGAAGAAGGCAAGGTAAAACAAGCAGGATTGGGGGACAATGACCGATAAAACCGTTTTCTGGCATCGCTTCTTCATCTCCTTCCCGTACCTGATTGCTATCACGTGCGCGGAACTGATGACGTCTTATTATTATGCGCGATACGGTATTGCGTTTCACGCGGTCATTCTTTTTGCTCTGTTCATTCATTCTGCATTGACAACCGATAAGGCGTTATCGGGACTGCTGATGGCACTCATTATCGTACCGCTCATACGAATCCTCAGCCTTTCCACGCCTATCGCCCAGTTCCACTACATCCACTGGTTCGCAGTAATAAGCATTCCGGTATTCATCGCCATTTTCGCCTGTATGTATATTCAGCACCTGAAGTCACGCGATGTGGCTCTTGCCCTTCCGGAGTTGAAGTATCTGCATATTGAACTCGCAACGATACTTGCCGCTGTACCTGTTGGCATAGCAGAGTATCACATATTAAAACCGGGAATAATCGTCGAACTCAGCTTTGAAGCGCTGCTTATGCCTGTCGTGATTATGATTCTATGCACGGGCTTTCTCGAGGAATTGGGCTTCCGCGGGCTGATGCAATACCATGCGACAAGAACAATGGGCTTCTACGGTATCGTTTTCGTTTCCGCCGTTTTCGGCGTGCTGCACGTTGGCAACCTCTCTGTTCTTGACGTCCTGCTTGCGTTCAGTATTAGCTTCGTTTTTTCGCTGGTAGTAAGAAAAACAGGGTCTATATTTGGCGTTACTATATCCCACGGTCTTATAAATATCGTTTTGTTCTTAATCGCACCTCACTTTTTCTGATCCTCGTTTTGTGCAGTAGGGTAGGCATTCTTCACCGCAGAGACCGCGGAGTAAGTTTATAGACACAGATTAACACAGATGAACACAAAAAGGAGAGGCATAGCGGTGTAGGGGTTTAGCGGTTTAGCAAAAAAGGGGAAAGGAAAAGGGGAAGATGGATTCTTTTTACTAACTCGCTATACCGCTAATCCACTAAACCTCTAATTTAGTAAATCCGCGTAAATCAGTGTCAGAAAACCTGAGCAAGGATTGAAACAGCCCTAAAACTCTGCGTGCTCTGCGCTCTCCGCGGTGATAAATCTCAAAAGTTTATAGAAGAGGGAACAACAAATTTCAAAGAACACAGGATAAAGAGGAGTATATGAAGAATATTGTAACGAAGACCACCGTTTTTATCTCGCTGCTCTTATCCATCTTATATTTTCGTACTTTTATATGGCTGATTAATTCATGGCTCACAGACCCCTATTACTCTCACGGGTTCTTGATTCCAATTATCTGTGGGTTTATCGCATGGCGAAACATCCGTGAAACTAAAAATGAAAATGAAAAGGGGCGTGAGCAGAAGCTCAACCCCGAAACCGACCCCGAACCTTTTAAATTTAAACCGGGAATCTACCTCTTTGCTTTTGGTCTTACCCTCTACGTCATCGGTTTTATCAAAATATTCCCCTTCCTATCCGCGCTCTCATTCTTATTCACGGCAAGCGGGTTAATCCTATATTTCTATGGTAAGCCCCTGATGCGCTCTTTTCTATTCCCTATTTCCTTCTTCATCTTCGCTATTCCCTTACCCTTTACGTTCCTCGATAAAGTTGCATATAGTCTGCAATCGCTGTCCGCATACTATCCCGCGGTATTTATCGAAATGCTCGGAATCCCGGTTACAAGGGTTGGAGCAGAGATACAACTCGAAGATGCTTCTTTCATCATCGGGTTGCCATGCAGCGGCATGAATTCGCTAATCTCTTTACTGGCGCTGGCAGCGATTTTTATCTACATTTTACGATGCTCGCTGTACAAAAAAATCGCCCTTCTCTGCATAACAATCCCAATTGCCGTTTTCGCTAATATCCTTCGCGTTACGTCCCTGCTACTGATTGCAAACGCTTATGGCGCAGAGACGGCGAACGGATTCTTCCATACCTTCTTCAGCCCGCTGCTCTTTATCATCGCATTTATATTTCTGATTCTCATTAGTGTACTTATTGGCTGTAAGGTTAAAGGTTAAAGATAAAGCTCTGAGTCAGAATCGCAAGGACAGGAGGAGGGGGATGAAATGAAAAGTTTCTTTGAAGAATATTCAAAGCTCATTGGACTTCTTTTGCTCGGGTTCGTGCTTATCATACTTCTTTCTACGCCTTCCATGCTCTTCGCTAAATATATCACCACGATAGACACTGAGCTCTCGCATGCATCCGAAGGCGCGAATTTTGTTAAAGCGAAGATGGATTTCGGGAGTAACGAGCACATGCAAGCGTTTCCAAAGCAGATTGGCGATTGGAATGGCTCGGATTACAACACTACGGGTGTTGCAGAAAGTCTGGGTGCGGACGTTATGCTTATGCGTGCATACTCGCATCCGAAATTATACCAGCCAGTGTTCTTCCTTATCATGCAATCAAAAAACCGCTCAAGCTTTCATCCCCCTATCGTCTGCTATCCTGCTTTAGGCTATACGATAGAGGAAGAGGGAAAAGCGAATATATTTGTGCAGAATATAAGCTGGGTGGAAGAGCCTGTGCTCCCCTCTTGGGAGAGTAGAAAGGAAGAGTTAGGATATTTCAATGGAACAATACCGGTAAAGAAGCTTATCGTGGTGAAAGAATCAGAAGGTGAAAACGGAAATAAAAATAATAAGGTAACAGAGCGAAGGGTCGTGCTTTATTTCTACGTGAAGGAGAGCCCTCTTACCTCGGATAAAATTACTATGGTACGTGTATCCGCACTCGCACCGCTGGAAGGCTCTTATGACGGAATTCTCAATATAACAAAAGGATTTATGGGTGATACTCTCCCCTACATGTTTGAGATGCAAAAGGAGGAGCCTCTTATTCTTTTTATCCTCCTCGGTT
Organism: Candidatus Methanophagales archaeon; assembly: GCA_030612405.1. GTDB lineage: Archaea > Halobacteriota > Syntropharchaeia > Alkanophagales > Methanospirareceae > QEXZ01. The sequence goes on along the minus strand of JAUWNY010000163.1, from coordinate 1,584 downwards.
CTCTCGCGGGCAAAGTGGTGGTAGGCTTGCTATTTATCGCTCCTTTGGTAATCATATTTTATCTGGAAATAAGAAAAAGGCTATAGTCACTCCGAAAATTATAACCACAAGATTACACAGATTTTCACGAGAGAACCATTGAGGATGCAAGATGCATCCCTAAACTTGTATCCTGTATCATGAATCCTCGCTTCATCTTCTTGTGTTAATTGTGGGGCTCTGCCCCACGACCCCGCAAGCCCTGTAAGGGCTTATGTGAAATCTCGTGGTTTGTTAATTGCAATTTATTTCTAACAGCCACTTCCGCAAGGGTTTGTACACTATTCTCTTACCATCAACCTCCACTTCCTTATCCTCGTGCTCGGTTATGACCAGCCCCTGGTTTAACTTAAAAAATTGGTCAGGGAATATATAAATATATCGGTAGGTTTACAACTAAAAATATCAACTATATCGATAAGTTTCGAGAAAAATAAATTATTGACACAGATTAACGCTCGTGGGCTCTGCCCACGTTCCCGCAAGCCCAGAAAGGGCTTAATTAACACAGATGATGAAAATCAACGGTTTATGTCAAACTTAAATAAATCCGCGTAAATCCGTGTTAATCAGCGTCTTAAAGAAAAACAGCCTTAAAATATTTCTTTGGCAAAGCTTTCTTTTTAAAGAGAGGTTTCAGAACCCCTTTCATCTCCTTTCCTTTGGTTTGGTTTGGTTTACCATCTCCAGATATTTTTCTGGCATCAACTTGAAGTTTTTCGCATTAGACATGAAGGAATCAATCAATTCAGCTTGCTGTCTGCTCCAAACCTCGTTTGGCACGCTCTTAACCCATTCGGCATAATAATGAATGAATTCCAGCCTTTCCTTCCTATTTCCCACTTTATCAAACTCCAATTCCATATTCAATTACTATTCCCCCTTTGATATATTTTAGTTCCATAATTTTCTCTATTTCTTCCACAATTTCTGCTCTTTATAAATTATGAAAGAACCAAGTGCTAAGAAATGGCATTAAAAATAAAGGAAGTTGTGAGAGATGCAAAAAACAATTGAAGTTGTGTATGAAAAGGGTGTGTTTAAGCCGCTGGAACAGGTGGAAATGGAGGAAGGAGAAAAGACGGTAATCGAGATAAAGAAATTGTCGGAAAAGCTTTTCGGGATTTTTCGCGGAAAGGATTTATCAAAGCTCTTAGAGGAAACTGATTTTGAAAGAGTTGACTTTTTAGAGATAATTACGCCGGAATAACAAACTTTCTTTCACAAAGAAAGTTTGATCAAAGAAACAACTATAATTTTTGATAATTTTTTTTCTAAAAAATTTTACCGAAAAGCTTTTAAAGGGAAATTACCTTTTTAAAGAATTAGGAGGGGAACAAGAAAAAACAAATTGTTGACACAGATTAACGCAGATTAACACAAACCTTTCTTTCAAAAAGAAAGCTTTACCAAAGAAATCTGTTTTTCTTTTAGCACAGGTTTTCTTTTTTTGAAAAAGAAAAAGTGTTGCGTAAATCAGTGTAAATCAGTGTCTTAAATAGAAGGAAGTTATAGTTTATATACAATGAAAAGAGCAAATATCAT
>JAUWNY010000027.1 GCA_030612405.1 Candidatus Methanophagales archaeon | reverse complement strand
TTCGAAGCGGTATTCGCAAACTTTTCTTTTCAAAAAGAAAAGTTTATTAAAGAAAACATAGTTAGTTCTTTTGGTAAAGCTTTTCTATAAGCCCTTACAGGGCTTGCGGGGTCGTGGGGCAGAGCCCCACATAAGAAAAGGTTTGCAGTGGCATATCTGGTGCTGAGAAGGAAGAAGCGGTGAAACAATGCAAAAGGCAAAGTGCAAAATGCAAAACTGAAAAGTTTTTTTTGGGGGGGATGTTTTTTTTATTCCCTTTTTTGTTTATTTTTAACCACAGATTACACAGACATCCACAAGAAACCTTTTTTCAAGAAAAACTTTACTTTTGAAGGTTCGTGTTTTTTTCGCTGAGGTCGCTCAAATCATAGACGTGGTAATCCCCCACCAGCTTATCCTTACCCTCAATCTTTCTCGCAATAAGCCCATAACTCCTTTTTCCTTTTAGCTTGACTGCTTCTGCCTTTTCTTCGAGTCGCCGCAGCACGTTAATTGCATCTACGTAGCTCATATCACGCCATTTCACCTCGAAGAATGCTACTTCTCCTTTTCTGTAATAGGAATTATTTTTCTGGTAATTTCTACACGCTCTAAAGTCATCAGGTATTTCGACAGCTTGTTCTGAGGTATTCTGCTCCGTGTTGAGATTTCAGTGAACGTGGAAGCTCCTTCTGCAATAACATTCAGGATGGCGAAATAGCGAGAGTACTCTTTAAACTCCTCAAAAAGCAGATTCAGCGGTTCATTATATTAATTCCGGTTTGTTGGATTTATATCTCTCCTCCAGAAAGCCGAGGTCAATTACTCTATCCACAAACATACTTCCAGGTATCATACTTTAAAGTATGTTGTTATAATATAAAAGACTTCTTCTTCCCCTTCGCTTTATCCTGCTCCCCCCCCCATCCCCTTTTCACCATTACCACAAACAAAATACCTACGAAGCAGGCGCATGGAAGGTACTCGCTACAAAAGTGGTAGAAAAAAATCCTAAAAACTTTTAAATTTATTAATGAAGATGGCAAAGGTATAGATATGGCTGTGCTAATAGATAAAAATGGGAACATAGTTGCAACACATTCAATAAAGATTAGTGGACATTATGACCCTGAGAGATGGGATAGGGATAAAGTGAGAGAGTTTATAGAAGAGAAGATGCAGTTATTGCGGGATAAAGCAGATATAGAGCTACTACAGGTTAATGGAGATAACATAGATGTCGTGGTATACGTTTCAGAGCCTGATAATCCGCCCCATATCATAGAGAGTTATGCACACTTTTGGATGATGACAAATGACATAACCGGACAAAATGGATTATTCGTTGATAAAATTGACGTTAATGAGAGTAACTTCGAGAATAGTATGTATCTTGTGGTTGGGCACTATAAAAACAAAAATAAAAATAGAATATGAAATTGCGGGGATAAAAGCTAAAATCGGGATGGCATAAAAAACACTTTTTCTTTTTTTCAAAACACTTTCTTTCTAAAGAAAGAACCTGTGCTAAGAAATAGTGTAATTCTTTTGGTAAAGCTTTTCTATAAGCCCTTACAGGGCTTGCAGGGTCGTGGGGCAGAGCCCCACATAAGAAAAGGTTTGTGCTAAAAGAAAAAAAGAGAAAAAAAAGTTTCTTTCCGTAAACGCTTTCTTTTCTAAAGAAAGGGGTTAGAAATGAGAAGAGCAAACATCAGGATAAAAGGGAACGTGCAGATGGCTGGATTCCGAACGTTTATCAAGAATATCGCGGATTCGCTTAACGTGAAAGGATTTGCCGAGAATCTTGACGATGGGAGCGTTAAAGTTGTTTGTGAGGGTGAAGAAGAAGGGATAAACGAGTTAATTAATTCGACAAAGGAAAACATATTTTTTTATTTTTTACAAAATAAATGCTCTTTATGCGTAAAGAAAGTTATACACATCCGTAAGTTATTTATGTAGAAAATATAGGTGATAATCTAGGAAAAAATGGAAATAAAAGGAAAAATGATAGCGAGAATATCAATCCCTGTAATCTTAGTAGTTATTGGGATGTTACTTATCCCATTGGCAGCAGCATCAACAGCCGAAGATATTAATACTCTGCCAATAAACAATACAAAAGAAAATCCGGAAAAGATTGAATCCGTATTGTATCAATTGATGAAAGCGCAAAAAAGAGATGATTTTGCGGAAGCGCATGGACTCTATCTCAAAGATGACAAGGTTCGAGTTGTTATCGAATTAAACAATACAGGAGTTTTGAATGGAGAGGAGATTATCAAAAGATATGATGGGATTATGGAAACCTATCACGAAAACCTTGTTCAAGCACTTGTGCCCGTTGATAACCTGATAGCCCTTTCTGAAAATCCTGATGTGATTTATGTAAGAACACCTTTGATTGGTTACCCGCAGCAAAAAGAGATACCTAAATTCCCCACATCCCTCGTAGTAGCTATATTAATCTTTGGGATAGGGATTATAATAGCTGCATTTATGCTCATCCGGTATAGGATGAAGAAAAAGAAATAGGAGGTGAAAAAGAAAAAAATGAAAGAAGAAAAAAAGAATAAAATAGTACCAATAATATTAGTGCTGCTAATATTGTGCAGTGCTTTCAGTGTTTTGAGTGCTGCAACCGCCAGTAATAGTGTAACAAGCGCAAATACAGCCGCAGAAGATATAAATATTGTACCAGGTGCAGGTTTCAAGAATCCAAAGATGGAATCAGTTATCGCACAGCTCGTAGATGTGAGTGAAACTAATCCGACAGAAGTGCAGAGCTTTACTAACACACATAGCATTGGCATTGTGGATGACAAGATAAGTGTGGTGTTAGAGCTAACAGATGCGAAAGCTTCTTTGGAAGCAGGCTATGACATCAAGATAGAAGCGAGCTACAAGAATCTCGTCCAGGCTCTCGTTCCAATATCAGCGATTGAAGAACTTGCAAAGGATACCACTGTTCAATACATACGTCTGCCAGTAAGAGCATATCCGATGATAACAAGTGAAGGTGTTGGTGTAATCGGCGCGGATGAGCTACATGCACTGGGAATAAAAGGTGATGACGTGAAGATAGCGGTGATTGATGCCGGTTTCAAGGACTATGCCACAAATCCAGAGATACCCGCAGCGAATATATAATCGAGGCGAAATCTTTTAGAGCAGATGGAGACATAGAAGCAGGCGGGGATCATGGAACAGCATGTGCAGAGGTTGTGCTGGATGTTGCTCCAGAAGCAAGCTTATACCTCTTTAACTTCGATACTGGTGTTGAATTTGGAAATGCCGTAGATTATGCAATCAGTCAAGGTGTGGACATCATCTCTTGTTCAATGGGTTGGGCAAATGCTGGCGGATACGATGGAACTGGCTCTATCTGTGATATAGTAAACAATGCACATGAACACGGAATCCTTTTCGTGGTGAGTGCGGGAAATCAGGCAGAAAGACATTATGAAGGCACATACACGGATACCGATGGAGATGACTGGCATGAGTTTGGTTCTGGAGATGAGATTCTAACACTTGGAACACTCCCCGCCGGAACGTCAATTACACTCTTCCTGAGCTGGGATGACTGGCCAGAATCAGATCAGGACTACGACCTTCGCCTGTTAGTAAAAACTGGTACAGCGTGGGAAACAGTGGCTGTGTCAGAGAATTATCAAACAGGAACGCAGCCACCCGCAGAAGCAATAGTTGTTGAAACTGCGGTTGAAGCATACTGGGGTGTTGGTATTAAAAAGTATTCAGCAACGAGAGATGTCCATTTCGAACTCTACAGCTTTACAAACAACTTCCCGGAGCACAACGTAAAATCAAGCAGTCTTTGTATTCCGGCAGGTGCAGCAGGTGCGGTGACTGCTGGTGCCACATACTGGAGTGATGACAACTTGGAATCGTTCAGTTCTCAAGGACCGACAAATGACGGAAGAACGAAGCCAGATGTTACAGCTCCTGATGGTGTATCAAACAGTGTTTATGGTAACTTCTATGGAACTTCAGCATCAGCACCGCATACCGCAGGTGCGGCAGCTTTACTTCTGGATGCAAACGCAACGCTTACCGCGGATCAGCTTCAGTCCTATCTCGAATCAACTGCGGTAGACCTTGGTGCTACGGGAAAGGATAATCTGTATGGGTCGGGTAGAATAGATGTGCTAGCAGCTTATAACGAATGTGTTGAACCGGTAGAAGGAGGAGAGGGTTTTGACACCGGCTCAGGCACATACCCAAGCATCGCAGGCATCCACACCGGAACGATCACACCAGACAGCAACATAACCGTTAATAACCTGTATACTTATCCATGCCCCGGCACAGGCGGGCATTCTGAATATGTTGCTTTCTATAATGCAACAACAGGAGACGAAAAAGTGCATGGCACATGGGATGGTTATCAAGGAGCAGGCGATTATCATTACATAGAATTTAATGTGCCTTTTACTTTACAAGAAAACAAAACATACAACTATACTATTCGCACAGGCTCTTATCCGCAAATTCACCACACACCTGCACTGCCAACAGCGAATGGATGGATAAACTGCACAGAGTTCACAGATGCAAATGGAAAGAAGTACAACAACTGGATACCAGCGATAAGATTGGAATAAGATAAGGGGGGAGAGATTTCCCCTTTTTCTGTTTTTATGAATCCGCTTTAGAATACTTCTATTTCTTTGGTAAAGTTAACTTTCTTTTCTGAAGGAGGGTTTTAGAACATTTTTTCTATCCTTCCCATCCCCTCTAAAATATCTTCTATCGAAGCCGCGAACGAAAACCTCACATAATCTTTACCCGCAACGCCAAATGCCGAACCCGGTGTAACAACGATATACGCCTCTTTTAGCAGTCGTTCCGTGAGTTCCATATCGTTTCCGTAATTTGACGTGTTTACAAAGGCATAAAACGCACCTTCCGGGTTCAGGCATCGCAACCCTATCTCGCTTAGCCGTTTCACAATGACGTCTCGTCTCCTTTTGAACTGCTCCACCATTTCCTTCACACAGTCCTGAGGACTGCTAAGTGCCGTCAACGCTGCTGATTGTGCAATAGACGGTGCACAGGATACCGAATGCTGCTGTATTTTTAGCATTCCCTCCAATATCTCCGTGGTGGGTGCAACGGCATATCCTATCCGCCAGCCGGTCATTGCATACGTCTTCGAGAAACCGTTTATGATTACCGTTCGAGCTTGCATACCGTCAAAGGAGGCAATGCTCACGTGTTTTCGACCATAGATTATCTTCTCGTATATCTCGTCCGACAGCACAAGAAGGTCATGGTCAACGGCGAATTCCGCAATTTCCTTCAACTCGTTGTCACTGAGAACATACCCAACGGGATTATTAGGACTGTTTATTATAATCATTTTTGTGTTTTCGGATGCCACAGACTCCAGCGATTCGTATTTCACGCCCTCTTCTAGCCTTTTCACCCATTTTGGGTTTCCACCTGCTAATTTCACTGCTGATTCAAACGTTACCCATGCAGGGTCAAGCAAAATCACCTCATCTCCTTCATCTAAGACACCCATCATCAACTCGTATATCGCCTGTTTCGCACCCGGCGTTACTATCACATTCTCTGCAGATACGTCAACCTTGTTTTCTTCCCTTATCTTCTCCGCTATCGCCTCTCTTAACTCACCGATCCCCGCACTGCTCGTATAGTGCGTATATCCAAGGTCTAAAGCGCGTTTCGCTGCTTCACAGATATGTCCCGGCGTTTTGAAGTCCGGCTCACCAAGCGAGAAGTTCAGGACGGATTTGCCCTCCGCCTGCAGCTTCTTCGCCAAAGACCCCATTTTCATGGTTGCTGATTCTTCTATCCCGCTTAATCTTTTTGACAGCATTTTATCTCACAACGTCAATCAACAGTTGCTCAGTAAATAACCTTGTGGAACATATAAATAACATTTAGAACCTCGCCTCTACCGACTGCGCATGCTTTTCCATGCCTTCCGCTCTGGACATTTTCACCACTACGTCCTTTATTTTCGCTAATCCTTCCTTATCCAGCCACTGTACGGTCATACGACGCATGAAATGGTGAACGTCAAGCCCGGAGAACGACTTTGCATAGCCCGCAGTCGGCAGCACGTGATTTGCACCCGTAGCATAATCTCCCGCGGCAACCGGCGAATAATCGCCTACAAACACGGAACCCGCATTTTTTATTCGTTTCAAAACTTCCTTTGGCTCCCGCACCATTATCTCGAGGTGTTCGGGTGCATATTCGTTCGCGAATTCTATGCACTCGCCAATGCCGTCTCCAAGTAGTATCCCGTTTTGCTCTTCCACCTCATCTCCCGTTTCTGCCCTGATTTGTCGTTCTACTTCCGCGGCTATCCGCGCAGAATCGGTAAGAAGAACCGCTTTTGATTTCGCACCATGCTCCGCCTGTGCGAGCATGTCAGCGGTAATGAAATAGGGATTTGCCGTTTCGTCCGCGATAATTATGATCTCCGAGGGCCCCGCGGGGAAGTCTATTTCCACTCCTTGTGCTCGAGCAGCCATCTTCGCTGCTGTTACATACACGTTCCCGGGTCCCACTATTTTTTGTACCTTTGGAATCGTTTCAGTGCCAAAAGCGAGCGCAGCAATCGCCTGTGCACCACCCACTTTAAATATCCGCGTTGCTCCTGCGAGTTCTGCCGCGGCAACCAACGTAAGCGAGTCCACAGCCCCATCCTTCCCCGGCGGTGTGCATACCAGTATATCCCGCACTCCCGCTATCTTCGCGGGAATCACACACATCAAAGCGGTGCTGAAATATGACGCAGGAACATAGGCACCAACCACGTCAAGTGGAACATACGTATTGTCAATGAACATACCTCCAGTTCCGCCTTTGTCTTCGCCCTTTTCCACCTCTACTCGCCTCTTCTGGCGATAATGGAATTTTTTTATGGCTTCAGAGGCTTTCTCAATACTCCGCAGCATAGGCTCATCCACGTTACGTTTAGCATCTTCGATTTCGCCTTGTCTCACCTCCAGGTCTTTTTGCCTCAGAAATTTTACGCCGTCAAATTTTTCGGTGTAGTCCAGTAGTGCCCTATCCCCTCTGCTCTTTACTTCCGCGATTATTTCATTCACAAGGGGCATAACCGCCGTTAGGTCAACCCCTCGGTCGAAAAAATCTTTAGTTTCATACACCTCTTTTAGCTTCTTTATCATGCATTAAATATTCTTTTTGAAAAAAGAAAACCTGCACTAAAAGAAAAACATAAATTTAAATACTCAAAGGAGGAGGTAAGTAATTACAGATGACAAATTCAATGGAGGAGGAAGCGGGCATTGACCTCGGGATTCCAATCCCCGAAAATGTGAACCTCACAATACGCGGGAGATTGGTGAAGGCAGAGGGCCCAAAAGGAGCGATAGAGCGAGAATTATGGCAGCCCGGACTGCGTATACAAATAGAGAAGCGGGATAACGGCGATGAGATTGTTATACGGGGCGATTCGGGAAGGAAAAAGAAAAGAGCAATGGCGGGAACTTACGCATCGCATCTCAAGAATATGATTACAGGTGTGGAAGAAGGATTTTTTTATAGGTTGAAAGTTGTGCATGCTCATTTCCCCATGCAAATTGCGGTAGCAAAAGATGGTAACAGCATATCGGTTTCAAATTTCCTGGGCGAAAAGAAGGCGAGAATTGCGAAAATCGGAGAAGGAGTAAAGGTGGAAATAAAAGGCAAAGGAGAAGAGATAGTGGTTTCTGGAATAGATAAGGAATTGGTTGGACAAACCGCAGCGAATTTAGAACAAACGACAAGGATAAAGGGCTATGACCCAAAGGTCTTTCAAGACGGGATTTATCCCGTGGAGAAAGGCGTTGGCGCAGGTGTGTAACATAAATAAGAGAAAAATAAATTGTTGAAACAGAGTAACAAATTGCAATTAATAAACCACGAGATTTCACAAGATTAACACAAGAGATACAGGTTAAAGGGGGGGTAAAATCGTCAATGGAACACTAAAAACTAAAATCTATTATTCTTCTCTCGTGAAAATCTGTGTAATCTGGTGGTTAATAATTTTCGGGATGACTATAAATTCAAAACAAACAAAATCTTTTCTTTTATAATGTTATTTTTCTTTTCAATTTGAAGGACACGTTATGCCCGAGATAATAGAGGGGATAAGCCCGACACGGATGGAGTTGTTGCGGCTGAGTAGGAGAGAGAAGTTAGCGGAGAAGGGACATGACCTGCTTCGTGAAAAACGTGATGCGCTGATCGGCGAATTCTTAGACGTGGTCGGCGAGGTACGGGATGCGCGAAAAGCCGTGGACGGCAAGCTAAAAGAGGCATTTAATTTTTTAATCCTGGCTCAGGCGAAGTCGGGCGTTGAACAGGTAAGGCAGTTGTCGCTGATGACGCCACAAGAAATCAGACTGGATTTTACTTCTCGCAGCATAATGGGCGTGCACGTGCCAACACTGGAATTAAAAGACGGATTAGCGAGAAAAGTTACGGAGCGAGGCTATGGTCTTATCGATTCGTCCGCTGCAGTGGATAGAAGTGCAAAAAGCTTTGAAGAGGCTTTAGAGAAGATATTAAAGCTTGCTGAGCTTGAGGAGGCGGTGAGGAATCTTGCAGGCGAGGTAGAAAAGACGAAAAGGCGTGTTAATGCGCTTGAATACATAATGATCCCCAGCTTGAAGGCGACGAGAAAATACATACGAATGCGATTAGAAGAGATGGAGCGTGAGAATTTCGGTAGATTGAAGAAGATAAAAGCGATGCTGGAAAGAAAAGAGCGCAAATAGACATTCAAGCCCTTACCCAGACCATAACCACGCCGCACTCGAATGATTTTTGTGCACCCTGACCAGATTTTTTTTTTTACATTGCTCTTTTAGTTTTCATAGCTGATATTTGTTTAAATACTATAAGCTATTACAACATCTTATGGAACCTGTATTAACCTTAAAAATCAAGGGAATTGAAGCGGGAATACTTGATAAGATGGTAAACCGGGGGCTGTTCAATACAAAAGCAGAGGCAATCAGGTCAGCGTTAATAAAATATGCGATTGATTTGAAATTGCTCGAAAGAGAGGACATCTGGGCAAAGATTGAAGAATACCCGAGGAGAAAAGTCACGCCAGAACAATTAATCGATGATTTAGAGATGTTGGAAAATGAAGATTAGAGTTTTTGTTGATACAAACGTCTTCATATTTGCCTTTGAGTTTCCAGCATCCAATTCGAGAGGGATTGTTGACCTGTTGAACGAAGAGAAGATAGAAGTGGTAATCTCTGAAATGGTAGTTAAAGAGGTTTATCGTTATTTTAGAAGATTTCACTCCAAAGAACTCGCAGATGATTACAGAAGGTATTTATTCGAGACGTGCACGATTGTATTTTCTGAAGAGGTCGAGAACAAATTGGATAATTATCGCGGTTTGATAAAAGAGAAAGATTTAGAACAACTGGTAGTTGTAAAAGAATTTGGAATAAAGTACCTCATCGCCTATGATCGTCATTTTGAAGAAATTGAGGAATATAGAACGCCGAGAGAGTTTGTTTTGGCGATGGGTTTAGAACCATTTGAGAGAGAATATTAAGGGGTTATAAAAGAACCCCCCTTCTGCCCAGAACCATAATTATATCATATCCCCCAGCACCTCTGTCATCGTGGCATGAAAAACCAAATCCTCCTTTAGTCGTGTAACTATCCTCCTCCTCGCATATTTATCCTCCACGAATTTAACGTCGCGATACGAAACGTTTTTCAGAACGAGCCCGAAAGCGGGTGCTGGCTCGATACCTTCCTTTATCCTCAGGTCCAATAAATCCTCTATCCATCGTTTGTCTTTCATGCCACTGCCCACCATTCTCAATGCAGAAACTATTTTCCGCACCATCTTACGCAGAAACCCGCTTGCTTCTATGTCTATGATGACAAACGGTTTTTTAGTTTTCACCTCTATCCGCTTTATAACCCTTGTAGTTGAATACCCTGCTACCTCGTACTCATGACCTTGAAGCAGAGAGAAGTTAGCGAAATCGTGAGTACCGGCAAACAATTCCGATGCCTCTCGCATACGAGTTATATCCAAATCCAACTCAGTTTGTAAAAATAAAAAATACCTGTACTCACGGCTTATCGCATCCTTACGTGCGTTAAATCCCGAATACGGCTTTGCGATAGCCGACACCCATATACTACCATCGGGCAGCACGCTGTTTATCATTCGTGGTGTGGTATTTTGGTTTGACGTAACAAATGAAACGACCTGTGCGAGGGCATGCACGCCTTTATCGGTTCTGCCCGCGGCGGAATAATTCGCCGTTTTCCTGTCTTCAATAATGTCCTGTTTCTTCAATGCCTTGAATATCTCTCCTTCTATGGTCGGCAGCCCGGACCGAGGTTGAATCTGAAACCCGTGATAATTAGTTCCGATATAGCCGATTTTAAGCGCTATCCTTTCTTTTAGTCTCTCTTCTTTCATCTTTCCTTCTATAACCACAAGATTGCACAGATTTTCACAGAAGTCTTTTCTTATGTGGGGCTCCGTCCCACGACCTCGGAAGTTCTGTAAGGGTTTAAAGAAAAGCTTTACCAAAAGAACTTATTCGTTTTTTTTCTTGTATCCTGTATCCTGCATCCTGTATTACGCATCTTAGCTTCATCTTCTTGTGTCTATCTCGTGTAATCTCGTGGTTTGGTTTTATAACTGCTCGAAAACAAAAGCCGCTCTCAATATCGTATCCTCCTCAAAATGCTTACCAACGAGCTGCAAGCCTATTGGCAATCCGTTTGAAAACCCACAGGGAACAGACAAGGAAGGAACACCCGCCAGATTAACGGGCACTGTATTAACGTCCGCGAGATACAAAGAGAGGGGGTCTTTTATTCGCTCACCGAGCTTAAAAGCGACAAAGGGCATCGTGGGCATTGCTAATATGTCGTGCTTTTTTAACGCATCCTCAAATTCCGCTTTTATCCGTGTTCGCACCTTTAACGCCTTCAAATAGTATCTGCCGTAATAACCCGCAGAGAGTGCATACGTGCCAAGGATGATTCTCCTTTTTACTTCTTCGCCAAACCCCTTACCTCGTATTCTCGAAAACGTCGTATGCCAGTCCTCGTCCCTGCCGGTGCGAAGCCCGTATCTCAAGCCGTCGAACCTTGCGAGATTTGATGACGCTTCCGACATCGCGATGATGTAATACGAAGCGAGTGCGTATTTCAGGTTCAGACCACGCATGCTTATTTCATCGACAGAGGCACCGGAATCCTCGAGTTTGTGCACTGCGTTCCAGACGGATTTTTCGACTGCTGGGGAAACACCCTCGATGAATTCCTTTGGAACGCCGATCCTCATGCCTTTGACATTTATCTCTTCGCTCCCCGTGCGAGTGCGTTCCGCATTCATCCACCCGGGAAAACAGTAATTCGCAGATGCGTTATTTTTTAGCTTTAGCTTCGCTTGTGTGGTGTCCCTCTCGTCTTTCGCAGAAATCACGTCTAAAAGCAGCGCCGTATCGGTTACGTTTGATGCCATCGGTCCTATTTGTTCGAGCGAATTGGCATAAGCAATGAGCCCATACCTTGAAACCAGTCCGTAAGTAGGCTTCAACCCGACCACACCGCAGAACGAAGCAGGACATCGGATAGAGCCACCCGTGTCGGAGCCGAGGGCAAGCACGGTCTCGCCAGCCGATATTGCCGCGGCGCTACCGCCTGAAGAACCTCCCGGGACCCTGCTGAGGTCATACGGGTTCCTCGTTGGCCCATAATAACTCGTTTCGGTTGAAGTCCCCATGCAGAATTCATCCATGTTCGTTTTACCTATAAGTATCGCTCCTTCTCGTTTCAGCGCCCCTATTACCGCAGCATCGTAAGGTGGGACATAACCCTCGAGAATTTTCGATGCACAGGTGGTTTGAATACCTTTTGTAGAAATACTGTCCTTGATGGCTACGGGTACGCCAAGCAGCTTTTTACGCCGGTATTCGTCTTCATTTTTCCTTTTATCCGCTTCTCTCGCCTTTTCAACTGCGTTGGTTTTATTTAAAGTGATAAAACAGTTCAATTTGCTCTTTTCTATTTGCTCAAATATTTTCCATACTAACTCCTCACACGATACATTTCCACTTTTTATCCCCTCTACTACCTCTATTGCAGTTGACATTTCCTTTTTCATTACTGTGGTCTTTCTGATGTTGTATCCATTATTTAACGCTAATGCCAGCGTGGATGTTGTTCGATATAACATTATCTTTGATGTCACAGTACCATAAAGCAGACACGCGGACACCATAGTAGCAGTTTGATATATTATTTTTCGATACAATGGAGTGATCAGCACCATAAAGATATATTCCAGCTTTTTCGTCTCCTGTTGCATCTTTAATCGTGAATCCTGATATGTTTACGTAATCTGCGGTTACTTCAAAGACATGGTCGTTTGAATCTGATGCCTGAATAATTGTATCAGCAGGATTTCCAGAGGTTGATCTAATAGCCAAAGACTTAGTAACATTCACATTCTCGTTATACGTGCCGGGGTCAACGGTGATAGTATGTCCATCCAGCGTATCAGAATCATATATTGCGGCTTGGATTGTTGCGAAATCCTCGCCTGTGTTGAGGTTACGGATGTGTAATCCTCCCGCTGAAAACACAACTTTATCCACCCACCCGCAATCGCTACCCGCCTTCACATACTCATCTTTCGTATATGACCATTTAAGCGTGTGGCTCCCAGAACCTATATCAAAAGCCATTTGATGCCAATCCACCTCACCTGATATGTTCGCTTGCTCATTATCGTCAATATAAAATCGCAGGAAATCGTAGTCGGCTTCGGAAGACACTTTCCAGTAGAAAGTTAAGTTCCCGGGACCTGTGACGTTGGTTTGAATATAAGTTGATTGTAGGTTACCTATCCGCCCACTCTGTGCAGCATCGCCATCGTAGTAATATGTGGTTGACTGCCCAAACCAGTTTCCATACCCGGAATCACCACCCGTGCTCCATGATAAATCGGTATTATCCACAGCCTCACCCAATGGTATGGTTACAGTTATGTTGTGGCTTGCATTATCCGTCGCACCGTGATTGTTCGTAACAGTAAGCGTTACCGTGTGTGTTCCTTCAGTTGTGTATTGATGAGAGACAGTGACACCGGTATCATCAGTTGTTCCATCAGATGTCCAATCCCATTCATAGCTAATTATAGTTCCATTGCCGCCGTGGCTGGTACTTGCGTTAAACGTGATGAAGTCTGCGGTTGTTGGGAAGGTTGGTATGCAAGTAAACGATGCGAATAGCGGACCTACATTTATATTCTTACTTATGTTGCCTGTTGCACCATCGTTATCTGTAACGTTCAACTTAACTGTATAGGTGCCAATTGCTGTGTAGTTGTGTATTGGATGTTGTTCCGAGGAATTTGTTCCATCACCTAAGTCCCAATACCAGGCTGTTATGGTTCCGTCAATATCTGTCGAAGTGTCTGTGAACTCTACTGTGTAAGGGTATTCGTAGCTGTATATTTGGAAGATCATATCATAGTTTGGATCTACGTTGCATCTCCCATCAGGATAAGGATTATTCATGGCTGCACTAAACCCTGCACCATAGGGCTGGTCAGGATCATGGACTACTCTTGTACGTTTCTCCATGTGTAACTCTTACAGGAGATGCAAACTCTATATGTGTCCACGCTGGCGGATAGGGGAAATTATAGTAGCTCACACTTATAACATGCTCGGATATGCCGAGCACGGTACCGTTTAAGTCTTCAATATGCACCCACATCTCACCAACTCCATTTGCACCATAATCTATTGCGGTTATTGTATCCGCAACAGCTTTAAAAGTCTGCCAATAACCATCACCCCAGCAAGAACCGTAGTCGGTCACCCCTTCAGGCTGACTTATTGATATTTCTACATCGGGACTGCTCTGGGAATATGTAAAGGATGCGTTTGGTGGCTCATTAACAACCTCCACCTCAAAATATCTAACCGCAGAATTAACATTCTCCGCTCTATCAACCGCATAAACAACAACCTCATTAGCACCTTCTTGAACTGTTATGGGCGTGGTTCCATGCGTATCGTCATTATAGAGGCTGACATTACCCTGCCCGTTCAGATCATACCAAACATCTGCTATTTCGTCTGTCGTTACGTTCAGCACCAGAGAAGTTGTATCGTACGTTTGATTTAATGGAGAATGAATTGTTATTACCGGAGGAGTTGTATCCAGAATAATCGAATCACTAACTTCCTTTATGTTATCAGCGTAGTCGCGAACCTGATAATAAACCGTTTTTTCTCCATCCACAGAAGTTAATTCCCATGATTTCGTGCCGACACATGATTCCCATCCAGGCCATGAGCCTCCCTCATTCCTGTACCTGCAATCCTTAACGCCCGATAGGGTATCGGAATACGATAAACTCAGGGTTACAGACGTTGAATTAGTATATGTTGCCCCATTGTTTATTGATATCGAAGCAGAAGGCGATGTCGCATCTATCTTAACCGTGTACTCAGAACTGTAACCCATGTTGCCCGCCATATCGCGTATCTTGAACTTTATCTTGTTTTTCCATGACGAATCCTGATTGAAAGGCACGGAACTTGCGGTTATCGTTTCGTAATCCGTGGTGCCATCGCTTCCTGTGCAACTTGCAGAAATCCAGCTACTCCAGGTAGAACCTCCATCCGTTGAGTATTTGTAATACGCAGTTGAAACATCCAATCCTGAATCATCGTCCTCTACTTCTACTGTGCAATCCGGCGTTCGGTCATTCGTCCAATCGGAAGGGCTGAAATCCTGCCAATCACCCGGGTCGGCGGTGTCTATCTTCACTCTGTAATGGTCTGCACTACCCCAATTTCCTGCATTGTCCTTCGCTCTAACGTGGAAATACCAGATGCCATCGTCTAAATTCGTATATGATTTGGAATTCCCGGTAGTGTCGCATACTGTATCTGGCGTTGTCCAGTGAGAGTGATCTATCGTGTAGCTATAACAAGCGATGCCTGATATATCAGAAGGCGTTGTCCATGTAAATATCGGGCTTCTATCACAATACCATTCACCTTCATCCGGATGCGTTGAAGAGGAAATAATGGGTTTTGGCGGGTCCGTAGAGTCTATCTTAACTATATACGCAGAACTGTAACCCGTATTGCCCGCCATATCGGTTATCTTGAAGTTTATCTGACACTTGTCTATCGGGTCCGAATCCCAATTGAATGGAACACTGCTTGCGGTTATCGTCTGGTAATCAGTGGTGCCGTCGGTTCCTGTGCAGCTTGCTCCGTACCAGCTACTCCATGAAGAGCCGCTGTTTATTGAAAAATTGTAATATGCGGTTGAGACATCCAGTCCCGATGCCGTGTCTTTTACTTCTACCGTGCAGTCCGGCGTTCGATCGGTTGTCCAGTCTGCGGGGCTGAAGTTTCTCCAATAATTTGGACCGATACTCTCCACTATTAGTTGATAAGAACTCTTGTAAGCTTTATTGTTGCTTTCGTTGAATTCCGTGACCTCTTCTCCGCTATCGATGATCCAGCCGACATAGTACTTCCCATCTGGTACACTACTGGGGAAGGTGCCTGACCAATCTGAGTCCTCCCAATCGAAAGGAGAGATCGGAATGACAGAATCGCTACCGATGAGATAATCGTATTCCGTGATAATCGTATTCGTAGAGGCATAGTATGATACGAAGAAGCTGCCTGAGGATGCAGTACCCACATTACGCACATCACACCAGACATTAAAATTTGTCACGCCGGGCTCGACCATAGTTGGGCTAAACCCGGAGTATGCTTGGCCATCATCGATCAAATCAGCATAATCAGTTGGTGGTGTGTCGCTATTGCACCAAGTAATAATACGGTCGAATTTGTCTTGATTTAGTCGGGTTCCGTGGTTGCTACCCGAGCCATCATCGCCGTAAGCGTGGACTGTGAGTATATAGCGGCGTTCGGGATTAGTGTAGTAGACCCATACCGGTGAGCCACTCATACCCGGAGCGGTGTCCATGTAGTACCAGTGATTGTGCTCTGTAGCTGTACGCCCATTGTCGGCGTCAAAGTACATGCACAGACCGGACGAACCCGGGGTCCCACAATCTTTATCACCTGGATAGCCGGCGATATTTAGGGCGCCTGTATAAACAGAATTGCCCGGGTCAGCAGTCATTCGTCCCATCCAGCCCGTAAAGTCACCCACGTTGCGGTCTATGGTTATGAGTGCCCAGTCATGTCTGTGATCTCCATTCTCTGTCCAACCTGAGTAGCTTCGCAAGATAGTTGCCCATGCGTAGTTGTAGGACATATAGTCGTCTTCCAACCCCGGAACGACTTTAACAGAAGTTGCCCAACCGCCATGGTCATGTGAATACACACAGTGCCCCGCAGTCAAAACATGATACCCATGATCATCTGGACACCCAATTATAGCTCCAGAGCAACCCCCATGAGCCCCGTCTGGAAAAGTCATAAATAGCTTGCACACAGTCCGCCAAGGATAGGTTTCTGTATTATATATGCGTGCTCGATCATCAGGCGGGAACACACTCTCTGGAACTATGCCTAGAGGCAACAGACCCTGATATGTCAGCGTTGAGTTTAAACCCAGCTTAATCGGCTGCTGCGTTGTGTCATTGCTCGGGAGTCGAATTACTTCCCTTGTGGCAACGTTGTATATCTCAACGGCAGAGGGGTCTTCCATATCCTCAACCTCGCGCGGCTCCGGCGGGACAATCGGAGGCCAGTCTCGCATATCATCAGGCAACCGCAGATAAGGACTGTCCGAGATGCGATAAGCGGGATTGATAGCACCGTATGCCCCATCTGGCAGAGATTCGTCTGCAGTAACTGTAACACTAAAAAGACTACTTATCATTAGCAACGCCAGAAGAAAAGTAGCTATTTTTATCATTTTATCACCTCATATTCCTCAACATATAGTAATGAGCCATCATACCAAATTCCGGCACGGAATTTAGACCCGATTTCTAAACCAGGAAGAATTTTTTCAGTTACTCCAGGTTCAGGGAATTTCCCAATTTTAGTAAAAACGAAATAATCTCCATCCTTGGGAATTGGCTTGAAAATCTTTTTCTCAGGCCCAACTAGATGGCTAACTGTTTGTTGAGTATCACCTTCTGGTAATTGTATTGATTCCATACCTCCTGTAGACTCGTTTATTGGTACATATCTAATCTTGGCTGGACTTACGGTAAGTAAAAAAAGGGTTTGGACCTCTTGTCCTTCTTTCAGTGGCTCGTACTCTATGGGTGGTTTAGGTTTAGGAGAGTATCCAGGTCCGTCATATCCTGGTGTTGTATCTCCTTCTTCTGAGGATTTTTCTTCACTTGGCTGTTCAATTATGGGTTCTATATTTTGCTCCGAATGTGGAGTATAATTAATAATTCTATCTATTCTTACTATCCCCAAATCTTTAGGATATGGTTCAATGCTGCATTCTATTGGTTCTGTTGGTTCAGAAGCAAAATCTATTTCATCAGGGCAGACCTCAGTTTTTGTTATTGATACTGTTGTAGCTTCAATAGTTCCAATATCGCTTATTCTGGGTTTACCTCCGATTGTTTTTAGATAATCTTGATATATGATATATTCTTTTGGATATATTATTATTTCGGGTGTCCCATCCGGCGTTTGAACTCCTTGATCTGATATCTCTTGCACACATCCAGCCAATATCACGGCGACCAATACCGCCGACAATACCAATATTATTTTCGCATTTTTGTTCATTTTTCCTCATCACCTCCTTTTTAACATTTTGTTATTTTGTTATATACATTTCCTTATACCTCTGTCCTCCATATAAACTTTGCTGTTCTGATCATAAAAGCGTACACGTCATTATCATATTTGTGATTTGCTCCCGTATCACCGGTATCAGCACAGTAACCGCTCCAGCTTCCTCCATATCTCCTATAAGAAGTATCGTCCCAATAATCTTCCCCGCTATCGGGATTTGAATCCCCAACTGCCCAGTTGTCACTGGGGAAAGAACCTTCAAAATCTTCCTCGAAAATTATACAGCCATTCGCATTCAATGCCGATACGTTAGTAATAGACAAATTCTTTTCCATTTTAGAAGATGGCGTAGTGAGTAATTTTTCCGACTTTAGCATAGTGGTATTTTTATGCGGAAGAGTTTCTAATGGTGGTAAGCGAGGAGGAATAACGGTCTGCCGAGCCGCTTGTGTTTCTTTTCTTATTATTTCGGAATAAGGATTAAAGGTGGAACGTTTTACTTTGGGTCTATTCCGCACTTCTTCCGGTATTGGTGGATGAGGAATATACTTAACATCGCTTAAGATATTGCCGTTCTCTGCATCTATGAAATAAGTCATTGGCTCCATAATTTCAGGTGTTTTTTGCGTTCTTACCACCCATGCAATTCTGTGTGTGCGCTCCTCAAGCCATAATTTCTCAGCCCGTGGCGACTCCAATCCTTTATCAGATGCTATTGCCTCTGCATCCTTTAGCGACAATTTTATCTCCTGTGGTGAGTCTATTATTCCTACTTGACCTTTATATATCTCCATTGTAGCGAGATCTATTGCTATTGACATGTTCATCTCATATCCATTAGACCTGTATTTATAGATAACAAACCAGGTAGAAGGGATAAAGGCATTTTCCTCAATACCTAAACCCTCGAAATGCTTGCTGACAAACGAACTGCTCAGCGTCTCGTTCAGGTAATTATTGGCCAACTTAATTGCTTCAATATGCGTTTTCGGTCTCATCATCATTATCATTGACCTATTTACCACGATTCTGTCATCGGAAGGAGTCATTGGTGGTGGTGTCTTTACCACCTCTGTATAGTTTGATAGAGTTATACTTACATTCATTTCAGCATCTGCTGGCAAATCAACGGCTGTACTTACGGAAGAAAACAATGCCATTAATATCAGCATACTTATTGATGCCAATAGCAATTTCTTCATTTTATATCACCCCCTCCACATCTATTATACTTTCATTCTTTTTTCCACTAGTAGTAGGACAAGGAGGGATAACAGTCGGCACAGGCTCGTCATTTATTATATCAGAATATGGAATAAATGTGGAATATTTTACTTTGGTTCTATTCCGCACTTCTTCTGGTATTGGTGCCTGACGACCAAAATACTTTACATCACTTAAAATATCGCCGTTTTCCGCATCTATGAAATAGGTCATCGGTTCCATAATCTTAGGTTTTTTTTGAGTGGTCACTATCCAAGCAATTCTATTCGTGTGCTCTTCGATCACTAATTCTCCAGCCCTTGGCGCTTCCAATCCTTTTTCTAACGCTATTGCCTCTGCGTCTACTGGCGACAATTTTATCTCCTGGGGAGACTCTATTAGCCTAAATTGATCTGTTTCTATTCTCATTGTATCACGATCTATATCTACTGTCATGTTCAGCTCATATCCATTAGACCTGTATTTATACACAACAAACCACCAAGAAATAAAGTCAATTTCCTCAATGCCCAAGCACTCGAAATGCTCGCCGACAAAAGAACTGCCAAGCGTCTCGTTCAGATAATCATTTGCTAACTTAATCGCTTCAGCATAAGTTCTTGGTCTCATTTTCATTATATCCGACCTGTTTACCACAATCGTGTCTTTAGATGGGGTTATTGATGGTGGCGTTTTAGATACCGACGCAGTAATATTCCCAAGTACAACGTAAACATGATCCACAGCCTTATATGATTCAGAAGGCTCGCCCTCTTTCAACTTCGACTCAGCAGTCGCTTCAATTGCCCAATTTCCTGTTTTTACTGATTTCACCGTTGCACTGAAACTCTTTTGAGTATTTTTCTCGAGGTCTCCCTTCCACGTAAGATCACCGCTAACCAATTCAAATCCTTCTGGCAATTTGATTTGGTAGTGTCCTAATTAAGAATAGTTAATGAAAAGAAATCGTGCCATGTCCATAGGTGGTCTGTTAATCCTTCTAACATTGCGGGTGAAGTTCTTCTTTTGAACTCATTTATGAAATTCCAGTAGAATTGAAACAGTTGGATTGAACCTTCCAATCTCCATCTCCGTTTTGAGAAACATTTTGTCTTTCGTACTAATCTACCATTCCTCTCTCGTAGTATTCCGTTGAAGTTCTCAATGTCGGTGGTTTCTATATCGCCGTGGTCGGGGTTGCCGTATATTGTCCTTTTCTCCTTAC
>JAUWNY010000135.1 GCA_030612405.1 Candidatus Methanophagales archaeon | reverse complement strand
CTGGACGCTGCCCCAATAAAGATAACCTATGGCTTCTCCAAGGACCACAGACCTGACCTGAAGCAATTCGTCATTTCTCTGGTCATGTCTGATGACTTGCCCGTTTTTATACAGGCTTTAAACGGCAATACCTCGGACAAGAACCATTTCAGGGAGATAGTGAAAGACTATGGCGCTTCCTTGCAGGAGAAGTGGGGCGAAGACAAAATATGGGTTTGGGACAGTGCGTTTTATTCGGAGAAGAATCTGAGAGAGATTTCTGATAGCTACAAGTGGATAACGAGGGTCCCAGAAACGTTATCTGAAGCGAAAGAAGTGCTGGAAAATGCGGACACGGAAAAAATGTGCAGCACCGCTCTCAAGGGTTACCGCCTCTTCAGCATCGGGGTGGAATACGGCGGCGTAAAGCAGCGATGGGTAGCGGTATTCTCAGAGAAAGCGTTTGCGAGAGAGACGAAAACGCTGGAAAAGAAGATAAAGAAGGAGAAAGAGCAGGTAGAGAAAGAGGTATGGCATCTCTCCAATCAAGAGTTCTACAGCGAGAAGGACGGGCTGAAGGATGCGCAGAAGAAGGAAAAGCGGTGGAAATACCACAAAATAAGCGCGATAGTGGTTGAGGAGAGAAAGAAGAAAAAGAGCGAGGGGCGGGGGAGACCCGGAAAAGACGAACCAACTCAGACGGTCTACCGTATAAAAGCGGGGTTTGTGGTGGATAAATCCGCAATAGAGAAGGAAACGCTGAGAAAAGGGAAATTCATCGTTGCTACAAACGAATTGGACCGCAAGAAGCTGAGTGATGAAGAAGCGCTCAAGGGTTACAAGGAGCAGCAGCATGCGGAGAGGGGGTTCAGATTCCTAAAAGACCCCCTGTTCTTTGCCCATAGTATGTTCCTGAAGAACGAAGACCGGATAGTTGCGATGGTAATGGTAATGGGGCTTGCGCTCATGGTGTACAGCTTATCGGAGAAGAAGTTGCGGGAGCACTGGAACGCAAAAACGAGACAATCCCGGATCAAAAGAAGAAGCCAACAAAGAAACCAACGATAAGGCGTGTTTTTCAGGTGTTTGAGGGCATTACCGTCCTTTACAGAGGATCAAAGATGGTGGCGGTCTTGAACTTAAGACCGATTCACGGGAAAATCCTCGCATTGCTCGGTCGTGAGTATGAGAGGATGTATTGCACCGGTTATGGATAAGAGTCTTTTACGTATTACTGAGGAACGTGGCAATGCAAAAACGAAGGCACCGTTATTCTACATCAGCTTCTTTTTCATGCTAAATCAAGACAAAAGGAGGAATAGGGGGGATAATATGCACATACGAACGTGAAGCGAATGCATGAAAACTCTTATTTGACCGGTTCATGGCTTTCCGAAAATAAGAAAATACTGGTTTTAAAATATTAAAGTGCGGAATGTGGGATATATATTATTTTTTTATTATTTGTTGTAGTACTTTTACTTTCATTTGCATCATACAAATCCAGCCATTCACATACCTTGTCTGTGCCGTCGGACTCCAATTCTATGTAACTTTGAATTTCTTTCACTTCTCCTTCGTTTGATTCTAAATAATACCATCTTTTTGGTTTGCCACCATCACTTACGATCCTGTCTGCATTGTCTAACTCTTCTAATAACCCTCGGATTATAGGGCGTGAATAATTCCTACCGATATATTTTGGTGCTTGTTCGCGAATCTGTTTCAGTGTTAATCCCTTCGTATAGTCACTGTACCACTCTGGCGTTGATTTATTCGCGTTATATTCATCGAAATGGTCTTTAAATAGCCGTTCTAACTTTAACGCTTTCACCGGCACGTCTAATATATCTTCGGTAATAATACTTTTAGCTAAGCTTAAGGCAAGATTAAAATCGGCTTCGGTCGCTATAACGTATTCTTTATCATTTTTGTAAAAATGCAGACGTTGAGACTGAAATATAAATGCGACAGCTTCTATCAGATTTAAAAAGTGCTTACGTGTCCTCCTATACTTTAGTTTGCTCGCGGGATATTTAATTTTGTAGGGAACTTTCACACCAACTGGTTTCAAATTATCCAAAAAACACCGAACAACATCATATTCAAAAGTTAGATCTTCTAAGAACGATGAGCGTTCTTCATCGTCCGCGTCAAATATACGCTGCGTTTGTTCCTCCGTTTCATCGGGAGTGATTTGCATTATCCTATCTTTGAATTGCGGATCAAAAGACATCTGCGTTGTCGTGGAGACAAACACAGGATGACCTTTTACTTTTCGCTCTACCGTTACGTGCTTATCAGTTTGCGCGTCCTTCTCAACGGTGAGCAACTTCATATCCTCGGTTTCAGGGTCAATAATAATCCGTAACGAAAATAGTGCGCTTTTGCCTCCTTCAAATTCTTTGACTAAAATTATTTTGCCATCGAAATCCGTATTATCAGAGTAGTCGATAGCGCGTTCGGTCAGTCGGTAAATGTCGGTTATTTTATTTGGAAACAGCAAAAGCAACGCACCTATTGAACGTGTTTTACCGGCACCAGGTGGACCGCGAACAACAACATGTAGTTTTTTATCCATGTAGCTGCTAACACCAACAACGACAATCAACAATTTATTTCGGTCATCGCCAACTATTGCACTTTTAGTCTTCCCATGCACGATACCTGGCGTGTTTAGCAGTTTTTTTATTTGCGATAAAAGTTTTGGACTCCGTGCCAATGTCGATGCTTCTGTTTTAACTTCTTTACTGAATTTCGTTTTTGATTTAGATTCTTTTAATAATTTAAAATACTCCGTTGTTCGCTTTTGTTGCTCTGCACGAAGCGATATTAAAATTTTATATGCTTGGTCGACAATAATGCGTGCCCGTTTCTTCTTTTCACTTTCAGTTGTTTTATCTATCTCGTTTACGAATTTTACTTTCTCGTTGTAATCCGCAAGTTTTGTAGCGATCTCACTCCGCTTGCCTGATTGTTTCCATGGCTCAACTTTTGACCATACCATAAAAACACTGTCTTCGTTTATTCTGTCCGCGTGTGCTGTCGCAGGTGCGCAGTAAAGCACGCATCTATCTTCCAGTTCCGGCTTTACAATTCTTATTCTTTCTTCTCCGTCTTCGGCATCAATGTAGCAATCAATTGTTGTGTCGACAAGTACGAATTTATATTTTGTATCTCCGATATCAGCACTGATTTTGGTTTTCAGTACATCTCTGAGTTCGCTTAACCTTTGTTCTCGCGCTTCGTCATCCAGCGGAATGTTTATATTGTCCCCGTCATTTTTAATATTTAACATTAGTCTTTTGTCTTTCCCCCTCTGCGGGGGGATTTTTTAATTTCAATTAGTGGATGCCCCCTCCTCCTTTGGTTGCTTCTTTAATGTCCACTGTCGCTTTATCCTCGCGCCCTCCGTGGAGTTTCTCTTCTAGCTCCTTGCGTAGCAATCGTAATTCCTCCAGGAATGCGGGTTCAGGCATATCCTCGCTGCTCATTGGCTAAGAACCCCCTAATTATCGATTCAAGATAGGAACTCCGGGAAATCTGCCCTCTCGACTTATCTAACGATTCTACCAATCGCTCTTCTAACGAAACGGAAACTATCTTTTTCATTTTCTCCTCATAAAAGTAATAATGAAAAATCGCCATTTTTGACACAAAAATAGAAAAAAAAGAAGACTGAACAAAAGAGGGATTGGTCTAAAAAACAACGTGAAACCGTAGTTCTTTCATCAGGCAACTGTAAAGTCGTATTTACGTAATTAGTTTTCTGAAAAGCCTGATTCTTCTATTAATTGTGCTTGGAGATATGCTAAATGCCGCCGCTACTTGTTCAACTGACTTAATAAGCTTAATATTGCGCTTGCTTTGCATTTCCCTGATTGTTTCAATTAACCCTGCAAGGGCAAGGTAGTTACAGTCCTCTTTCTTCTTCACTTCCCACCCTGATGCGAATGTATTGTTACATTGTCGTACTAATTCAGAAAAAGCTTCATCCAATATTTTTTCAACTTTGTTTTTGTATCCTTTGGGGAAAACTTTTCGCCATTTCTTTGAATCATACGCCTGAAAAAGAAAATTATCCCACAGTATGACAGGGAGTTCAAAACAGTTGTATAGGACAGTATCAACCTTCTCAGCCGCTTTTTTTAATATCTTTTCTCGAAGAAGACCAAACACCATTGCTTGACGCATTTAAGTAAGATCCCATCCAAATTATTTCATTAATTTTGGCAAGGTTTTTTAACGCCTCTTCATAATATAATTCTGCTTGCTCAGTTATACTCGCTCTTAATAAACCCAACTGCACTGTGGTGTAGGTACTGTCAAACTTATCGGATAGGCAGAATACAGAAGCAGCTTTATCATCTTTAATCCGATTTTTCCTTTTTAATTCTTTCACTCGACCATCAATTTCTCGTTTAATTTCATCCTGCTCCGTTGAATTTATTTCAACCATATTGAAAATTTCTGTGCACGCACCCCACACGGTGCGACTAATTTCGCCATAACCAATACAATTCATTCGCACCTCTACCTTTTGCTTCTTTATTTTTCCCACTGAGCTTTGAATGTTGGGACAAATACTCGATATTACTTTGCGGTTCTGATGCTCGTTCATACCCAAAGAGTTTGTATTTGTTATCCTCGGTGCCCATGCAAGGTTTTGCGAATCGCACCACTCAGGTTCGGTATCGAAAAAGTTCTCACTTATCAAAGTCCCGCAGTCCTTACAATATAATTCATCCGGCTCTCTCTTTAAATTCTTGGAATGACACTGAGGGCACTCGTTGAAATCATATCCGGGATCATTTTTTAATACCTGATTGACGGTAGTGTTTGTTTTAGCTTTATTCTTGTGTCTTGATGGAAACTCAGCATACGGGTTGGTTTTAATGCGTTTTAGTCCCATTTCACGTTCACCAACATATAAAAAATTCCCCTTACATATAAACTTTTGTTAATATGACCACGGGAAATCCGGGGAGAATAGGGAATGAAAAAATCAGTTTGGTGAACGTGAAATTTTCCCCTATCCTCCACGCCGTATTATAATAGAGATTATAGTTTTATAAAGTTTACTACAATACTCCACGCTCCTTAAGTAGTTTTCCTAATGCCCGCACTTCGCTTAATGCTGCCTCTTCAGTTTGCGCTTTTTCTGCCTTCATTTGTTCTATCGCTTCTCGGAGTTGTTTAACTTCTTCTTCCTTTGATAACAATTTCCTATATTTTGATTCATCAAGCGGACTTGCGCATTTACTACAATAATCGTGCGTAGGTGGATTCCCAGCACCGCAGCGCGGGCAATTTCTACTCTTCAACTCGTGTGCTTTCTCCTTTGGCTTTAATATCCCTGCCTGCTCCAGTCGCTTCTTATTGACATCTTCGCTTGTAAGATGTGAATACACTTGCAGCATCCGCGAATCAGGCGTCCATCCGTAAAGTGTTTTAAGCTCTTGGTCACCCAAACCGTTGCCCGCTTCTCGCGTTATGGAAGCATGTCGAAAAAGGTAAGAGTATATCCGTTTTTTGATACCTGCTAATTCCGCCGTGTTTTTTATAATCCGCCGCAAAGAGGGCGGTTCTAATCTACTACCGAAGTTACTTCTATTGAACGTTATAAACAGAGGCGCACCCTCATCCTCTCTTAGCGGGTGCGATTGTAACCACTCCTTAACGTAAAGTAAAGAATAGATAAGCCTCACTGTCCGGCCACCAGTCTTCCCCCTTTCGCCTATTGTAACCACCGCACCGTATTCATCAAACATCACATCACCAACATTGAGGTTTAACATTTCATGCGGGCGTGAACCTATATCCCAAGACATAGCAATAGCCGCTTTATCACGGGGATTCACTGCGAATCGTATAATTTTTTCTATCTCTTCCTTTATTGGGAGATTTTCCGCTTTGATAATGTGCCGGTCCCCTGCGGGTCTTCGGTATCGCTCTTTTCTAAGAAGCCGCGTGTATTTGTCCTCATCTTCACCATCATTTAAACCACCTAACCACTTGTAGAACCCTATAAGTAGATTGTAGGCGTTGGTTATCGTTGCCGGTTTCTTATCATGCAGGGAATACATAAAATCGCCGAAGTCGTCCCGTGTTACATCCTCAAACCCCTTTCCATTTAAGAAAGGAACGAACCGCACCGTATTTCTTATATAGGATATGCGCGAGGATAAAGGACGTCCTTGCGCTACTAAATGTTTGTGATATGCCCGTAAACTCTTCTCTTGCTCTTTACTCACTTCGATATTCGACAAATCTTTCTTACCTTGCCTTATTTTTTTGCCTTTTATTATCCGCTCAATTTCTTCCTCTTTTTGCATTTTTCACCACTAATTTATAGTATGTTTATGACACTATATAAAGGTTTATGTGAGGTTTATGACTTCGATGGTGATGACTGGTGCCGCAGAGATACTTGCATACGGCACTGCGGTGAAGTTAAGGTGAAGTAAGACAAAAAAAAATAAAAAAGGAGGATAATTAATATCCTCCAAATCCTGAAACGCCGAATATTTTTTATATTGCAGAGAATTTTGAAAAACCCCTTGAATATACAACTTTTTATGTGTTCATACATATAATCCTATATTATGAAAACTTTAATAGGCTTCGGGCAGAAGGAGGCGTACAAGCGAGTGGAACAGCTTGGCGATCGGCTGGCGGAGGTTAAATCGCAGATAGATTGGGGAGCGTTTCGCCCGATCGTGGGTGATATGTACGATAACAGGAGCGAACGAGGCGGAAGACCAAACATCGATGAGGTGGTAATGGTCAAGCTGCTCGTGCTCCAGCAGTGGTACGGGCTCTCCGATCCAGAACTCGAGAGGCAGGC
>JAUWNY010000114.1 GCA_030612405.1 Candidatus Methanophagales archaeon | reverse complement strand
GCTGAAAGATGTGCTTGTTTTTCTCCTCTCGAATAAGACGTTTCAATTTTTCCAGCGAGATATGCCGGATAAGGGGGTTAGATGAGTCCATGTTATTTATTTAGGCTAATTGTCTAAATAATTATGTCAAGTACTATATTTTATTGATTGTTAAACCCTTTTAGAAAAAGTGTTTCCTTTTGTCGAAAAAACTCTTAAAGTAATAAGAAGAAAAAATGTTACCAGGTGAATTGCTCATCACAAGGACGAAAAAGGGCAGGATAGACCCGGTTTTCGCTGAGATAGACGAAGAGCATCAGGAATTGGCTGATGAGCTTATAGAAGTTTACAGAAATTTCGTTGGTAAAAAGAAGAGCGAAATAGATGAAATAGTGGCGGAGTTTGAACAGGGCTTAAATTTCAAACTTGTAAGGGGATTAAGACCGCTTCTGGCGCGGAGGTGCATCTTCAAGTCGAAGTACGCGGTTGAGCCAGTCGTGGCGAGGAGGGCTGTTTTCGAGGCGGCAAGCAGCAAAAAAGTCACGAATAGAAAAGAAAGAGAGAAGGTGATTGAAAACGTTGCAAAGAAACTAAACATTTCTGTCGCGGATTTAGAGCAATCGCTATGGGCAGACCAGGAATCAGAAGTTGTACTGGATGAATTTGCGCCTTTAAATCCGAACGAGCTGTTAAGGTCGTATAACCTTTCACTTGCTCAGACTCTATTGTTTAAATCAACAGGTATGAACGTCTCATTTAGAGGCAATTATAAAGAGATTTTCCGCGCAATTAAATATTTCGGGTTGATGTATATTTCTGAAGGGAATAAGATAAGGGTAGAAGGGGCTTCGTCATTGCTGAAATTGAGTGAGCGGTATGGCACGTCGCTGGCAAAATTGCTTCCTGCGATCGTCAATAGCGATGGATGGGAGATAGATGCCGAGATTGTTATCAGACGGGATACACCGAAGATTTATCATTTTGTGCTGGACAGCAAGTCCCGTAAGAATTTGTTAATGAGTAAAGAGAAAGAGTCAAAAACTATGTTTGATAGCGGGATTGAAGAACGGTTTTATAATGCGTTTTTAGCCTCACAGGCATCGAAGAGCTGGGAATTGATACGAGAGCCGGATGCGGTTTTCACGGGTAAATCCGTGTTCATACCGGATTTTAAGTTCAAGCATAAAGAGATGGACATAGAAACCTATTTTGAAATCGTGGGGTTCTGGACGGAGGATTATATAAAAAGGAAGTTGTCAAAACTCAGGGCTATGCCGTTCACTATGCTGGTGGCGATTGACAAGAATCTCGCTTGTTTTAATTCCGCAAATTTTGAGTTGGGTCTCGATCAACCGGTGATATTGTTCAGCAGAAAAGTTCTGGTTGGTGAGGTGGTCCGGTATCTGGCGAAGGTTGAGAGTGAGGAGATAAGGAGAGGGGTGGAAAAGTTGAAGGGAATGCGGATAGAACTCGAAGAGGATATAGTTTCTATTAAGGATATTGCTATGCGGTATAATGTTGGTAAAGAGGCTGTGAGAGCGTGTTTGGATAATCCTGAGTATGTGGTGTTTAAGGAGGTGGTGGTTAAAAAGGAGTTGTTGAACGAAGTGAAGGAGAAACTTGTTTCTATAAACATAAAATTGTATGTAGAAGCAAGGAGGACTATTGAGGATGTCGGGTTGCCGAATCCTGATGAGGTTTTGGCAGAAATCGGGTTTAAGGTGAAATGGAAAGGTTTGGATCCAAGTGCTGCTACTATTGAATGAAAAGTGATGCAGATGACGCATTCAGGTTCTACGGTCTGCTAAGTGGCAAAATCTGTGCAAAGGCGTCACGGCTCACGCAGGATTTTGAAGAGGGTAAGCTTGCTCGGTTTTTGGTGCGAATGACTTTGGGGGTACAATAATAGAGGATTAGTGCAGCGGGGAAGGAGCATAAACCAGCGAGGGCTGTGGAGATCATAAAAGCGGTGGAATCGGTTGGTAGATCGGTAGCGCAGAGGAATACTGGATATTGGTTTTTGTGATTGTAAAAGAGGGCATGCACTAAAAGACTAAAAACCCCTCCTTTCTTCTTCCACTTTTACGCGTTCAATTATTTGATCTAAAGTGGATATATACTCAACAATCCAACATTTTACATTTTCATCATCCTCCCTCTTTTCGAAATCAAGCAACTGTTGTTTTTTTTCTTGATAGTAGAGACTTATCGGCCCGATCCCGCCTCCCGCCGAAAAAAAAGTTTTCTATTAAGTTCATTTGCACATCGTCGCGTGTGCCATATCGCACAAGCACTTCTCGCGCCAGGCAGATTTTCCCTTCCTCTCTAAAAAGTTTTGTAGGAACGAAACTGGCAAGATACCCTGCATGATTCTCCACATCTTCATCAACCCATTCCCAGATTTTCTTCAGAGGAATCATTGGCAATGCCCCTACCTCCCCCCTCCCAAAAGATTCGTCACCTCGCAGCCATTCTTTTATGTGAAACGCCCGTGAGTCTATTTGTGGACCTAAATATTTTGTAATCCGCATCCAGACCTCTTCAGGACATCGCCGTGTGATTTCATTGAGCACAGCTTGAGTTTCCGAGCGAAAACCATCGAGAATAGTGCCATCTTCCCCGAAATGCTCAAGCATTCTGTCAGCAAGTTCCAAATTTTTTCCATGATAGCGTTGGGCAAAAGCTTCCCCTATTTCAGCCCAATAGAAGTCATCCATTTGTTCACATATGCCTGTTTCAGGTCTTTTAAAGAGTAACTGATGCGTCAGTAATTCCAATGTTAAATCCTCTGGTAAAGTGTGCTTAGACTCTTTTTGTAGGTAGTAATAATAATACCAATCCAATGCAATAAAAACAGCGTTGATCTCTGAACTACCAAGTAAAAACGCAATCCATTTTTTAAATACATCCTCAGATATGTCGCGACAACCCCCCCCCCCGCACAAAGTATACTAA
The DNA here is from genome assembly GCA_030612405.1 of Candidatus Methanophagales archaeon. Lineage (GTDB taxonomy): Archaea > Halobacteriota > Syntropharchaeia > Alkanophagales > Methanospirareceae > QEXZ01. The sequence goes on along the minus strand of JAUWNY010000114.1, from coordinate 5,267 downwards.
AGTGATCAATACCAATGATGCCTCTTTCTGCGAGATCAAGAACACGCAAAGCTGCTTGATCGGACATTCCCGACCGCGAAGTCAATTCAGGAATACCTGTATTTAAATTTTTATCTTCAGTAAGAGCGTCCAGTTGTTTTTCCCACCTCTCCCGATTTCTCTCAAAGAGGGCACGTAAATATCCGCCAAGGAAATCGACGCTTGCATTCTCGGTTGTTCTTCGCTGCGCTTCGAGAAGGATCGGTAACAGCGAAAAATCGTTATCTCTCATTCCCAACTCATATCCAAATCGGTAACCGTTCTGCACATCAATAGTCACCAGCCAGTTCAACTCAGATCTTAACAGATTACTGTTTTCAACTGCTTGTTGGGCTAATTTTTCGATTCGTGGTTGCGTTTGATCTACTTGATTGCCATGTTCGTCAAATCGATCTTCCAAAAGATGCATTCCAACATAGCGCTTCATAAGTGATGAAAAATCGCTGCCCGTGAGTTTGCCCTTGAGTTGTTCCCAGCGCTGACGTGTTTGTAGCGGTAGGTTTTTGCTTTCATAATGGAGAATATGAATGACTTCCCTAAGCACCTTCTTTTCATCTACATAGGGTTTCTTTGTTAATTCGTCCACGGTGTCAATGACCATATCAGCTAAGTTCTGAATTCTTCCTAATCCCCTAGCACCTTTAAGAAGGATGTTGACTGCTTGTTGTTGCTCATCTTCCGATAACCCATCCAATCGTTCGCGTATCAGTTGCCATACTTGATAGTATGCATCAAATAACTCCTCGTATGTCTTTGGCATCCAAAGCTGAGGCTCCTTTCGCAGTCCTTGGTATTCTGCACCAATGTGGCGAAAGAAATGATGTGCCTCCAATGCGTGATCACAAGCACGCAAAGCAAGAAACTTCCGCTCTTTTGAACTCGACTCTATTGCTTCCTTAAGGATCAAAAACCGCTCTTGTGGAGATGCTTCTGTTGGAGCAACACGTCCATAACCAGGGGAAAAAAGTTCTGCAAAAACACCACTGGCGTTATTTGACCATGTTTCGTTTTCTGTTTCACCAAGTGCAAGAAGTAATCTTGCGGCATCTGAAAACAATTCCCTCCAGATCGCTATCTTCTCAAGCACCCATACAACCTCCCTGCGACCTGTTGTGAACTGTGACAGTTCTTCCCTGCTCCAAGTGCCGACTGTCCTCTTAAGGCACTTTAATGCAGATTCTGGATCAGCTTCTGCAAGAGCTAAAAAAAAATGCGCACCTATTTTTTTCCTCAGATAATCATCATTTATGAAAGGACCGTTTTCTCCTAAAAAATCTTTAACGACACGGGAGGCAACTTCAGACTCCGCCGCATATTTGAACATTTCATAAAACCATTCAAGTAGTGTCGGGGGCAAGTTATTAGAAAAATCTTCTAAATTGAATGCGTTACCATAGACATCCCACCACTCAGTCCACAGCTCAATATGAAGCAATTTAGGTGTGATGTAAAGCGTATTTTCGCCCTGTAGAATTTTTCGTGCTTTTAGCTTATTTATGATCTCTTGAAACTTTAACAGAGTGATTTGCGGATCTGCTTGCGTAACTATTTCAGCTATGGCTTGCGCTTCGCTGACAAAATGTTGCCCATAACCAAATCGTTTAAACAGTGCGATGTGTCGAAGGACTAATCGTCTCTGTTCTACTTTTTGACTATTAGGATCACCTCCGCCTGCAACATAGCGATCCCAGACATTAGCGGTATCTGGTGGTTTCAACAAATTCTCCGGATTATTTTTTAAATTCCACCCAATGACATGCGCCACTCTTGGAGAACCACCACACAATTCTTGCCATCTATCTGCTTGATCTTTAGGAATCCCATATCCCTGGATTATGCTGCTTACTTCTTCTTCATCCAACGGAGGTGTATCAAAGTAATTTATATTGCCTGCGGTATCATCGTATTCATTATAAATTGAGACGAGTTTAATTCTTGGACCGCGATATTTGAGTTCGTTCCAAATAGATGATCTGCTACCGGGATCGCATTCATCAATAACTAGGATTACAGAAAAAGGATTGTCATCTCGTAAAATCTTATTCATCAAGTAACTACCTCTAAACTTGCTAGCAGCATCGCAGTAAATAACACGCGGCTGCAAATCCTCTACGCGTGTTGCCTCTAAAACAAGTCTCGTTTTACCAATTCCTGCATCACCCCATACATGTATATGGACGGCCTCGCTGTTTTTACGCAGTTCATTTTGCATATTTGAAATGAAATCTTCCTGTGCTTGCCCTGCTTTAAATTCTTTCCTCATTTCACCATCTTGAGACCAACTTTTGTGTGTCTGAAATCTTGCTCTCTCTCGCTCATTGACTTGCAACGCCAATGATGGAAACGGTTTGAGGAAGCCGATAAGGTTGCTTTGCTGCCATATTTCAATCTTTGCGTTATTATATTTAGGATATATTCTGGTCAATTTCTCCTTGAACTTATTGATGAGTTGGTCATCTATGGTACCTGGCTTATCCCTACCAAATAGCACGACAACCAATGTTCCGTTTTTGTCTAAACAAGACTTTACTCTATGTCTAAGTTCGGTAGATCCATCCTTAAACAAAATTTTCTTAATGTGGCTATTGTCGCCCAGAGAAAAATTGCCTGTTTTGATTTGGTAACGAGTCAGACCTTGCTTAATAATCCCCTGTCCACCACTCACCTTAACGCTTTGTACTTCGGCATCTATACCCCCATCTGCAACAGTAATTGCACTCGGTACGTTGATAAGATTTTTCCCGATTCCAAGAACCGTAGCTTCTGCCCAAAGCAATTCGCGGAAGAAATCTACTGCTCCTTGAGGGCTCAATCGTGCCAAGTCTTCATTTTTAACTGTAAAAATTGTGTCCATATTCATTCCTTTTATTTTCTCCTTTCCCAATTTTGGCGCGGCATGGCGTATAATTACACTATTTAGATATTATGCCATAAGATTTTATTGATGATTTACACACCCCCTAAATCACCCCGCCGCCCCCCCGCTCCTTCATACTCGTATACCCGTTCTTCGACACAACAACATGATCATGAATCTTAATCCTCAGCAACTCCCCAGCCTGAATCAACCGCTTTGTTATCGCAACATCCTCCTGACTGGGCTCAGTATCACCCGAAGGGTGATTATGCACCAGGATGATAGACGCCGCACGGTCCACAATAGCATCCGAAAACACCTCTCGCGGATGCACCTGGTTAGAATTCAAAAGCCCAACTGTAACCACCCTATTACCGATAACTTCATTTGCACCGTTCAGAGCTAAGCATACAAAATGCTCCTGCCGCTTATCGCTAATATCACGCACAAACGGCAGAACGTCCGATGGGAATGTTATTTTGATGTCCTTCTTCCCGAAATAGCGTCTCGCGAGCTCAAAACTGGCAAGAATCTGGCATGCCTTTGTTAGGCACATTCATTCATCAAGACTAACTAGCAGTTCAGCTTTTCTTTGTTCTATAGAGATCACTTGAGCTTTCAACCCCTTCAATTCTTTATTGGTCTGTGCCAACTCTTTCTTGATTTTTTTCTTCTTAAGGTAGTCGCTACCGTATTTTTCATCTACAAATACTTCTACTTCACTTCGGAGCAGCCTCAAATATGGGTTCCCAAATACATTATTATTGCGGTACTGTAGTTTGCCACCCCTAATACCCTCAATAATTTCCTCTTGTGTATGTCCAAATTCTTTTTGAGCTGACTTATCACTAAGAGTAGCCCCTTTCTTAAACCATGCAGATTTTGCTTCTCCGGAATACATCTTATCTACTCCCTCTTAAACATGATCGACATAGCGTTTGTTTCTTATGTAGTATGCGCTATATTGCCCAATATTACTATCCCTCCTCTGAAACCTATAACCTATAACCTATAACCTGACACCTGTACAGGAAGTACATTTTCACTTTTTGCGACCCTCTTTTTGACGTATAGATTCCTGGATATCCGGCGGCAGTGACCGTATGTCAACGATCATCTCATCCCCCATCACTAGATTGAAAACCGGATTGCTTTCCTGCATGTGGGTTGTGGAAAACTCCTTATCCCAGTATCCCATTTTGAACATAAGTTTTTGCATTCTTTGCTCGGTGAGGTCTTTATCACTCATGGCTCTTACCTCCTGTTAGTTGCTATCCTATTATTGTGAGCAATATTATATAACTTTAGTATAGTCAAATATCCAAACGCATAAACATTGAGATAGAACCTTTTTATATCACCCCCCCCAAAATACTAAACCAAACAATGATTATAGCACACACCCCGGATGCAGATGACGCATTCATGTTCTATGGACTGCTAAGCGGCAAAATCCGTACCGATATTGAAATAACGCAGGTGATTGAAGACATCGAAACGCTGAATAAAAGAGCTTTTAGAGGTGAGTTAGACGTCACAGCGCTCTCTGCCCACGCTTATGCTTTTCTCCATTCGCAGTATCGGATTTTGTCTGCCGGTGCAAGCGTAGGGGACGGATATGGTCCGGTAGTTGTTGCGAACAGGGAAATGGATTCGGAAAGGAAAAGCATTGCCGTGCCCGGGAAATACACCACTGCGAACCTGCTGCTAAAGCTGGCAGTTGATGACTTCCAGCCGGTTGAAATGCGATTTGACGAGATTATCCCCGCGGTGAAGCGAGGGAACGTGGATGCAGGATTGGTAATCCACGAAGGTCAGATAACTTACGCACAGCACGGTCTTGTAAAAATACTTGATTTGTGGGGGTGGTGGCATGAAAAAACGAAGCTGCCTTTGCCTCTTGGCATTAACGCCATAAAACGGGATATTCCTGAAGTGACGCAACGTGAATTTCTTGTGCTTATGCGAGAAAGCATTCAATATGCGCTGGACAATGTAGAAGAAGCGTTGCAGTATGCAATGAAATATTCAAGAGGTGCCGATAAAGAGCTAGTCAAGAAATTCGCACTGATGTACGTGAATAAATACACGTATGAAATGCCCGAAGAAGTTGTAAAAGCACACGATGAACTCTACAGAATGGCTGAACGAGCAGGATTTTTTGCGAGACCGCCCTTAGACATCCTTTTTCCTTAAACATATTCGTATTCCTATTTCCTTGGGATATGTTATATCCGTAATTGCTCAAAATCTTGTGGATTTTGAGCAATTAAATGCAAAATGCAGAATGCAAATCGAAAAATGCAAAATATAAAACCGGTGCGAAGAGGTGCATTTTCCACTTTAAAGCTTCCTCGTCATCTTTTAAATT
>JAUWNY010000061.1 GCA_030612405.1 Candidatus Methanophagales archaeon | reverse complement strand
AGCCCCTCGTCAGTCACGACCACATACGGGGACGAAGCGCCATGTCTTCAGGAGGTGCTCGAAAAGGTCTGGAAGAACATTCTGGCACTCATCAGCTTCTCGGTTGTATTCTTTGCCATCGCATACGTAAAATTCATGAGGGTGGATATACGCTAAAAAATGGAAAGTGAAAAGTGAAAAATGGAAAAAATAAATTCGTATGAGTCCTTTGACGCCGAAAGGCGTAGCGCTCTTTAGGGGGTATAAGGGAAAAAGATGAAGAAAAAAGGTATTGTCATATTGGTAGTATTGGCATTAATAGGGATGGTAATAGCACTTGCATTCGTTGGATTTGTGACAGAAACAGGTATATTCGCCACGAGCCATGAGAAGACATTACCGTATTGGAAACTAACTGATGAAGAAAGGCAGACAGCGATTGAAATCGCAGAGCAGAATGAAACGGTGAAGCAATACTTAGACCAGGGGTACAATAGAAGCGGGCATAGCCCTGACTGCATTTATAGAAACGACGAAACGGGGATAACGGTTGGGGAGGTATTACTTGCAAAGGCTGGTTATGGAGGGAGATGGTACTCGCACCATTATGTTTTCGTCTATGTAAACTTAAATACAGCGGAGGTCACAGGAATAAATGAAGGGTTGAAAGACTTCAGATTAACAGAAGAGCAAGCCAAGAAGGCGGAACACATCGCACTTTCAGACCCCGAAGTGAAGAAGATACTAAATGGGAAGGATTATGAGACAGAGGTAGGCCGCCCATTAGTAAAGATGAGTTCGTATGAAATTCCGATAGCTGAAGGGTTTAGCGTAATGGGTAGTACCGAGGAATTGATAGGTGCATCAGTAAAATTCAAGTTTACAGATGGAACAATAGTCCCCGTGCACGTAAGCTTGGAGAAAGAGGAAGTCATAAGAATAAGCCACTGACAAAAATTAAATAACTTTTTATCTTTTTTATATTTATTAAGCAGGTAAAAGGCATGAAAATAGAAGGAAAGATTGCACTTGCCATGGTTTTGTTTGTAGTATCCGTGTTCATGGTCATGTCAAAGTTCATGCTTCCTACGACCTTTCAAGTGCTCATCGAAGGGCAGTCAATCTTTGTACGGGAAATGCCAAATGTGTATACTGTCCTGGATTGTATAATAATTGCGATTTTTTCTTTCCTGCTCGGCATCAGCGCTTTTTATCTGTTTATCACATATTCAGTGATGCCCGAAAAGGAGATGAGTGAGCATGAAGCGGAACCAGGTGGAGCGGGTTCGGAATCGGCGTTACAGGTGCAGGATGCTGATACACAAGTTCCCGAAACGAGCAAGTCGAGTGCAGGTGCCACTCCTAAAGATGATAGAGCAGGACTTTTGAAGATACTGAAAGGCAACGAGAAGAAAGTGATAGAAGCGCTTATGGAATACGGAGAGATGAACCAGGCGGACATGTCAGCTCGAACGGGAATACCGAAGTCCACGCTTTCGAGAATATTGCAAGACCGGGAAGACCGCAGTTTGGTATTTCGATATGATTACGGGATGAGCAAGATGGTGAAGCTTGAGGTTCGCTAATACTTCTTTTTTCTCTTATATTTTTTAATAACGATTTTTGGTATTTGGTATTGTTTAGGGTTTCGGGTTAAACAATTACTTTTCCATTTCCGCTCATCACCTCGCAGCCGCAGCCTCCAGGAACCTGAGGAACGCTTTCTCGTTTCCCAATGCGTGAAGATGCGTGTATGAAGCGAGAACGTTTTCTCTGAAGATCCCATCCCTTTTGTTCTCTATTCCGACACCTTTTAGAAGCTCGTATGCGAATTCCGCCATAACTCCGTTCACCGTGGAATAATGGAATTCATGCCCGCGGAATCTCGCACCGCACGGGAAAAGAAGGCTGTCCGCTACGGCAACCGCTTCGACATAGCCCACGGCATGGAGCCGGTTTGTGAGCTTTGCAGAACCTTTGAATAAGCCAAGCATCTCCTTGTCTTCAAGTTGCTCAAGGCAGTAAAGCAAGCCACCGCATTCCGCGTAGAGCGGCGACCCATGCCGAATCGCATCAACAAGCGCCTCACGTAAAGAACCGTTCTCTTCCAGCTGCTCTGCGTAAAGTTCAGGATAGCCGCCACCGATGTAGAAAGCATCAACGTCAGGTAAAGCATCCCGAAGCGGAGAGAAGGGGACGACTTCAGCACCGAAATCACGCAAGATGTCTAAGTTCTCCGGGTAGTAGAAACAGAACGCTTCGTCCATCGCTACGCCCACTCTGACGCCATCAACAGCCCTTAACGGTGACTCTGGCTCCGGTTCTGGGATCTCAACCTCTGTCGCTTCAAGCAAGCTATCCATATCTATATTCTCCTCTACGAGTTTTGAATAGCCGTTCAATACCGTGCGGTCAACCTCATGCGCCATAAAAAGCCCTAAGTGCCTTTCCGGGATTTTCACTGCTTCGTCCCTTGGAATAGCCCCAAAAACAGTCGTGACTCCTCGTAATGCCTCTTCAAGTAGCTCCCGGTGCCGTTCACTTCCAACTCGGTTCAAGATGACACCTGCGAACTTTAGCGAAGGGTCGAAGGTCCTGTACCCGTGGACTAATGCGCTAACACTGCCCGCAAGCCCGGACGCATCAACAACGAGGACTACCGGGATGTTCAATAGTTTCGCAAGGTGCGAGGTGCTCCCCTGTCCTCCGGCGGCTGCGGAAGCGCCATCAAAGAGACCCATAACGCCTTCAACTATGTCCACTTTCGACGTGTTCTTCCTGAATGACTGGATAACCGCAGAATGAGACATCATGAACGTATCAAGATTTCTTGACGGTTTTCCCGCGGCAAGCGTGTGCAGGCTCGTGTCTATGAAGTCAGGACCTGCTTTGAACGGCTGGACATCGTATCCACGGCGACGAGACGCGGAAATAAGCCCGACAGCGAGCGTGGTCTTTCCCACTCCACTGTGCGTTCCTGCGACTGCGAAAGCCGAACTTATGCGTGTCATGCTCTTATTTTTACTATCTCTTTTGATACGATAATCGCACGGGTTTCTTCTGTCTCTCTCTCGCCTTATTTGAGCCACTCATCTTTTATTATCCACTTTGATAGCTTTAAGCACTTCCTCTTCATTCTTAACCATCAATGCACCTTTGGTTTTCAATGCGATGAATCGTTTAGCCGCTTCGCCATTTGTAAAATCCCTCTTCTCGATGTTTGTGGTATCAAACACTAACAACGCTTTCTTTCTTTTCAATGCCGCCTCAGCCACTTCAAGATTCTTTAAATTACCAGGACCAAAAGGGATGTTGCATAATACGACCATATTCGCTTTATCCGCAAGTGTCAAGTGTGCTTGAAAAGCCTCTTGCGTTATCGGAGAAAAAGGAGCTTCTGTTACTACGGGGATGTTCAAGAGCTTGGCAACTTCGTAGTCGGTATCCAGCAGATTAACCACACCCGCAGTCACGCTGTAGCCTTTCGCAGCGAGCACGTGCATTAGCGAGGCGCCTTCTCCACCACCGCAGATGAGATGTATTACTTCGTTTTTAGCTTGATGTTTTAAAGGAGACGGAACAGGAGACGGGGACACATAGCACTGGTTAGTTAGTGCGTGCTTTTTAACAATAACGGCAGCACCAAAGGTATTTTTAATGTTTTCAGCCGTTAGTACCTGCGTTTGTGTGCCCAACGTGATAATTTTTCCTTCATGCAACAGTACTAAGCGGTCGCAATATCGAGCAGCCAAATTCAGGTCATGGATAACGGCAATAACAATCAGCTTTTCCTCTGTGGTCAATCGTTTTAGAAGTTCCATTATTTCTATTTGATACTTGATATCGAGGTGAGAAGTAGGCTCATCTAAAAGCAATACCTTGGGCTCCTGCGTAAGTGCTCTTGCTATTATAACAAGCTGTCGCTCACCACCGCTCAACTCGGTAATCGGTCTTTCCGCGAGCCCCCAGCAGTTGGTAAGTTCCATACTCCTCCTCGCTATTTCTATGTCTTTCTCAGTCTCCAGCTCTAACCTACCCAGATGCGGATTCCTGCCTATAAGCACGATATCAAGGGCAGAGAAGTCAAAATTTATCGTTGTGTCCTGTGGCACAGCAGCGAAATTCCTTGAAAATTCCTTGTCTTTCATTCCCTGCACATCCCTGCCCTCTAATAATACTGTCCCTACTTTGGGTTTCAGGATGCGACTGATTGTCCTTAGCAAAGTTGTCTTTCCCGAACCGTTCGGACCGATGATACCTATGAGTTCGCCGTGAGATGCACTAAAATTAATGCTATCCAGTATTTTCGTGCTCCCGTAATGTGCATCCACATCTTTTATCTCTAAGGACATTTTACCGTTTATTTTTTGTATATAAAGTATAACTTCCACCTATTTAGGACGCAGATTTACATGGATTTACGCAGATTTATTTTAGTTTAAGCGTGTTGATTCTTATTATCCGTGTTAATCTGCGTTAATCTGTGTCTATAATGTATTTTTTCTTGTCACCTCCCGGTATGTAGGGGCACCACGGCTCCTCAGCTAAATAGTCGCCTTTTAATTCCCCGGGCTCCTGCAGACCACCGCAGACGTCCACAAAACTTGTCAAGCCATAAGCTCGTGCACGACACCCGCCACAAATATCCCGGTATTCACAGGCTCCGCACTTGCCTTTTAAGCGGTCGAAGTCACGCATAGCATTTAATATGGGAGACCCGAACCATATCTCTCCGAACGGCGTTTCTCGAATGTTACCCACTTTTACGGGCAGATAAGGGCAGGGTGTTACTTCACCCGTGGGGTATATGCGGCAATAAGCGAGCCCCGCAATGCATCCACGTGTCCACTGGTCCAGATTCAATCCCTTTTGCGATGCGATTCGCATAAATTGAGGTGCGCAAACGGGTCTAACCGCAAGGTCATATTTTGCGCTTGCTACCTTTTCAAGCACGCCATCTATCATCTGCTCATACATCTCTGGCGATATGTCTTCTATCTCTTTCCCTCTGCCCGTAGGCACGAGAAAGAAGAGGTGAAACATACGTGCACCATGTTTTTCCGCTAATGCCATTATGTCGTCAATTTCATCATAGTTCTGCTGCGTCACGGTGGTGTTTACCTGAACGCCTATGCCATTTTCTATGCATGCGTCAATTCCGTCTAATGCTCGTTCCCATGCACCTTTCACGCCACGAAAAGCGTCATGACGGTCGGGAACCGCGGAATCAATACTGACGGCAACTGCTTTTACACCGCTGGATTTTAGTTCCTTCGCAACGGAATCGGTTATCAGCGTGCCATTGGTGCCCATCGCCACGATTAAACCCTTCTCGGTTGCGTACCGGGCGAGTTCAAAAACGTCATCACGGAGCAGTGGTTCTCCACCACTCAATATAAGAATAGGTTTGCTTACTTCTACTATCTGGTCTATGAGCACCTTCCCCTCTTCCGTACTTAATTCGCTTTTTCCCGCTCGTTCATCCGCATCTATGTAACAGTGCGGACACCGCAAATTACAGGCGAAGGTCATGTTCCAGGAGATAAGCCGTGGTATAAAGTTTTTTCGTTCACTAAATGAAAGTGAATGCGGATGTTCTTGATTCTCGTTTTCAGACATTGTGAACTATTTGTACCGTAATAGGAGTTCAACTTCATGATTATATAAAGTTGTCGGTTTTTTTCTCGTTGTATATAAAGTATATTTTTGCCACCGAGGACACCGAGAGCACAGAGCATAGTATTAGTTCTTTTTCTCTCTGTGTCCTCTGTGGCTATCATTTCTTCATAATGATATTCTCTTAATTCCACCAGTCAGGCGTTTTTCTCCGAAATTGATTAATAAAGCTCGCTTCAACTGCGTGCTTTTTAAGTATGATAGTGTTTGAGCGATAAAAATATCTTGTAACTTTGACACTGATTTTAATTCCACTACCACCTCACCAGCAACCAGAATATCAATGCGTTGCCCTTTTATTATTTTGTCTTTATAAATCACATCTACTTCAACCTGCCGTTCAAAAGGGATTTCTCTTAGGCTAAATTCGTAACAAAGTGCTTCTTCATAAATAGATTCAAGAAGACCAGGACCGAGATGCTTATGAACCTCAATTGCCGCACCAATTATTGCTTCAGTTAATGGATCACGCATTTTCTCCTCCTTATTCTTTTTTTGCCACAGTGAACAGCCATGTTTCATGCTATATTTTGTATATTTCCCCTCTGTGTCCTCTGTGTCCTCTGTGGCTATCATTTTTTTTTTATTGTATATAAGGTATAACTTCCTTCTATTTGAGACACAGATTTACACTGATTTACGCGGACTTATTTAAGTTTGACATTGTTGATTTTTATCATCTGCGTTAATCTGTGTCAACGATTTATTTTTTTCCGCAGATTTCACTGATTGACACAGATTATGTTTTTTAAAACAATGAAACACGAATAAAGATAAGCGGGTTATATATAGTTATAGAAGCGATTACAGAAATAAAAGGCACAACTGTCGGGTGATGTAGATGGGAATGGGAATGGAAGTAGAAATGGGAGAACTATTCATAATCCTCGCGGGCATCTTGCTGGTTTTTGATTTTGTCCTGCTATCAAAAGCAAAGACAAAGGACAAGAAGAAACTCGAATGCGCATTTTACACTTCTGCCATCGCTTGTGCGTTGGTCGTGGCTTCATACCTCTCGCTTACATGGGCTTTTGTATCCGATAATTTCTCCTTAAGCGAGGTTTATACCTACAGTTCATCGGGCTTGGCTATCTGGTATAAACTCGGCGACCCGTGGATAGGAGCCAGCGGGTCAATGCTTTTTCTTACTTTTCTCTTTACCATCGTTTACTTCGTGTATCGGTTTAAAGAACCCGAACCCGGATCAGAACTCGAGGCTGAAAAAAGAAGCACGTTTCATATAACGCTATACAAAACAACAGACGCTTTTCTCATCTTTTTTATCCTCCTGGTATTGCTGCACAGCCCGTTTGAACATTTCCCTATGTCTATGCAGACAGTGCTAACAGAGGGAGCAGGACTTAATCCATTGTTACAGACGTTCTGGGTGCTTATCCACCCGCCTGTGATTTTTTTAGGGTACGCATTTGTCTTTTTCGCATTTGCGCTCACGCTAACAGGCATGATAACAGGTGGGTTAGAAGAGCGTGAAAGAAGAACGTTAAAGCGTTCTCTTTATGCAGCATGGTTGTTTTTAGCACTTGGAATAGCTCTTGGTGGTTGGTGGTCGTATGAAGTGCTGGGTTGGGGCGGGTACTGGTCCTGGGACCCGGTAGAAACGGCTTCTTTACTGCCCTGGCTTGCTCTTACTGCGTATTTCCATTTATCGCCTAAGAGCAGCAGAGACGAGAACATGACAGGGGAATTTACGCTCCTGCTTACTTTTTTAGCTATTATATTCAGCACTGCACTGACTCGAGGTGGGCTGTTAGAGTCTGTTCATGCTTTTGGTCGCTCACCTGTCGGGCCAGCGCTGATGTTATTTGCAGCGGGCATTCTTTTTTTCTTTTTCTATTTATATCGAAAAGCGAAAAAACCTCTTTATACCTTTGACGTTGATAGTTCTTCCCTCTCCTCCGTCTCCCTCGTAATCGCATACTGGTCACTGATATTCCTCATGATAATATGCTTTCTTGGAGATGCAGCGCCAATAATAGGCGGTTTATTCAGCGAGAATCCAATGACCACGAGTCCCGATTTTTATAACAAATGGTGTTTCCCCTTTACGCTCGCTTTCGTAGTTGCTTTAGCGGGCTGCAACGCCAGCGCATACATAGAACTGAAGAAATATATAGGGTTGATTTTTGCAGTGTTGGGCGTTGGAGTCGTTTTAGCGTGGCTCGGGCAGCCAACGCCAAATCCACTTGCTAATTTCGGGCTTCCTCTTATACTCGTGGCGGGTTTTACTATCGCACACAATTTCGCTCGTGTTCTACGACGAAGCGCAAAAAAGAGTTCCACACGCTTGTGGGGCAAAACCATCGTGCATTTTGCAATCATCCTCATTTTAATCGGCGTTCTTGTGAGTTCCACGACGGAAACAGAGAGCGGGTTCATCCTCGCAAAGCCGAACTCCACGATTGAGGCTCTGGGAATGGAAATCGAATTGAATGATTTTACCATATCTACCAGTACGGGAAGCGTTTACTCTGCACAACATCGCTTCCTGCTTCCTGAATACTCGGCACTAAAAATGGACGTAACTTCGATTAAAGACGCCGGGGACGTTCATCAGGGGGCTATGTGGACAAAATATTATGCAAATCATGGCGCTGTGTCGGAGCCTTTAATCATTTCAACGCTCACGGGCGACATATACATCTATATGCAATCTACAAAATCCTCTTCTGACTCACTGCTTTACGCGCTTATGGGGCAGAAAGTTCAACCCGAAAATTTTATCGTCAGCGTAAAAAGAATTCCATTAATCGGGTTTATCTGGACAGGGATATTATTACTGGGACTTGGAATGGCGGTGTTATTAGCGGGGGAGTTTGTGAACACAGGGGAAAGTAACCGCAGAGTTCACAGAGAGCGCAGAGAATAGCGGTTTAGAGGCTTAGCGGTTTGGCGGTTTAGAGCGTTAGAACGGCTACCATAGTCATCCCTGTAACATAATCAATAAAAAAAACGAGAGGGGGAAAAAGTCATCAAAGTCGGAAAAATTCCGACTTTCCCCTTTTGCCTCTTTCTCAACTTTTCTCCTGCCCAATCCTACTTCGGTCTTGGATGGCAATCTTCGACGCAGGATTTTGGTCTAACCGTTAGTTTATGGTCATCATGGCAGAGTGTGCACTCATAACCACTACACCACGGCTCTTGCTCACCCATCCACGAGATATGCTCTTTATGCCTTTCTGGGTAATTCGCACCTCCGTGGCACTCCAGGCAAAATTCGCTTTTTGGAGCTTCGGGAATCTCATCTTCGATTTCTGAAGCTTCTATCCCCTTGATGTGCTCAATGCCATGCCCTATGGGTGCTCCTTCAGGCCTATGGCATTCGTGGCAATCCATCACACCAGCAGTTCCATGGGTTGAAACCTCCAGGGAGTCATAGAAGGGCTGCATCTCATGACACATCTTACTACAGCTCTCCGGTTTGTGCATATAGCTGGACATAGCTGCTCCAGCAACCGCAAGCACTATCACTACCACAACCAGACCAACGACAACCATCTTCTTTGTGATATTCATCTCTTTCTCTCTCCCATTTCAATGTCAAATCTTTTTGATTAGGTATATATAAAGCTTTCGATTTTTTTGCGAATGTTTTTTGCTCAACCAGACGTATTCTTAAATGTCATAAAGGGAAAATGTTATGGAAACGATACTGAAGCGATTTGCAAGTGGGGAAATAGGCGTAGAAGAGGCGTGCAAGGAACTAAAACGGGAAAGCGTAAGGAGATTAAAAGATTTTGCAAGAATAGACGTAAATCGGCAGTACAGGACGGGCATACCCGAGATAATCTTTGCAGAAGGTAAGAACAGCGCTGAAGTGGCGGATATAGCAATTGCACTTGCAACTGCCAAAGGTTTTGCATTGATAAGCAGGGCAAGAGGAACGGATGTAGAGGCGATAAAAAAGCGGCTGGAAGAACAAAACGAAGCGTTTGAAATTGATTATAACGAAGTTGCGAAAACGATACGGGTGCAGAAGAGTGGGTATGAGTTTGAAAAGACTGGCAAAATAGGGCTGATCGCTGCGGGAACTGCCGATTTACCGGTTGCCGAGGAAGCGAGAGTGGTTGCTGAGGCGTGTGGATGCGAGGTGATAAAGGCGTATGACGTGGGCATTGCAGGCATACACCGGCTGGTAGAACCTCTGGAGGAAATTGTAAACGCCAATGTAGCGGCGATAATCGTGGTTGCCGGTATGGAAGGGGCATTGCCCTCCGTAGTAGCAAGTTTGGTGAACGTTCCCGTGATTGGCGTTCCTACCTCAGTGGGCTATGGGCTGGGCGGAAAAGGAGTAGCAGCGCTTCTTTCTATGCTCCAGAGCTGCTCACCCGGATTAGCAGTGGTGAATATAGACAATGGCGTTGGAGCTGGTACTTTCGCGGCAAAATGCGCGTACAGAAAAAAATAGCAAGGTTGCAATTAATAAATCTGTGTAATCTTGTGGTTATTTTTCGGAATGCCTATATTTTCTCGTCACGCATCAACCGCCTTACTTCTTCCATATCGCTGGTTTGACCCAGCACCCACATTAACTTTACCAGCGCGGTTTCTGGTAACATATCCTCGCCCTCTATTATTCCAGCACGAAGTAAATCGCGACCTGTATCGTAAACTCTATCGCAGATTGTCCCGTATAAGCATTGCGAAGTCATCACGACGGGTATACCCTGTTTTATTGCTCTTGCCACGCCGGGAATCCATTCCGCGGATACATGCCCTAATCCTGTTCCCTCTAAAACAATGCCCTTGTATCCCTGCTGCGCTACGAAGAAATCGAGTATTGCGGGGTCAGCACCGGGATAGAACTTTATAAGGCAGCATTTGTCCTCGAGCTTGTCGCTCAGCGCTAATTCGTTCTCACCTCGCTTCGTATAAGCAGAGAAGAACTCAAACCGTATTTTATTTATGTCAGTTGCATCATAAATCACCTTCCCTATTGGCGTATCGTTTATTGATTGAAAAGCGTCGCGTGCCGAAGTATGCATCTTCCTCACCTTCGTGCCCCGGTGAATGAGACAGAAATTATCGGAGGTGCTGCCGTGCATTACTACCACTACTTCCGCAAGGTCGCTGCATGCAACTTTCGCAGCACATATCGTGTTCATTGCGGCATCGCTGGATGGACGGTCTGAACTACGTTGCGACCCGACAAGAACAACAGGCACGGGCGTTTGCACCATAAAAGATAGCGCTGCGGCAGTATAACCCATTGTATCCGTACCGTGCGTAACGATTATACCTTCTGCACCGTTTTTTATCTCGTTATAGACCTCAGCGGCGAGTTTACGCCAGTATTCGGCACGCATGTTCTCGCTGAGTATGCTGTAAATCACTTTTCCTTTGATATTCGCTATTTGCCCTAATTCCGGGATTGCCTCAAGTATGTCTTCGGTAGAGAACTGAGGGGAAACCGCACCGGTTCGATAATCCACTTTAGAGGCAATTGTGCCGCCGGTGGAGAGAATGGACAGGGCGGGTAAACCCTCTTTTACTTCCCTTTTTCGCGTCTCTTCCCCTTTCACCGCTCCTTCTTTCGCTTCTTTTTCTGTTTTTAGCCTTCCTCCTCTCTCTATAACTTCTATTTCCGTATTTTCCTGTCGTATACCAATATTGTAGCCACTATCGAGTTTTATAACCACGTTTCTTGTGGCTGTCGGCATAACAACGCCTTCATAAACAACAACACCGCTATCGCTCTTCTTCTTTATCCTTATGCGGTCGCCTTCAACAAAACTGTTTCTTTGCATCAACAAAATATCTCTGATGAAAAGATAAAAATAATCCCTATTTCATCCCCTTTAATATCTCTCCAATTTTTGTTTCGTAATCTAATATATATCCCGATGCCTCGCGAGCCAAACGTAATTTCGTATCATGCGAAAGTTCGCCTTTTTCGAGCTCCTTGATTATCGCATCGTATCTCGCCGGATTCACGATAACCGCAACGTGTTCAAAATTCTTTATCCCTGAGCGAAGCATTGCAACACCGCCGATGTCCATGCCATTAAGCGCGTTTTTGGTCGAAAAGTCTAAAGGCAGGAGGTTTACAGCAACGATTCCTATCTCTGCTGTTGCAATTCCTGCATGAATGCGTGGATGCAGGGTCTTTATTTTACCGCCGAGCAGCTCTTGAACTCCTGTAAACGCGGATACTTTTGTTACCGGGATTCCGCTTTTCAAAATCAACCTTGCGGTGCCTTCAGTTGTAATTATCTCTATTCCAAGCTCATTCAGTGCTCGTGCAAATTCCACTACCTTATCCTTGTTGAATACGCTTATCAGGGCTTTCATCTCTTTATCTTCCCTTCAAGCCATCCTATCCTCGCTTCTCCCTTCTCTTTTTCACCAAATTCTGGAACATACGGTTTTATGTCTATCAAAGGCGTGCCATCAATTGCATCTATACCCGTAACCCTTAATATATTCCCTTTCTTTTCAATTAACCTCACAATAGAAATCCCAATTGGATTCGGTCTATGTGGTGACCGCGTGGTAAATAAACCATGCGGTTCAGTATCCCAGGGTGTTCTTACGAGAAGCGAATAACCCTTTGATTTATGCAGCCAATATAGGACGATAAGATGAGAAAATCCTTCTATATCTTTTAAGCCGCCCTCATATTCCTTAAAAACCTCTATTTCAGCAATCTGCTCCGATTTGCATGCTTGACACGGGCACTCTCCCAATGTTTTATACGGGGTGTGAATTACGCCAATTTGCTTCAATTGCATTTTAAATCTGTAATAAAATAGAAAGTTACAAAAGTTAATAAAGTTTATATCGGCAATCTCAGCCATTCAAACGCCCCCGTCATTTTCAGAGCTACGTAAAACATCACTGCGATAAAAACGTATTGTAACTTTTTTGCGGGTAGTTTGTGAGCGGTTCTCGCACCTATCTGAGCTATCGGGATGCTTGTCATTGCAAGACAAGCCCATGCAAGCAGATTGACGTATCCAATGGAATAAGGAGGCAGATTTGGAACAGAGAGCCCATTTATTAAATAACCGATAGAACCCGCTATGCTCGTGAAAATCATCATTGACAGCGAAGTTCCAATTGCGTGATGCATTTTGAATTTTAAAGCAATTGCGAGCACTGGAACCGTGATAATCCCACCGCCAAGTCCAAGCATTCCGCAGAGAATACCTATTGGAAACCCGCAGCAAGCCCAGAGCAGAGGCTTTTCTTTAGGGGCTTCCTCAACCTTTGGGGGCTTCCATGCCAACATCCTTAGCGCACCAAGACCGATTACGAGCCCAAATGCGGGCTTTAATATCCCTTCGCTGAGAAGCTGTGAAGTAATTGTAGCGCCTATAACCGCACCAATCGCTCCAAAAACACCTAAAACCATTCCGGCTTTCCACCATACCGCCTCTTTTTTTGTATGCGCCCATGCTCCGCTGATTGCCGTTGGGAACACCACGAGAAGGTTAGAGCCAAACGCGAGTTTTATTGCTATATCAGGTGAATAACCCATTGTAGTGAATACAAAGAACGTCACGGGCACCATGATAAAGCATCCGCCAACGCCGAGAAGCCCCTCTGCAAAACCAACTCCTATTCCTGTCAATGCAAAAACGATTATTATAGTTAG
>JAUWNY010000170.1 GCA_030612405.1 Candidatus Methanophagales archaeon | reverse complement strand
GTAGATTAGTACGAAAGACAAAATGTTTCTCAAAACGGAGATGGAGATTGGAAGGTTCAATCCAACTGTTTCAATTCTACTGGAATTTCATAAATGAGTTCAAAAGAAGAACTTCACCTGCAATGTTAGAAGGATTAACAGACCACCTATGGACATGGCAAGATTTCTTTTCATTAACTATTCTTAATTAGGACACTACCAAAAAAAGAAAAGCGTTTACGGAAAAGAAAAACATATTTTAAAGTCATGTATTATTCCTCTCTCGTGGAAATCTGTGTAATCTCGTGGTTATAAAAGGTGCGGGGTTTCACAGCATGACCATCTTCATCGTCTCCTCTGCAGGTATCTCGTTCTCCTTGCAGACGGCAATGGTGCAGAGATTCCGTATTTCTATTTCTTTGAGGTAAAGGAAACCGATAATCGTGCCAATATTGATGGGATAACCTCTCAGTATGCTTTTTATCGTTACCAAAAAATATCGCGAGAGGGCATTCTCAAAAGGAATAACTGATTTCTCCGCCTCATAAGATGATAGAGCACCGGTTAACACTTCCTTATATGCCGAAGCGGGCATCAACTGAACAGCACTGCTCACGTTCTCCGCGGAAATCGAGTCGTTCATCGCACCGACATCGAGATTAAAATCAAAACTAAATCCATCGGGCAAAAGATATTTCCTTATCTCTGCTTCCGCAATCCCTTCGGATTTGCAGCGCAGCAAAATCATGAGATTCGCGAGGTCAAACTCAGTCCCAACAATTTTTCTTGCTATTTCCTTATCCGCTCCGCTCAGCCGTTCTACCTTTTCTCGTATGGCACTCGAGATTTCCTCATCAAGGGCATTCTCGAGGATTAAAACCCGCTTGCTTTTTTCATACTCTGGTAATGCTTCTTCCAAAACTCCCCTATAAGGATTCTCTAATTGTTTTATTACGCTTTCCACCGAGTCAGCTTCCGTTAATCTGCTTATTCTACGCTTGAAGAAATCTTCAACCGGGAAAAACATAGGTGTTTCTGCGGTGCTTGTTCCAGTTCCAGTTCCATGGACTTCCGCAGCTTTAGCTCGGATAACTGCTTTCAGATTCTTTACCTCCAATCGTCTGAGGAATTCCACAAAAACGTCCCTTATCGCACCCGCACCTTCCGTTGATTTTATCACCATTAAATACTGGTCAATCAAGTCTTCCTTCAGCGTTATCTCTATTTTTCTTGCTTCTACACCTACCAAAGCCGCTTTTGTTAATTTGTCTTTATACGCTGCGGTAGTATCCATTAGTGAAGACAAGAAATCTTCACTGCGAGTATCTACGAGTTCTCTTAGTCTCCTCTCGTCCATAAGTTCGCTCATCCTCGCCCTTATCCTCGCATATACATACGCATATTTTGATACAGCCATCGCTTCTATTTCACCTCGCTTAATTATCAATACCATGAGGACTTATAAAAATCCCAAGCACCAAAATCCAAATTTCAAACGTTTTGGTCATTTGATTTTGTGATTTTTAATGTTGTTTGGGATTTGAGATTTGGTGCTTCTTGCGAAAGCAAGTGGGATGGGGCCGCGGAGATTTGAACTCCGGTTACCAGCTCCCCGAGCTGGGAGGATAGCCTGGCTACCTTACAGCCCCAGAGATTATTTATTTATCTCTGTTATAAATAAAAGTGTGCAACAATGGTAAGTTTAAAGGAAATGCAATTAAAAGAAGTGAAAGGCGTTAGAATAGGAAAATGTGGGGCTCTGCCCCACGACCCCGCAAGCCCTGTAAGGGCTTATATGAGTGTAGATGACCTCGTAAGAGAGTTAAGAGGCTGTGCCTTCGGTGCTGGAAGATTAGCAATAGCGGCGGATATATACGAAGAAATGCAGACGGAGGAAACGACAAAATTCATCGGTATTGCCGGTGCTCTGGTTCCTGCAGGAATGCGAAATGTGATAGCAGAGATGGTGAGCGAGCGAGAGGTGGACGTGGTGGTAACAACGGGTGCAAACCTCGTGCACGACATTATAGAAGCTCTTGGCGACCATCACTATAAAATAGACGTGGAAGATACAGGTCTGGCTGTAAGTGCAGAGACGAATGCTGAGATGGCGACTGAAACGGAAACGGAAACGGAAACGGAAACGGAGGCACCAACACCGATAGACGATATATGGCTGAGAGAGCAGGGGTTGGAGCGAATATACGATGTGATAGTGCATGAGGAGGCGTTCGCAAGGTTAGAAGCGTTTTTAAGAACGGTTTTTGATAAGCTCGATTGCGAGAACCATGATAGGGTTTACAGTATAAGAGAGCTGACAAAAACGATAGGAGAAAACCTCTCGGACCGCGATTCTATACTGAAAGCCGCAGTGGATAGCGACGTGCCCGTATTTTGTCCCGCAATTGCTGATTCTATGATTGGACTACACGCATGGATATATAAGCAAACGAGTCCATTGAATGTGGATGCGTTCAGCGATATGAAAGAAATGGTGGATATTTTCTGCGATGCGAAGCGCACGGGTGCGATAATACTCGGTGGCGGTGTGCCAAAGAACTTTATATTCCAGACCGCGTTGATTGCGCCACGCGAGCAAGAGGGGTTCGATTACGCTATTCAGATAACTACCGATACGCCAGAGAACGGCGGCTTGAGTGGTGCAACGTTGGAAGAAGCGAAATCATGGGGTAAAGTAGGTGCAAAAGCGAAAGCAGTTACGGTTTATTGTGATGCTACAATCGCATTGCCCGTGATCGTGGCTGCGGTGCGCGAGAGGATCGCAGGGCGGTGTTAGAACGAGGAGATGGATGAGAATATAAAAGAGAGGGTAATGGAAAAAATTGAGACTGTGATCGAGCGCGTTGAGTTCATCGAGGAGCACCTATCGAAGGAGATATTGGGGGATAGGATATTGCGTAAAGCGATTTATAAAGAATTTCAAGAAGCGGTGGAAGCGGCGTCAGACGTATGTGCAATGGTCAGAAGAGGACTGAATTCGTCAGCAAAAGATGATTACAGCAATATTGACTTTCTGGTAGAAAGAGATATTTTGGAAGAAGGAATGGGGGAAAAATTAAAAGAAGCAAATGGATTAAGAAACAGACTAATTCATGAATACGATGGCGTAAATGATAAAATCGCATGCTATGCGATAAGAGAATTGATAGAGGATTTAAGAGAGTTTTCGCTGGAGGTGCTAAAATGGATAAAAAAATGAAAGAACAGCTTCTGGACGTGTTAAAGGAAGTGATACTTTACGTTAAAGGGATACTGATTTACGGTTCATTTATTAAGGGATACGCGGATGTGAACTCGGACATTGATATATGCGTGATACAAAAGGACGAGGGAGGCGTGGATTCGAAGGAGTTATATAAGCGGATTTTGAGGGTTTCTGCAAATAAGAGATATGACATTGTGATATTCAACGAGATTCCATGGTATCTAAGGGGAGAGATACTGGAAAATAACGAGGTACTTTATGCAGAGAACGCGGATGAACTGGATTTTTGGCTGTATAAACAATCGAAGATCTGGAATGGGATGAAAAGGAGGCAGCGTTTGGTATCTGCTGATGATTTAATCGAAAGAGTGAAATTGAGAGAAAAGGAATTGACGAGAGGGGGAGAATAGAAAATAGATTGTTGACACAGATTAACGCTTGTGGGCTCTGCCCACATTCACGCAAGCCCGGAAAGGGCTTAATTAACACAGACAAGATGAAAAGAGCAACGCCGTTAAGGTTTCATTATTCAATTTGCATTGCCGATAATCGTGGCTGCGGTGCGCGAGAGTTTAGAGGAGGCAAAACAAAATTCAAGATAGATGGTGACTATTTCCAAATACTTGGGGAGGAGTACTCATGGCAGAATCCCATTTACATTGTGCGGACTTTTCCCGAACATCTAAAAAATCCTGATGGAAGAAGAGCTCATCCAAAATGGACTGGAGGTTTGCTTGGAGTTACAAAAGAGCAAATGGAAGATTTTAATGATTTCCACAAGAAATGGTATTTGGAAGATATTTATTCTTAATTTTAGAATTAGAATGTATATTCATCCTTTTTCTCCTTCGCTTCCCTTTTTTATCGCTGAGGTAAGAAGATAGAAAAGATAAAATAAAAACCCTTTTTATCCCCTTCTTCTCAGCGCCAGATAAGCCACCGCTAATAAGCTACCAATTGCAAACACTACTTCAAAACCCAGCACAGTTGAAGTGGGTGTAAGCGTTGCCGTAGGTGTCTCTTTACGCATAACATCCTCTTTTGTTTGCACTTTTGGATCGTTAGGTGCATAATCGTATTTATCAGGGATACCATCATCATCTGAATCTTTTTCTTTAGGAGCGAGCTCTGGAGTTGGTGTTAATCTGGGCGCTGGTGTAGGTGTGGATGCTGGCGTTGTAGTTGGCTTTGTAGTAGAATCCATATCC
>JAUWNY010000013.1 GCA_030612405.1 Candidatus Methanophagales archaeon | reverse complement strand
CGGTAAGGAGATTGTTTTTAATCTATACAAGGAGTTGAAAATACCAATAATCGCAGTTGGCGGTATATTTTCCGCTAAGGATGTGATAGACTATGCGAAGAACGGTGCGAGCATGTTTCAGGTGGGTAGTGCGCTGGTAAGTGAAGATCTCGAGATTTTTTCGACGATAAAAAAGGAATTGAAGGTGTATCTCAATGCTAATGGATACAAGAACATTGGTGAACTGGTGGGAGAAGCGCATAGGCGATAAGAGTGCTGCGTTGAAATTGTATGTATGTGGTGTAGCGGCGGTTTGACAGGTTATTTATATTTCATCATGAAAAAAATGAAAGACATCATGGAAAGATGATGAAACGGTACAAAACTGATCGGTGCAAACAGTGCGAATAAATCAATTTGACGCAGATTAACGCAGATTAACGCAGAACAAATTAAATCCGTGTAAATCCGTGTAAATCTGCGTCTTAAATAAGTAGAAGTTATACTTTATATACAAAAATGAACGTCGAAGCGAAATTTGTGTTTCAGGATGAAGAAGCGGTAATAAAAACGATATACGAGTCAATACGTGAAGAAGAGGAGGAGGGAAGGGAGAAGGGGAACGAGGATAAAAGACGTTCTTTTGTTGATACCGCTCTTAATGGGAATGAATTAACCGTGTGTATCCGTGGAGAGGACATTGTAATAGTGCGAGCAGCGGCAAATACGTGGCTTCGATTGTTGAAAATCGCGGAGGAGATGATAGCCGCGGTGGGCGAATATGGAAATTTAGACAAACGTCAAATACCGCCAAATTCCAAGAAATAGAAAATAAATTATGCGATTGTTATGGTTTTTGAACGGGATACCGGTATTGGTGCTTCTACTGCTCGGCATCCTTATTCTTTTGGGTATATTATGGCTGATAATTGAGTTCTTGCCTTATATCATCATCGCGATTGTAATTCTGATTGTGATTCTTGTTTTAGTGTATTTTCTGTGGATGCTTTTTAGCCGGGGATAAAAATGTCGTAATTGATTTTAGGGGTTGTTTTGGCATGGATATTTGAGGGGTTGCCTCTTTTGTCGGTGGAAAGATTTGGTAGTGATGGATATGGCAAGTTATTTATATGATTTCAGCTAATTGAAAGTGTGGAGGTAAAAAATATGACAGAAGAAGTAATACCACCCGGAAAAATAAAGTGCTTCATTACAGGAAAGCTAAGAAAAGATACAGCCGAGGAAAGAGTAAGGCAAGATGTAGCCAGAAGTCTTGTTGAAGAATATGGCTATGACAAAAGCGATATTGGCATTGAGCTTCCCATAAAAATGGGAATAGCGAAAAAGCGGGCAGATATTGTTATCTTTTCTGAAAATGAGGAACACACTCAAGAGAATATTTACCTAATTGTAGAAGTAAAAACCGAAGACATTAAGCCTTCAGATTTAAAAGAAGGCATCGGTCAGCTTGAAAGTTATATCGCAGCATCAAAATCATTTTCGAATGAAACAAGAAATTTAGTGAAGGTTGTTTCCTCTGAGAAGTCAGAAGCACAGATACCCGAGCAAAGAAAAGAACTGTGGCATGAACTCGTAGAATTAGGGATCGTTTCTTTACATCGTATAAATCCTGGTTGGAATGCAGGTGCTTACAGACGTCAAGAGCAAGAAAGACTTTCTGATGCACTAATAATTATCGGGGGAGGAGAAGGAGTGGAACATCTGGCCTCTCTGTATGTTTCTCATGGAAAGCCGGTTCTGCCACTTGACATACCTATTGGATCAAGTTATGGTGATGGTCTCGGTGGGGCTCCTCTTTTATCAAGACTTTCGGTTGCTAACCCAAATAGATTTATCCCAAGAATCAATAATAGTACTGCATCAAGACTTGCGAGTTTAAATTTTGAAAGAGGAAAAAATTCCTCTGAAGAATATGCAAACTCTATTTTAGAATTCTTAGAGACAATTGTGAAACCGCAAGTGTTCTATGTTAGACTTTTAAACAAAGACGTTAGCGAATTTTCTTTTGTCGAAAATTTTTTCCGAAATGTTGTTGATCCGGTCGTTCAAAATATGAACTATCATATAAAAGAAATGGGGAAATCAGAAACAGACGAGGCTCTCATTAATGTTGAAATATTCAAAGAAATAAATAATTCTTCGATTGTTATTGCAGATTTATCTGGTTTAAGGCCAAACAGCTTTATGGAAATGGGCTATGCTTTTGGACTAAACAAAAAGGTTTTATTAACAGCTAAAGAGGGAACCAAATTACCGTTTGATTCAAATGCCATACCATGTTATTTTTGGAGCCCAGATAGATCAAATGAGGAACAACAAGAATCTTTTTTAGATTTTTGGAATAAAAATATAAATCGACCTCCATTAATATCGGCTAATAACATCATTTAAATTTGAATACTGCGTTAAAGCCAAAACCCGAAGCGGCTATGAAAGAAGCTTAGCCTTACTATGAACTTTATCCTTAACAACTACCGCTCATAAAGGGGGAACTATATATTTTTTAATCTTTTGAAGGGGTAGGGATATCACGAAATCCACCTAATGGGAAACTCGAATGCTTAGGCAAAACACAAAATTACTGAAACAACCGCACCCACTAATCCGATTACACCGTATAAAAAAAACAAGAGGGTGAGACTCTTTGAATGGCTCATCTGACGTTGCCACAGTTTCCAACTCTTCTGCGTTGCCCTTAATTGCTTTGTACGCCATTCTTCCGATGTAAAGAGTTGGATCGGATGAGGCTCATCGTCTTTCGAGCGTACATTGAACTGACTTTCAAGATATATTAGAGCTCGTTCTCCATGCTTCGTCAGAAATTTATTACGTTCGTCGAATTTCCAAAAGATGACCGAGATGCCGACGAGTAAAAGACCAAGAGTGATGCCGATCAGATGAGCATTGAATGTCGGTTGAAAAGTTGATATGAGACCAGTTGTCAGGATAGTGGCGAACACAACAAAGAATTTGAATAGTGACATACGCTGCATAGCATGAAGCTGGAAGTAGTCCCAAGCATACTGGCGCAGATCGTTCAGCGACAGATTAGAGTTTATCTTTTCGTTGGTGCACATACTTACCCCCCTTTTCCATTATTATTAAGCAAGGAGATTAAATACTTTTTGAAAATTTTGTCTTATAATATGTATTTGGTTAATATCGGTTAAGAGCTATAAAATACAGTGTTTGCTGTTCGCCCAAATTACCATTAACCGTAAAACTCACCTTACTTAAACCCTCAGCAGCTATGCGGAAGAAGCAGTTCTCTTGACTTTATAAGGAGCTATAAAAATAGCAGCTGTAACGCTCATTTCTTCTTAGCTTTACCTTTGGCTTTAAACACACCACATCCAACATATTCCTGTTCATACCAGATTGTCATATTCATTTTAGGGCAGCAATACCGCTCATCTTCTACTTTACTCTCATCAAATTACTCGCAGCTTCTACATGAATTCTTCATAGTCGTTTCAACTCGCATTTGCATGGTAATGAGTGCATAATAATCACCACCCATGATTTCGAAACCCCGAAGCGGCTATAGAAGAAGCAGCGAGGAGTAGTAGTTTGAAGAGTTTTCCATTAATGAATCACAAAGACGAGTTCAAATAATATCCTATGCTTTTTGAGGGTATTTAAATAATAAGAGTCCACTATAATAACAAGGAGGTATAATATGATGAGCGAAAGAAATGTTGGCGGAAGAAGACAGGGTTTTGATCGTCCACCGCGAGAGATGCACACGGTTACTTGTGCGGACTGCGGGGAAGAATGTCAAGTACCATTTAAACCAGATGGCTCTCGACCTGTTTACTGTCAGGAATGTTACCAGAAACATCGACCGAAAAGATTTTAGTCGAGAATGCGTAGGTAGGTAAGTAAGATTGGAACGATTTTTCCTCTTGTCGAAAATAACTAGGGGAAAATATTTTTCTTTTTTTTTAAAAAAAAACATTTACACGTCCAGATTCAGCACTTCCTTCGCATGTGCCTGTATGAACTTCCTTCTCGGCGCTACCTCTTCGCCCATCAGTACCGTGAATAACCAGTCCGCTTCGGCAGCATCCGCTAAATTCACCCGCTTTATGCCCCTTGTAACAGGATTCATTGTGGTTACCCATAACTGCTCGGGATTCATCTCACCCAGACCTTTGTATCGCTGTATTCTCACGCCTGTATCGCCTTCCTCCACGTTTAGTTCTTTCAGAACGTTCGCATACTCGTCATCCGAAAACGCATATCTCGTTTCTTTGCCTTTCTTTATCATATACAACGGCGGTAACGCGATATACACGTGGTTCGTGCTTACTAACTCCGGCATATAGCGAAAGAAGAAAGTAAGCAATAGCGTTCTTATATGCGCACCGTCCACGTCTGCATCACTCATCAGGATTACCCTATTATAGCGAACTTTTTCCAACTCGAAATCCTCGCCTATCCCTGCACCCAGCGCAGTAACAAGCGTACGGATTTCATTGCTTTTTAATATCTTGTCCAGCCTCGCCTTCTCCACGTTCAATATCTTACCGCGTATGGGCAGAATAGCCTGAAAGTGTTTATCTCGTGCCTGTTTCGCGGAACCACCGGCTGAGTCGCCCTCCACGATATAAATCTCCTTTTTCGCGGGGTCTTTCTCCGAGCAGTCCGCAAGCTTCCCGGGCAGTGAATCAATAAAAGAATCCTTCTTCCTTACGATCTCACGTGCGTGCCGTGCTGCTGCACGTGCCCTTGACGCTTCCAATGCTTTACGTATTATCGCATTCGCATCACTTGGATTCACGTCCAGGAACTCCCGCAGGTGTTCCCGCACAATTGATTCTACAATACCCTTTACCTCGCTATTACCGAGTTTCGTCTTTGTCTGCCCCTCGAATTGAGGGTCTCTTAGCTTTATACTTATTATCGCCACAAGCCCTTCTCGCACGTCCTCGCCATCCAGACTGACTTTTTTAAGCATGTTGCTCGCTCTACCGTATTCGTTAAGCGCCCTCGTCAATGCCGCTTTAAATCCACTCAGATGCTTGCCCCCCTCTATGGTCTTCACATTGTTCACAAACGAGAAGATGTTCTCCGTATAGCTGTCGTTATACTGCACCCCGATTTCCACTTTAACCTCATCCTTCTCGTCTTCAAAAAGTATAGGTCTGTGCAGCACCCTCTTATCTCGGTTTATATATTCCAGGAACGAAGCAATGCCGCCTTCATACTTAAATGTCTTCTCATCACCCGTCCTTTCATCTGCCAAGCTAAGCGAAAGCCCGCGATTCAAAAAAGCCAGCTCTCTCAGCCTCGTTGCTAAAACATTAAAATCGAAATGGTAACTGCCGAAAATCTCACTGTCGGGTTTGAACGTTACCTTTGTCCCAGTACCATCACCTTCGCCGGAACTGCCCAGATTTTTTAATTCGCATACGGGTTTCCCGCACTCGTATCGCTGAAAATATATGCTCCCGTTTCTCCTTACCTCTACCTCCAGCCATTTGGACAGCGCATTTACAACTGAAATACCGACACCGTGCAGTCCTCCAGCCACTTTATAAACCTTATCATCGAATTTGCCGCCTGCATGCAGCTTCGTCATTACTACTTCTACCGCAGAGCGGTTGTATTCCTCGTGCAGGTCAACGGGAATCCCTCTTCCATTGTCCGTTACCGTCACGGAATCGTCATGATGAATTATCACATCAATGGATGTGCAAAAACCGATTAACGCTTCGTCTACGCTGTTGTCTATCGTTTCGTTCACTAAATGGTGAAGACCGCGGGTGCCGGTATCGCCGATATACATTGAAGGTCTTTTTCGCACCGCGGTTAAATCCTTTAACACGTGAATATCCTTAGCGCTGTAGCTCTTTTCCATTTTCTATGTAATATAGATATGCAATACATTTAAATAAAACTTTTCTTCGTTTTCATGCCTCCACTCATATTGGCAAGATACTATAAGACAAGAATAGAGTCGAAAACAGGATTGCAATCATATTCATTGTCTTAATCAGCGGATTAATTGCGGGACCCGCAGTGTCTTTGAACGGGTCACCCACCGTATCACCCACCACTGCCGCTTTATGCGCATCGCTGCCCTTACCGCCTAAATAGCCGTCCTCTATCATCTTTTTCGCATTGTCCCACGCAGCACCACCGTTCGCCATCATCAGTGCGAGCGTCAACCCGGAAACAATCACGCCGATTAGCAGCCCGCCTAAAGCTATCGGACTGAATAAACCCACGGCTATTGGCACCACCACGGCAATCATCCCCGGCACGAGCATTTCCTTTAATGCCGCAGACGTAACGATATCAACGCATTTACCGTATTCCGGCTTTGTCTTACCTTCCCATATCCCCGGTATTTCCTTGAACTGCCTTCGCACTTCTTCAACTACCTTGAACGCTCCTTTTCCCACTGCTCGCATCATAACCGAGCTGAAAATAAAAGGTAATAGACCACCGATTAATAACCCCACGAGCACGAGCGGATTGAAAAGGCTGAATGCTTCCGGTGCTACGCCCACTTTATGTAAATAATCAGAAAAAAGAGCTAAAGCGGCAATTGCTGCTGATGCAATCGCATATCCCTTTGTCACCGCTTTTGTCGTGTTACCAACGGCATCTAACTTATCGGTGGTAGCTCTAACTTCCGGCGGTAAGTCCGCCATTTCCGCTATGCCGCCTGCATTATCGGTAATCGGCCCATAGGAATCGAGTGCAACGATAATTCCCGTGGTAGAGAGCATAGCAACTGCGGTAATTGAAATCCCGTACAGTCCCGCAATAGTTTCCCCCGTAACCATGAAAGGCACGAAATACGCAACCAGTATCCCACTGCATATAATTATCACGGGCCAGCCTGTGGACATCATACCAACTGCGAGACCGGTAATCAGATTGGTGCCTGCACCCGTCTTGCTTGCGTCTGCAATTGCCTTCACCGGCGAATGCATCTGCGTGTAGTATTCCGTAACGATGACCATCAGAGCCATTATTACTATTCCAACGATAGCCGAGATGAATATAGAAATCCCTGCTAAGTCGGTTCCGATTAATGCCGCCGTTACAGGATAGAACAGAATTATACTGAGCACTGCGGCGGTAATCACGCCCTTATACAAAGTTCTCATAATGTTCTCTTGTTTGCCCATTCGCACTGCGAAGATGGCGACAATAGAAGCGAAGATGGCAACAGCACCCAAAATCAGAGGATATTCGATTAATGCTAAGGCGTTTTCTGTGGCAATCGCGGGGAAAACATCCGTTACTTTTATACCTTCTGCATTTATTATTAAACCACCGATTAGCATTGCTGCAATTGCCGTAACCACGTAAGTTTCAAACAGGTCGGCACCCATACCCGCACAGTCACCCACATTGTCACCCACATTGTCGGCAATCACACCTGCATTTCGCGGGTCGTCCTCCGGGATTCCTGCTTCTACCTTGCCCACCAGGTCAGCACCCACATCCGCCGCTTTTGTGTATATTCCACCGCCAACTCGTGCAAATAATGAAATCAACGAAGCCCCGAATCCGTATCCTATAACGAGGTCAACCGCATGCGAATCACCACCGTAAAGCATATAAAAGCAACTTGTTCCAAGTAATGCAAGCCCAACGACTGCAAGACCTGTTACCGCACCACCCTTGAATGCTATTGCAAGTGCCTTGCGCACGCCGGATGATGCTGCCTGTGCGACGCGGACATTCGCTCTCGTCGAGACGAACATACCGATATAACCCGCAGCCGCAGAACACACGGCACCCGCTAAAAAACCTATTGCAATCCGCCCGGAATCCTGAAACCCACCGTCACCATGCGAAAGCGCAACAAATAAAATCACTGCAATTATACTCGCAACGATTGCGACCGTCTTGTATTGCCTGTTCAGGTAAGCAGAAGCACCCTCCTGAATAGCCGCCGAGATGGCATTCATTTTTGCACTGCCGGATTCCTGCCTGAGCGTATAAACTGCGAATGCCGCTGCAAATACCAAACTCACAAGCCCTGCAATTGGCGCCAATAATAACAGACTCATTTTTCCCTTGTCCCCTCGTATTTTAGTTTAGTTTGGTTTAGATAGGTTTATTTATGTGATGTTAGGTAATGTAATACTATTTAATGAAGAAAAAGGAACTTGAAATTCTGTTAGAATGCGTTGAGGACATAAAAGCGCCTGATGTAGACGAGGAGCAATATTCAACGCCCGCTACAATAGCTTCTGAATTGCTTCATTTCGGGTTTATGCATGGGGACATTGAAAATCACGTGGTATATGACCTTGGCTGTGGTAACGGGATACTGGGAATAGGAGCGAAATTATTAGGTGCGAACGAAGTAGTGGGAATAGATAGGGACGAACGTGCGATACAAATTGCGCAAATGAACAGCAAGGGACTGGGTGTGGAAGTAGAATTTAGAAAGGCTGATGTGCGAGAAGTTGTTGGGCGTGGGGATACCGTGGTGATGAACCCTCCTTTTGGCGCACAGCGGAAAAACAGACATGCAGACCGACTCTTTCTGGAAAAGGCATTTGAAATCGCACCTGTTGTTTATTCTATACATAACGCAGGCAGCGAATCGTTTTTAAGAGGGTTTGTGCCCTATGCAGCAATTCAGCGTTTTCCCGTCAGTTTTCCTTTGAAAAGGAAATTCTGGTTTCATAAGAAGGAAAGGAAGTTCATAGAGGTGGATGTGTACAGGATGGAGAGAAGGGGAGGATAACATCTTTACTTTTATATTTTACGAACTACAGATAATCCTTAGCGGCTCTTCATATTGACCGGATTTTCAAACAAAAAACAAGCAAGAAAATAGAAAACAAATTATAGACACAGATTAACGCAGATTAACACAGATGATAAGAATCAACATGGTAAGACTAAAATAAATCTGCGTAAATCAGTGTAAATCTGTGTCTTAAATAGAAGGAAGTTACACTTTATATACAACAAAAAACAAAAAATCCACCACGCTAACCTGATGTCGTTCGAGCCATTTGGAGGCACAGGGTAATTCGTGTCCATCCATACCTGTTTGGTTGACAGAAGATTGACCTTCGTGAAAAGTTCTTTACTCATGTAGTTGAGCAAATTCTTCGGATAGGACAACATAAATATGGAAGGTGGGACAAATGTCCCAAAAATGGGACAAGGTGTTTTGGGGGATGGAGGAGCGTCTTTTGATTTCTTTTTATTTCCAAAAATATCGCTTTTAGCTGTCGCCGACCATCTATACATAAGGGATGAAAAAGGGGAGGGATGGAGGAAACAGGCATTGAGTAAAATCCTTTAAATTGGAAATTATTCCCCCAAAAAAGAAAAAAAGGGGGAATTTTGGAATTTTTTGTGTTCTTATGCAGAATCCTAACATTTTTGCAGGACAGGTAACCGGCTTTATCCATTATATTAATTTTATATTGCCGGGAATTGACATATATGTTGGGTATAAAGTCTGTTGTAACTATCTGTGTAAACTGTCACTTCGACATTAGGCTCATCGGGAGTAGTGTACCACCAGTCAATGACATCCCAAGGTCGGTGAACATTTCCAGCAGTGTCCCAATACCAGTCATCCCGTATCCATGTCTCTGTCTTAAATTCTTTGTCAAGAACATCATAAGTTAATTCTGTTGAACCCATAAACCAATCTACATGGTCACTTGGATCATCCGTATCATCATAAGTCTTTGCATACCATTGTCCAGTATCCGGGTCTTTTAGATACAATGTATATTTTCCATTACTGATAGTGTATGAGTATTCCACATCATCGCCGATATTCACTTGCTCACCGAAATCCCAGCCTTGGACCCACACTCCTTCATCCAAAATTGATGTCCACACAAAAACACGTCCATCATCGTATATGTGAGATATGAATTCTATAGTATCGTTGTCATTTAGATAAATTTCTCTCTCGTGATAACTCGTGAAACTTTCGCCGTTGTTAGAAGATTCTGTGGGTTTGACATGTCCGAAACCTTGATATATTCTGTATGTGTCATCGACATGGAATATTGCCCTTTCTGCTTGGGATGAATCTTTTGAATAACCGCAGGCGTCCCCTTCCACTCTGGTGAGAAGGGGCGTTTTGTCCAATATTGGTGTCATACGGAACTGTGGTAAGCGAATGCCTTCCAGTTCGGTGAGATTCTCCTCATCCAATACAAACTCTATGGGTTCTGGCACATCAAATGGCAATCCCTCTAAAACTACGGCACCTTCTAAACTCGGCGTTTTGTCCAATATTGGTGTCATACGGAACTGTGGTAAGCGAATGCCTTCCAGTTCGGTGAGATTCTCCTCATCCAATACAAACTCTGTGGGTTCTGGCACATCAAATGGCAATCCCTTTAAAACCTCAATCTCTTCAGAAATTTTTACCTCAAGTTCTTCTGGGAGTTGTGCCATGACCACTCCGATGCCGCTCACTACCAGTAACGCTATTACGCCTATCGCCCATATCTTTTTCTTCTCTTTTATCATTTTTTTCTATATCACCTCCTAAATTTTTTAAAAACCCTTCGTTTCCCTTCCCTTTTTAGCGTCCCTCCTAGGCGCTCACTAATCACATCGTTCAAACCCCTTAAAAAACTACCGAAAACGTTCGGTTTTTACCGAACGAAATAGAAAGGTTTATATATTGATTTTTACCCTCATTTTCCTTACTTTTCTTTTTCGATGTGTTTGAAGTTGAAATGTCAAGTACAAAAACAAGACACCACATGCGATCATGATTAAACCGAGAATAAGATGCTCTGGTTATAAAGGAGGAGTGTCCTTTTCAACCGTAACAGTGGGAAATTTAGGGATTTAGGTGCATCTTTACCTATGGAATTGTGTGCTTATGCACCAACATAAGTTACCCCTGCTTTCAAAAAAACTTTTTCTGAATTGGCAATTGTAGATCGAATACCTTTGCTCCTATTTCCTGGATAGGTTGTGTATAGTTAATTGAATACGGTTTGAGATAAAACATTATTTTATGGGTGGTTTTATTTTCTACTTGAATAGGTGTATTCATAACTTGAGATATTAAGTAGAACCTGCCATCCGCCAAATAAATCAAAATGTCGTAATCTGAGGACATTGCACGCTCTCTGGGCATCTCAACATGTTCAGCAGTTATCCCCATGTTAAAAAGCTCTGTAAATGAATTCAACTCGTCTAAGATTTGTTCTATATGCACTTCTTTAACACCTTGATAAGCGTATTTATCCTCATCCTTCACAACAATTTCTAATTCAGCGTTACTATCATTTATACGAATAATGAGATAATCCCCCTCATAATTATGCGCCTCGATTTTTGTTATTTTTGAGCCAAGAAGCGATGGAGCTTCTTGCTGGGGCTGTTGATCTAAACATCCTTCAAAAAACAGCTTAACTCCTGTAGCTATCACCAAGCACATCAATATGAATACTATCAACATCTTAGTATATTGCTTCATTCAAAACACCTTTTTATATCAAAACTATTTAAGAATTGCTATCATTTATACTTTAATTTGTCCGTTCAAAAATTAAAATTAGCATGGCTCGCACAACCGATTTATTCAAGCGTGCCCAAAAAATAAAAAATTATGTGTAATGCTAGATTGTAGCATCAACACATAATTGTATCGTTTCTGTGCTTGCAGGTGTTTTAACGTCAAACACCCAGACCGGTTTATAGTTTGTCTGCTCTTCTGATGGGATGTCTTCGTAATATCCAATTTTTATTCCGATCACTTCAATTGAGTTTAACGGGGTTACTGGAACATCTTTTACTTCTAATCGCTTTAGCTTCTCAATGGCTGCACTCAAAGGAATGATATCCGCAGCTCCAGCAGACTCAATGGTTCTCCAGTTCTTAAAGAAGTATACAGGTTCATCATCGTCCCCAATTGCAACTATGATCTTTCCGCCTGGACCTACCACAGACATTCCATCAACATTTCTCTTAAACCCCACTTGTACCATCATTGGCTGCTTATCCAAGATTTCATTAGTACTTGTGTCTAATTTATTTAAGTAGATTGTCTCTGTTTCAATTGTAGCATTGTTTATTGAAATGCCATATCGCTTCAAGAAATTCTGTGCTATTTTGATGGCATCCGATTCCGAAGGCAAGTTATCACTAATTTTCATCATTTTGTCTTTATTTGCATATGTTATCGCATTGCCCGAAGTGTCTATTTCTAGGTAGCAAGGTTCATTTTTGAAGAGATATTTTGTTTTTAGCGGACTAAGCGCTTTTTCAGGTTGTACTGGATATGAGATTATCTTTGGCCCTACATCGAAGTTAAACTTTTTAGCTATTGAAATTGCCTTGTCTTTATCGACACTTACATCAATAACATAATAGATTGGTAACTGTTCCGGTTCAGGTGGTAAAGTGGTCGTAATTTTAATGCTGATTGCTCTTGTATCGTTCTTAGTTGCTGTGTCTATCACCCTTGTAATGCCATCATTTTCTACGTAATTTTCTTTATAATCCCCCTGCGCATAGATAATTCCTGCACAGAATATCATCCCAAATATTGCTCCAACAACCAGTGTCAGTAGCAGTTTATTCTTTTTCATTTTCTTTTTCATATATTCATCACCTCCTTAGCAACTCCACTCCGCGTACCAAACAATATTGTCGTTTGGTGATTCATCCTGCTTTACTTCTCCCTGGTCCCATAGATGATCATGGTAAAATTGATCTTCAGTATCCGCAATGGCTGCAGCTTTCACATCACCACCAAAAGCGCTTGTTGTGGCTACATAATAGGAATTCACCATAGTATTATCGTTGTCGATTAACTGTGAGTAAAAGGTATCCAGTATTTGATAGTTTGTAAACGTGTGTGTAGTAAAGCCAAGAATCATGTGTCCCTTGTTTAATGCTGCACCCCATTTACCAATGCTATCATTGAGTACATTGCAACTGTATATGAATACCCACTCGCTGTCTAGATCCCACTTATTATAGACTTCGTCCCACGCAACATCACCTTTTAATCCATTATGGTCTTCATTGCCCCAGTTCCATTCGTACAGGCAAATCTCCTGTTCCTCAGTAATTAGATCTTTACCACCATGCCCAAAATGGATGTGATAATCTGCCTCATCCAAGCCTTGATAACCTGAGGTTTGTGTGCCGAAATCAGTTTGCCATACAGTAGAATTGTACCAATAAAACTTTTTTGTCCACGAGTTTTTGTCTTGCAACCAATATTTGGTTTTAGGGTATATGTAATTTGCTCCATATGCAGGGTCGAAGCCTGTAGTATAGTTGTATTTATCTAACGTTGTTACACTGTACTCTTTCATTAAATCATCATCACCAATAATAATTGTTGTACTTCCTTCGGCATCCACTCCAGACTCTCCGGGATTGCAGTACCCTCCATAGTCGTTTGCTGTAACCCTGATATAGTAATTGCCAGAATAGCCACTCGGAACAGTTATTGGACAATCCATCGTGTAATGGTTTCCTACGTTTGAATCTGATTTGAATGTACTGCACGAATCTACGAATTCCCATGATCCACCACTTGTTAGCTTCATGAAGAAAGCGAAATGGTTAGGATCACCCCAATGCCAACCCGTCCAATCTACTGTAACGGTTATTGTATCTCCGGGATTTGCTTGAGAAACTGTTGAAACAGAATCTATACTTGAAACGCTGTCATAACTACTGCAACTATGCGATGGATCACCTGTGCACGACAGGGATATAGCTGCGCTAGCAACGCTGGAAAGAGAACAAAGTGCTACTAATATCACTAACACTGCAATTAGTATTCTCAGAGATTCTTTTTTCCTTTTTTCACCTCCTAAACTTTTTAACCCTATCTTTTCGCTTTTCTTCATCTTTTCCACATCACCCCTATTTTTTTAAACTTATAAAGCGCCCCTCCTCAGCGCTCACTAATAGTATCATTCAAATCCCTATATAAAACTATCGAAAACGTTCGGTTTTTACCGAACGAAATGGAAAGGTTTATATATTGCTTTTTAACCGCGTTTTTCTTACTTTTCTTTTTCGATGTGTTTGAAGTTGAAATGTCAAGTACAAAAACAAGACACCACATGCGATCATGATTAAACCGAGAATAAGATGCTCAGGTTCATGGATTATCACTGGTTCTGGCAGCGGCGTCAGAGGTCTGAAGACAGTACCGATGACAAACCTGTATATCTCGATAGCACCACCAACAAAAGCGAATACCGTGGAGGAGAGAAGAGCGATTATTTTAATTCTTTCGTGTGGATGAAGAATTGCGATGCCTTTTTCTGTAAGCTCATAGTAAACCCTGTTAGTGTTATTATCATCGTTCTTCTTCACGAAATCCGCATTCATCAATTTTTCTAAATGTTCATAAACAGCTGACTTGGGTAGGTTTAATATTTTGGATAACTCTGAAACGGTCATGCGTCTCGAATTAAGCTTTTTAAGGATATTAATTCTTGTTTCCGATGCTAAGACACCAAATACTTTCTTATCCAGTGTTATTTCATTTGCCAATAGAATCATCGAATAGGTCTATTGTTTTTTCTGTTATTATATATATCTTTGCACACCCCCATTTTCACCACAAAAAATAAAAAAGGAGAATTCAAGGCACTGCCGGGACGAGTGCCTCGAACTCTGCCACATCTTCTCCAAAGAGAAGCTCTCCTTTGAATACATATACTGGCTCTATAAAGTCCTGTTCTTTATCTGCGGCTTCTATATAGTACGCTAATGAAATCTCCTTTACTATCGCTTTATCGAATCCGATTGGCCCTGCAAATCTGCACTTCCCTGCTTTTAGATCTTCAAATGCCTCTTCCGGTGTTTTTATTGTGCATTCGCTATATGGTTCAATGACTCTCCATGCTTTATAGAAACCTGTGACCTCACCATCATTCCCTATATACACCTTTAGCTTAGATCCTGGACCGATTACCGGTACATTGTCTATTTTTCTGTCAAAAATCACCTGTAAGTCTGTCTTGATTACGTTAGACACCTTTTTTGTAGATGTGTTTATTTCACCCTGTTCATCTGCCACAACGTTACTCATCACGGCATCGCTTGGAAAAAGCCCCTTGGTTGACAAGAAAGTTTCCGCTATCTCTATAGCCTCGGCATCCGGCGGTAAATTGGGTTGTTTCTTCACCGATTTAAATAGCTTCGCCGTGTCAGCATACCATATAGCACCCGATGCCGTATAGATATTAAGTGCTTTAGTTCCCTCAACCATCCCAAGTACCCCATCGTTTACAACACCTGCTCCCCCATTGAAGCCCAGAAGCCTTCCAATTGCTTCAACGTCCACTTTTGATACATTGACGCTCTTTACCTGATAAATGGTCATTGTGGGACCAACGTCAGGGAAAGCCACATCCATTTCAAATGTATGCTGCTTTACCGGCAACGTTATCGGTTCTTCAGATCGTTGTAGAGCAATACCTGCTGCCATAGCTGCTGATGAGATTACGATACAAAGCATCAGCAACATTCCCAATCTCTTCATTTTCATTTTCTGTTGTTTCACCTCCTAAACTGTATGCGTCCAATAGTATTTTGTTCCGTCAACCGGCGGGTCCGAACAAACGGAGCCCTGTCCCCAGATATAATCGTCTCCACATTCCAGAGTTTCTCCCATAACACGAACTACCGTGCCAGAAGGCTGACTGACATCAGCGGCATACCACCACGACTGCTTTACCGTATATGCGACATCCCACCATCCATCATCTACCATACGGTCTGCCCATTTTTTACCCATTGGCGTTGATGTATCAAACGCGTAAGACTTAAACCCGCAAAGCAGATGTAGTCCGTTGAGGGTGCACGCCCAATAGGATAAATCGGCATCTCTAAGTACCTGGCATGAATGAAGTCCTATCCATTCTAAATCCCTGTCTCCCCATTCCGGGTCAAACCACTCAAGATAGTAGTCGTCATGCAGCGTTGTAAAATATAACGCTACATGCCCGTCTTTGACAGTTGAATGTCCGGCAAACATCGCAATATCAACGTCATCGATGTAGATATTATCTGTACCTCCATTGGACACATCTTTAAAGTCTTCTTCCCATGCTAAGCTGTCGCCATAGTTAAATCTCTTGTTCCAACCT
The DNA here is from genome assembly GCA_030612405.1 of Candidatus Methanophagales archaeon. GTDB lineage: Archaea > Halobacteriota > Syntropharchaeia > Alkanophagales > Methanospirareceae > QEXZ01. The sequence goes on along the minus strand of JAUWNY010000013.1, from coordinate 10,968 downwards.
GTATCACCTAATTTGTTATACAATCCACCTGCCGAGTCATCCATGTAATATAGGTCGTCTTCTGTACCCGGGTAGTCGTTGATCCATTCAACTCCTACTTCTGGTGGATTCTCACCATCGTCGTTCCCTGCATATACTGGCGCTATTGATATTAGCACTGCCAGTGCATATACACATAGTACCAAACCCATCGTCGTTTTCTTCATTTCGGTTTTTCACCTCCTAAATTTTTTGAGTATTTATAAAGCGCCCCTTCTCAGCGCTCACTGATAGTATCGCTCCAACCCCCTGATAAAACTATCTTTTCATTCGGTTTTTTCCGAACGAAAATGCAAAGGTTTATGTAAAATTCATGCTTTTTGCTAATATCCGTTAGCTGGCGGAGGTGATAGAAGCGGCTTTTCCCATTGATGTCCAATGCTTATAACCTTCTCTTGCTCTAGATCCACATGAATCCATAAAGTGACATTACCTGTTTTTATTCCGACTACGGGGACTTCACCTGAAAATGTTTCATTCGGTCCTACTATTTCGATAGAAGTATAGCCCACATCTATTACTTCATATTCCTTGTTACCGATTTCTTTTTTCACCCTTTCATCATTCAATGCGATTTTTATCGCCTTTTCTTTATCTTTTTCACTCAATTCATGCAGATTAAAATTTGATAAGACAAGCACAGCTATAAGTGCAATTATAAAAATAAAAAATAAAAAAATTGCAATTTTTTTGTCTATTTTCATCTCCATTACCCTTTACTTACTACTTTACCCAAGTCTCATATCTCCATGCATTTCCATCCATCTCGTGGTGCTCCTTTACATGGCAACCAAAGAGTGGTGCATGCCACCAATCAGTCGGCACATCTATATTCCACCATACTAAAGTACCATCCTCCTCAAATAGTATTTCTCTCCTATGGGTAGCCTTAATAGTATCTGAGGTCCAACTGCCGGTATCAGACCAAATCTCATTTGCCTGATCGACATTGTTTTCCTTATATGGCACATGTCCATCTCTTGCCCAAGAACCACGAATCCATATATCATACTTATACCCGTTACTGTCACATGTATCTGAGACATAGATCATATAATGGTTGTCGTCATAAGCACTTGTAGTACCATGCCATCCCCATTTTGGTTCTTCATCGTCATCATATGTGAAAAGTCTCCAATTTGTATTCCATGAGGTTCTTATAACGCCTGCTTCAGTCCAATGTCCCCCTTTGCCTACATGGGTAGTAATTACATGCTGTTTAGTTTCGCCTTCTTTTATTGCACAACTTCCTGAACACATCATGTTCTCTATACCTCTATACACCTCATTTTCTACTTCCATTACTTGGTTTTGCTGCTGAGTATCTAGGTTTGCTTGCTGGGGATAGATTTCACTATCGGTTGGATTGTAAAGCGGAGCTAAATGTTTTAATTCCTCCTCTGTTGGACCTATGCCTATATATGTAGCTCCGGTCTCTGGATACCATCCCATCCCGTGCTTTTCTAAAATTTCTGTGATTTCACTGTCGCTATAGCCCCTTTCTTTTAATTTCCATACTATTTTCGTCACTGGGTCTGTGAAGTTAATAAGTTTTGTGTGGTTTATTTTTCCAGTTATGGGATCTCTGAAGTTTTTAAGATTTGACTCCTCTATCATTTCTTTTAGCTCTGTTCCAGATATCCCTGCCTCAGGTATTCCTCCTTCTGTTTTTACCTCGAACATTCCTGTTTCTGGATTCTGTACCATTCCATGTTCGTTCAGAATTTTCGCGAGTTCATTGTTGCTATATTCTTCTGTTTTTACAAGCTTCTCTTGAGCTATCGCTAATCCAACCCCTAACACTAACATCGCTACGATGCCTATTGCCAATATCTTTTTTTTCATCTCTTTTTTATTTCACCTCCTAAATTTTTTAAAAACCCTTCTTTTCCCTTCCCTTTTTAGCGCCCCTTCCCGGCGCTCACTAATAGTATCGTTCAAACCCCTTATAAAACTATCGAAAACGTTCGGTTTTTACCGAACGAAAAGCAAAGGTTTATATAGAGGAATTAACAATTTTTTCAAACTATCTTTTTATCAGCCTTGTCGTATTATCGAACTTTACCGTCTCTGCTTTCCTAATGTCTTGCCAGAGGAAATATGCACTTTCACCTTGACCTCCGCCAGAAGGAAAAGACCATATTTCAATGTAAGCGTCAGTATCGAAGGAAATCTCTTTCAATGGTATTTTCTTTCCTTCTTTTATGGCGTAGACCTTATATCCATTTGCATCATAGCTTCCAATTCCTATATCTGCTTCTATAACACCACCACCAGCTAAGTCCAGGAGACCAACTTTCTCCAGCTCGCTAAGGAAGACAAGTGGATGGGTCGTCTCCTTAATAAGCCTTGAGGGATACTTTACGAAAAATAATCCCCCTTTGTAACCCATTGAAACCTGGTATAGAGCTATTTCTCCTGATGGATTCTTTCCCCAGAAACGAAAATAGAACTCTTTTATTATTCCATTTTTACCTACATTAATGCGGAAGTCTTCCACGTTTGCGGTTGAATTTATGACATCTGTTGCTGTAAGCGTTGCATTCCAGAGTTCTAACGGGGAAAAATCGCTAATATTCGTGGAAAGATAGATTTCTTCTTTTGAAGGATACATTTTTACAAATACTACACTAACTGCACTAACAAGCACCAATACAATAATAATCCCCATCAATTTTTTATTTTCTACCACGCGATTCCCTCTATTTTTGTCTGTTATTACTCTGATTTCTTAAAATTTAAAGGGTAAAATATCTAACGATTTATTTCAAGAAAAAATAAAAAAGATAGAAGGATAAACATCAATCTCATCTATCCTTCATATCCTGAGCCGGTCCACCTGACAGAATTTGAATAGCCCTGGAATCCTGGTGTATATGTCTCACCAACGTGATACGGGTCCGTGTTATACCATACAGGTTTTGATTCGAAGAAAGCAAGTCCTATCCACTCACCACTTCTTGCATCATCTTGCGAACAATGCATATCAGAACCTGGTTTGACTGTAAGAGTACTCCCACCGCAACTTGAGGAATAAGGATTAATATGTTCCTCCCACTTTGCCACACTGTGAGTAAAATCACTTTGGTCATCCATATCATACTCAGGGATAGTCGTTAACCATGTCGAAGAGACCCCAGCACCTGACAAAGTTACGCTAACCGTAGTCTCACCACTTGCGTCATATGGTCGGGCATCATACATATCACGGGTTCCTGGATAGTTATAGTACTTCCAATCGTGATGTATGTAGCCGAGGTAATTGCACCAATAATTGTCGTATTGTTGATGACCGGGCATCATACTAAATCGGCTTTTTAGCATGAAATAATCCTTGTCACTGTCTGTCTCTACATTGTCCCAATACCATTGGGTAGTTGTGCTATAATCTCCGTAGGGTGGATATGTATAATCATCTGTGTATGTATTTATGAGGGCCCACCCACTAAGAGGCAAAACATCTCCTTCTTTAGAAGTTTCTTCGTCCAAGGTACTGAACCATCTGTCTGCTTTCTTTATTGCTTCTTCATATCCGTCGAAATCCTCACTGCAATATCCCCTATGCTCTTTTATTACGCCGTTAGGAAGTATTCTAAATCCGTAAGCTACCAATTTGCTGTCTTTAGATACCTTTAGACCCTCGGATATACCCACATATCTGGAAGGTATTTTATCTTCAGAGCGCTTTAAAAACGCATCTATAAGTGCATTTCTTTGTTGCATAAGGTTATCAGTGGAAAGGTTCTTTCCCTGCACCCAAATCGTGAATTCCTCAGCATTGTACCCCGAAGGCACTTTATTATTTATCGCTCCTATCTCTGGTACTAAAACTGAACTGGCAATGAGGCAGATTACAACCAAACCCACAGCACCCAGTTTTCCTTTCGTTTTCATTTTTTTTCCATTTCACCCCCTAATTTTTTTGGGTATTTATAAAGCGCCCCTCCTCGGCGCTCACTATTCATATCGTTCAAACCCTTTATAAAACTACCGAAAACGTTCGGTTTTTACCGAACAAAAAGCAAAGGTTTATATAGAGGAATTACAATTACCCTGAAAATGCCGTTATGGTACTTGAGACTATCCTCTTCTTCACTTGAGCTAATGCTTTATCAGCCCCTTTTGTTTTTATCTCACTCTAAAAATAAAAAAGAAAAAGAGGAGGAATTTTTGTTGAGTTCGCTTCCCTTCCGCTACCTTATCGGGTCTATGCGTATCCATGTTTCATTGCTATTGCCGCAATTCGGGTTGAGATCATATCCGTATCCCAGGGTTGCATTCACATGGACCACTGATCCTACGTCCGCTCTTGGGATTATATCTTTGTAAACGCTGTATTCCAGAGGTAAAGGCACTGCACCCGGATCAGTTACAGGGACATAAGTTGCACCAAGATCCTCTCCCCAGTCATTGTAGTCACCATCATTGTTCCAGTCCGCCCAGAAATGGACGTATTCCTTCTCACCGTTATATCCGGAAGGTTTCTTTATATATATCACTGCACATAGTCTTCTCTCTTGAGGATAAAATCCCACTGCTATGAGCTCTTCCCACTCCGTAGAACCTTTTTCAGTTGGTGCAACAGGTCTTTCGGATGTCGATGCCACGGATGCTTCTTCTGACCTATTTATCGGTGGATACTCAGGTGGGTTAGTTGGTGGCACTTCCCCTCCAGATGGCCTGTCTGCTATAGCCACAGTCAATCCAATACCGCCTACTATCAGTACCGCTATTATGCCGATCCCCCATATCTTTTTCATTTTTTTCTTCTTTTCACCTCCTAAACTTTTTTCGTACTTCTATCATTGCGCCCCTCCTCGACGCTCACTAATCGTATTGTTCAAACCCCTGATAAAACTACCGAAAACGTTCGGTTTTTACCGAACGAAAATGCAAAGGTTTATACAATTGTTTTTCCTGTTGCTTTCCCCCTCCTACTTCGATGTAGCAAATATAAAAGTAGAAAACCGAGAGAAATCGAGACCAAACCAGTAATCAGATGCTCCGGCTCGTAAAGAACCATATCCACATCCGTTAAACCTTCTTCGGGAAAGACACTTCTTACAACCCGATATATCTCAACAATTCCGAAAACAAAACCGCCATTTTAACTTTATTCCAATTCCTGACCATTCTCATTCTTAAGCGCCTCCTTAAACCTCTTTATTGATACATAAATTGTAGTTATAATTCCAGCAGTAATCATCAAGCCGGCAGAAAAACCTGCACCTGAACTCTCTATACCTATATTCGTCCCAGTCAATATTGCATATAAAATCAAGGGCACTGCTACCGCTATTGGTGTGAATATCAAAATTTTCCCCATTGTTTCCAAGGCATGTAGCCAATCGTTTGATTCCTTTATTTTCATGCTCACTTTATAGTTTTAAAAAATAAAAAGGTGAGGGGGATTAGAAGTCGACCTTGATATGAAAGTAATTTGTGCCCTCACCATCGAAGTCTCCATCTTGCCGTCCAAAATCAGACCCACCTTCTCCAGCTCCATATACCGCTGCACTCGTTTGTAATTCTAGATACGCAATATAGTCATGCCCAGCTTGTAAATTAACCGCAACCCCGTTGTTAAAGTCTTCATCCACTTCAAACCAGCCAACACCTCCGGCAGACTGACTATATATGTTTGTAGTGTATTTTGTTCCTGTATCTAAATCTTTTACTACCAGATCTATATTTGAGTTACCTGAACCTCCAGCAAATGCTGATGTTAGTCCGTACATATGTCCCTCCATTCTAATGTTCGCTGTTTGACTACCAGATCCCGACACATAGAAATATTTTCCAACCCAAGCCCATGCACCTGCTCCTCCACATCCCCCAGGACCAACGACAGAGGCAGCTTCGTCTTTATTCGCATTAAGATAATACTCGGAGCCATAGAAACGCGGACATACTCCCCATGTTGAAGTTCCTTTATCACCTTCATCTGCATTGTAGAATGTCGCGTCTATACCTAAGTAAACAACAGATCCTCTTGTTAGCTCCTTTTGAAACGAATTATTTACAGAAGTTTCTATTTCTTTTTCCATCTCTCGTTCTATTTCTTTTCTGATTTTTTCCGCAGCTTCAACATTCTTACTGAATTTCCCGGTTTCTGTGACTTGAGAAATCACTTCTTTCTCTTTCGCCCCAATATCTGAGACATTTTGGCTGGTTGCTTGTGCACTTACTGATGACATAAAAGCCATGCTTGCAAGCAATGCCACTATTAATATTGCTCCAATCGTTACTTTTCCTTTCTTTTTCATCTTTTCCATAATATCACCCCCTAAATTTTTTAAACCCGTCTTTTTCCTTCCCCTCATCTTTTTCACATCCCCTCCTTTTAGCGCTCCTCTTCGGCGCTCACAGATAGTATTGTTCAAACCCCTTAAAAAACTATCGAAAACGTTCGGTTTTTACCGAACAAAAAGCAAAGGTTTATATAATTGTTTTTCGTGTTGCTTTCTCCTTCCTACTTCGATGTAGCAAATATAAAAGTAGAAAACCGAGAGAAATCAAGACCAAACCAGTAATCAGATGCTCCGGCTCGTAAAGAACCATATCCACATCCGTTAAACCTTCTTCGGGAAAGACACTCCTTACAACCCGATATATCTCAACAATTCCGAAAACAAAACTCAATATCAGAGAAGATAAGAGGACTACCATCTTCGTCATTTTGTGTGGGTGAAGAATCTCCGTGCCCTTGTCTGTAAGCTCATAGTAAGCCCACTTATTGTCCTTATTATCCTTATTTACCAGACCTGATTCAATCAAAATGGTTAGATGTTCGTGAACCGCTGGTTTAGAAATATTCAAATCATCCGTTAATTTATTTAATGTCATAGGCCAGGGATCGATTTTTTTTGAGAATGGCGACTCTCGTTTCTGATGCCAAAGCTCTGATTGTTCCCTTATCAAGTGTGATTTTGTCCATTAGACTATACTATACTCATCCATCTGACTTAATAATTCTTTTTGGTATGGGCACCCCACCTCGGCACTCACGCATATTTTTTGTGGAACATGGCTTCCAGAAAATGGAACGAGCATAAACATGGCTTTTTCAATTTTTTAATACAAATCAAGTGTTTTTTGGCTTTGGGCTATGTTTTCTGATTGATATATTCCGTCATATCCGCTGCTACCCGCTGCGATTTTTCCCGATAGCTTGATGAAAACCAAATGAAGGATACGTGCATTTTTCTTCAGATAAAAGCCCTTTTCGTTAAATACTACCAACAATGATTCGCTTCTGCCCTCGTAACCCGCATCCCAGACACCCGTCTCAAGGGTAACGCCGCATCTTACGAGACTCGTACGCGGTGCACCAATGGCTATAATATCCTCTGGTAAATGAACAATCTCATTAAAAATTACTTTATACGACCCCGGAGGTAAAAACAACCAATCCCCGTGAAAATCCATTTCGGTGGTATTTGAAAGCTTTCGTTCATTATTGCTGAAATCAATGCAACCTGCATCCACGATTGTTTCTATACGTTTCACCGTTAAATCCACGCCGTTAGGTTGAAGTTGCGTATTGACGTCAATCATCTTCCGGATTAGAGGACGTTTATTTTTTAGAAGCGCCCTGATCTGGCTCTTTGAAAGCACCGAGCCGAATGCCTCTGCTGGTTCTCTTCCAAATATTGTATTTCCACCCACCATCTTTTTCTTCTCTCAACATCCTCCCGCCGCGGCGATGCCTTAGTATTGCATTTCCCATGCAGTTGAGCGTTAACCCCGTAGTGCAGGATACATAGCCACAACCTTCATATGTTGGGATCGTTACCTGTGTTACCAGCCAAAAGCCTTCTCAATCTCTCATTATCTTCACTGTTTTCGACATCAAAAGCTTTCAAACCCTCTTCTTTAGCCGCTCTAATAAGAGCTCTGTCAGATGCCAAGAATATCGGCGAAAAACTGATGATGCACGAAAAGAGCTGGAGAGCATCATCTGCGGATATGTGATGCGCTAAAATCATTTCTATTATCGCTTCGATAAACTCGTTAGATATTTCCACAAATGTTACGCGGTTAAAAACATCAGAAAAGAGCACAGAAATAGCAAAATCTCTTTCTTCCTCGCTAATCTGCCTCTTTGCAACTTTTCTGTCTATTGCTGCAATCGCCTCAGCCAATGTCCAATAAGATGAGAGTATTTCATTCCCGCTTTCAAAAACCTCATTTACCACATCAGAGCCCTCTTCCTCGCAGTATCTTTTTACAAAAGCAGATGTGTCCAGGTAAATCCGCATCTTATCTATGCTTTCCTATGCTGCTTTACAATCTCGGATAGCGGCTCTCCTTTGGATAATATCTTTCTAACCCTCACTAAATCTTTGTTTTGCAGCCTCTCGATTTTAATACCCAGTTTTTTTGCTATTTCTTCGACCTCGCTGCCTTTAGATACATACTGACCTGATTTAACAATTTCTGCTGCAAATTCCGTTGCGATTCCTTCCTTTTTCATAATTATTACTTTATTTTATTGTATATAAAGATAAAACGTAAAGCTACCGGATTTAAAATTTTAGTAAAAACATTGTAATACAATGAAAGAAGACTACGTGGCGAGAAGTGCGCAATTGGCATTGCTCCTTGAGGTATCGGCGTATCCCAAGCCAGGTAACGTGAGTCGAATGCGCGATTTTGAGGATACGCACTATGAGCATTTTCTCGCATCTTCGGTTGCCGTGTATCCCGTTTTGCGAGAAGCAGCTGCGAGCGACAACGGAGTGGGGAGATTGATAAGGAGAGGAGTAGCAGAAAGCATGAAGTGGCAGGCAGGAGGGAATACGCACTTCGGGGCACTGCTTTTGCTGGTTCCCTTAGCGATGGCTGCAGGAGCTTGCGAAGGCCATAACAAGGTGGAGATAAAGCGAAAAGCGAAGGAAATCATGCAGAACACAGGCGTAGATGACGCAGTAGAACTTTATCGTACGTTTCCCGAGGCGAAAGTAAAAGTGAGCACGGACGTGCCGGAACTCGACGTGATGAATGAAGCTTCAATAACCAAAATAAAGGAAAAGAAACGGTCTTTGTGCGAGATACTTACGATTTCCGCTTCTTACGATTTGATTTCTCGTGAATTGGTCTGCGGGTTTGATAAAACCTTCTCGTATGCCACAGTTTTAGCAAATTTCGCCCGCGAGATGAGCATAAACGATGCCATAACGCATACTTATCTGAGGTTACTTTCCGAGGAGGAGGACACATTCGTTAAAATGAAGTTTGGCGCGGAGAAGAGCGAATATGTGCAGGAGCGGGCAAAGGAGATTGTGAAGCGAGGATACGAGATTAAAGAGATAGGGGATTTTGATGGTGAGCTAATCGCGCAGGGAATAAATCCGGGGTCTGCTGCGGACATAATAGCCGCGGCGTTGTTTATTGCTGTTCTTGACGGTTTGCGGGTTTAAATTTTAGATATTGAGTAAAGTAATTTAAGATATGGAGAAAAATTCATACGATTTCGAATTGGGGAAGATAAAAGAGTTAATAAAAGAAAGAGGGGCGAAAAGGGTTGGACTGCAGCTCCCGGAGGGTATCAAAACAGTAGCGACGGATATTGCCTCTGAGATATCAAAAGAGACGGGAGCGGAAGTGATAATATCCGGGAACTCGTGCTATGGTGCATGTGACATAGATGAGAAACTGATGAGAAACGTGGATATGCTTTTCCATTTTGGGCATACCGACACTTTTTCTTTTAAAAAAAGAAAACCTGTGCTAAAAGAAAAAAAGGTTTTTTTCATAGAACTCAGGAGCAACGTTGACATTAAGCCAGCAGTGGAGAAAGCCGTAGCAGAAATACAAGGGGACACGGTAGGGTTAGTAGCGACGGTGCAGCATGTTCACGCATTGAAAGAAGCTAAAATATTACTTGCCCGTTTTGGAAAGAAAGCGATAATAGGTAAATCTCGCTTGAAGTATGATGGGCAGGTATTGGGCTGTGATTTCTCTTCTGCGATGGGCACCTGTGAAGAGATTCTGTTCGTAAGCAGCGGGGGGTTTCACCCTGCGGGAATCGCATTATACGTGGGTAAACGAGTAATTGCTGCTGACCCGTTCACGATGCAAATCAGCATATACGAACCAGAAGAACAGAGGAAGAAGCGGTATCTCGTGATAGCACGCGCTTTGGATGCTAAATCCGTGGCGATAATCGTGGGTATGAAAACGGGGCAGTTTGAACTCGACAAAGCAATTGAGTTGAAGAGGAAGACGGTAGAAAAAGGGTTAAATGCGTATTTGGTTACGATGGATGAGATAAGTGAGGACAAATTGCTCGGGTTTAAAGTGGATGCATTTGTGAATACTGCATGTCCAAGGTTGGTAGAGGATTTTACACATTTTAAGAAGCCTGTTCTTTCTATAAAGGAGTTTGAAGTGGTTCTCGGTGAAAGGAGGTGGGAAGATTGTTTCGTGTTGCCGTAGAGCTATTATAAAAATTTTATGCGTTTACGTATCAGATATACAATATAAAAACATAAAATGCGACTCGGCATCATTGGAGGGACAAGCCTGTTTGGCACGAAGACGGAGTTTCTTGAAGCTGCGGATGAACGAGAAGTGGATACAAAGTATGGTACAGTTTACCTTATCTCTGCTGATGATGATGATGTTGTCTTCATCCCGCGGCACGGTAAGACGAGAAACATCCCGCCGCACAGGATGAATTACAAAGCTAATCTGGCAGCGTTCAGGGATTTAGGCGTAGAGAACATCATAGGAGTTACTTCTGTCGGCAGTTTGAAACGGGACATAAAACCACAGTCCTTAGTCGTTCCTCATGACTACATAAGTCTGTGCAGCATACCCACATTTTACGATGACGAACTCGTGCATGTTACGTCGGGATTGGACGAGCAGTTGAGAACGGCAATAATAGAAGTGGCAACGGATTTTGATGCTGCGGTTATCACA
>JAUWNY010000107.1 GCA_030612405.1 Candidatus Methanophagales archaeon | reverse complement strand
TTCAACGGAGTCCAGGGACTCCTCCCCCATACTTATGACATTTTGTGACATTAATATTCGACAAGAAATGTTGCCTATTTAAAGTTATGTATTAAATTAGAAATTAGATGTGATTTATATCAATATGTGCGGAATGTGGGTGAAAAGATAACATGGTAGAATTCGTTGAAATCAAAGCAAAGAGCGTTCTACAAAAACAGAAGTATAGGGACAATTGGTTCTGGAGTCGCTACAATCTCAATCCTTATCGTGGCTGCCAGTTTGCATGCAACTATTGCGATGCCATAACCGAGAAATATCTTGTGCATGAAGACTACAGAGATTTTTCGCGGATAATCCATGTAAAGAGAAATGCTCCAGAAGTCTTAGAGAGAGAGGTTAAAAAGTTGAAGCGGGATGTTGTTGCTATGTCTGGAGTTACTGACCCTTATCAGCCCGCTGAGAAGAAATATGGGCTAACAAGGAAGCTTCTTGAGATTTTAGCAGAACATAAATTCCCTGTTCATATTATCACGAAGAGCGATTTGGTTTTAAGAGACGTTGATTTACTGAGAGAAATAGTACAACAGACGTGGTGCACGGTTTCCTTAACAATTATTAAACAAAAACTTTCCAGAACTTGTGGAGAAATATGAGAATTTATATGACAAGCAGGAGAATCCTCCACGAGATTATATTATGAGGTTGAATAAATGTGCATTTGATTTTTGCAAGAAATACAGAATAAAAAACTACATTCCACCACCAGATTTTGGAAGAACCCTAAAAGAGAATTTCGAGGTGGCAAATCATTTATTGCTGATAGCCTTTTTCAAAGAATTCAAATCCGCAAATCCATACTCAGCGTGGGCTTATCATAAAGCTTCTCAAACGATAGAAAATTTGAATGAAAGTATAACAGGAATTTGTAAAAGGAAAGCGCTTGAGAAACTTCCCGGAGTTGGAAAGACTATTTCCAAGGTAATAGAAGAGTTTTTGGATGATGCCAAAAGTGAAAGATTAGAAAAGGAGATGAATACATGGTAAATATAATCAAAATAATTTAGAAAGGAGGTTGCGGCGTTAACAGCAGACCCGCAGTTTTGGTTTTGTTTGAGAGGAGGAGGTAAAAGTTTTCTTGCGAAGCAAGAAAAATTCATACCTATGAAACTTTATATAGTAATTCATTCATAGTATAATTTATATAATCATGGTAAAAAGAAATTATATCGCGGATATGGAGAAGGCACTGAAAGAAGGAAAGAAACCAATGGAGTTATTGAACGTTATTTTAGGGTTTCTCAATTTTAAGCCCGTAGAAATCAAAATTTATAATCTCTTACTGACCTCTTCGTTAACGATAAAACAAATTCAAAACCTGCTGCATCTTTCAGAGCGAACGATACGGAAATATATCCTGCGATTAGACCAGGAAGGATTTATAATTAAGCGGGTAGAAGCGGGTAAAAGGCTTAAATACGTTTATACTGCCGTTCCGGTTCAGGAAGCGTGGAAGAAAGTAAAAGGTAAAATACAGGAAATATTGGATGAGATTACCAGAGTTCTGGAAATAAAAGCGGTGCTCTTTTATTAGAGAGATTACCGGTACGCATCTTCAAATGTTCCCACACCTTTACCCAATTCATCTAACGTAATTGCTGTGTCTTTGGTTTTTAGATTAAATTCTTTAGGTGTAACACCATATTCTATATAAGTTTGTGAACCACCACCTCTCATATCATATTGTTTTATCGCATAAGCTTCTAAGACAATTCTAAAGGTTTTGTCATAATCCTTTCCCACGATGACCCAATTATTTCCCCTTTTTGATATTTTCAGCTCGGGATTACCGAATCTGATAATTTTATTATTTTCGACATCATGAAAAGTTGCAGACTTACGAAAATACCTTTTTGAACTCTTCCCTGCTTTGAGACAGAAAAATGAAATTGAAGAACCATTTTGAAATATTATTCTCCCCCAGTGAAACGGTCCGGATATCGTTACACCAACAACTTTTTGTAGATGTGCTGTCCCCTTGAACTTTTTTCCTAACACAATGCCATCAACATCTGAAAAAACATCTACCCATCCCACACCGAAAGGTGGTAAGAACACACCACACGCATCTTTATCTTCCAAATAATTCCCTTTTGTTATTTCTAAATTAATCAAATCACCGACACTCAATTCATAATTTGGAAAACTACCACTAAGTCTCATTTTCTGACCAGAAATCTCGGAAACAATCTTTTTTTCCTGGATTTCTACAATAGCGTTTGTATCTCCTAAATCACGAAGTTCTTTTCCATCATATACCCAACCAGCAGTAACAGCTTGGAATTTATTTTTTCCCGATTCTCTAAACACCATTTCTTTATTGTTAAACAACATCTTCTTCCCGTATTTTCTGAATATTAATAGCATAAATTGCACAGGCTTTTCACCATCTTGACCAAAGAAAAGGAACCACCAATACTCTTTTCCTAAAGGAGGCAAAGTTTCAACATTATACATTACGCGATCTAACAATGTTTTGCTTACATCTGAGCCATTTATAGAAGAAAGTTTTCGTATAAGCTTATAAGTTTCCCAGATTCCCCTAATTTTATTGATATACACCATTTTTAATCACTGTGAATTTATCTTTCAGAAAAGAACAGCTCAAATCCATTGTTAATGCGGAGCATAATCTAAGCACATTCAAAATGCCTTCAACATTTCGAACTTGTTTCAATAAAGAAATATAATTCAATCGGTTAAGCGGTGAATAGCTGTTAAATGAATAGATCACCTCGTCCAAATTGATATTTATATCCATAGTTGCATTATTTTGCTTTCCGGAAATGGTTTTTATAAATTCTACTTTTTTACTCGTTGTTTTTATAACGTAACTTACAATTTGATTGTCACATTTTAAAGCGATTTGTATAACTTGCGGTCCCAAAATCTTCAGAAATCTTGACATTTTTATAACATCATGCATAGATATTTTTCTCCCGTTTTCTTCCATTTCCGCGTCTATAATCGCATCTAAAACCACTTTAGCATAATCTTCAATTTCCCCATTTCTCAAATCATAACCAGCATTTCGGGCAAATTTTGCTTTTGCAATTATATCACATATAAAATCTTTTAATGATGTTTTCTTGCCTGTCCTTTTTTGTAAAACTTCGGCTCGGTCTAATAATGTATTTATTGTCCAAAATCTTGCCATACAGTAAGTTTCCAGCTCTTCCAATCTTTTTGCGGTTAAAGGGTTTAGCTTAAACACCGAGTGCATCTCATCATATTTTGTCCAATCACGTTCAAAAATCAAATCATCTTTTTCTAACTTTTCATAAAATTCTGTTCCAATAAATGGTGTTACAATTCCAAATGCACAATTCATCAAACCAATTTTTTTAGCATAAATCGGGAATTGTTTTATCTCTTCTTCATCATGACCTGGTAAGCCTATAACAAAAGTTCCTGATACATTTGCACTATTATTTCTCAATATTTTTACAGCTTTTTCCTGCATTTCAACCGTTGTACCTTTCTTCACATTATTCAAATCTTCTTGATTTGGGCTTTCAAAACCTAATTCGTAACTAAGAATACCGCTGTCGCACATTCTTTTGACAAGCTCAGGATGTCCGACAATAGAATCAACTCTTGTCATAACAGAAAATGTTATGTCCAATTTGTGTTGTTGTAATAAATCGCACAAGTCATCTATTCTTTTAGGATCGCCTATGAAATGAGGATCTGTTGCAAAAATTTGTAATGATTTTCCTTTATGAAAAGATACAATTTCAAACAATTCGTTCATTATATTTTCAGGCGACCTAAAACGCATGCGACTTTTACTCATATATGGTTCACAACAAAAACTACATCTTCCCCAGCAACCCCGTGACATTGTAATCCCATCTACTTCTTTGCCATTGTTGATCATATAATCCCTGTATTTGTATCTTCTGAGATGCCTTGCTGGAAATGGTAGAGAATCTAAATTTTCTATTAGCGGTCTATCCGGATTGTGAATTATTTTCCCATCTTTTTTGTATGAAATCCCAAGAATTCCATCAGGAGAACCTTTTTGTACAAGCTCTTTCATTGTGAGTTCGCCTTCGCCTCTGACAATAATATCAACTTGTGGATGCGAAAGCAATTCATCTGGTATTGCAGTTGGATGATAACCACCGAGTACTGTTGTAATACCATTATCCTTAGCGAGTTTAGCGAGATGCAAACCTTCATTATGGTCTGTTGCTGACATTGTTATACCAACTAAATCTGGTTGAAAAATAGTTAGAAAATGTTGAAATGAGTGCTTTTCAAATTCCATGTCAATTATATGAACATAGTCAACTTCCTTTTCTATTGATGCCGCGATGTATTCTAAGCCTATGGGAATTACATCCGCTGCAAACCCCAAGCCTTTTCTTCCCTTTGGCTTTACCAATAAAACTCTTAAAATTTTGTATATCATTTTTAATTATTTTTCCTCCATCTCTATATTGGAACCAGAGATGCAATATTGTAGTTGACACTCAATTCCTATTTTTCTATTTACGAATATTTCATCCAATCCCGAAAATTTCATGATTACTTTAAAGATTTTTTTGCCATGTTTCCACCGGTAGTAAGGATATGATAACAAACTGCCGACCATAACCATTTTATTTATTTCCGGTTTCCAAGTGTCTATATCGTAGCGACCGCATCTCGCAATGATTTCCCAGTGTAATTCGTCAAGATTCTTGAGGTCTTTATGTTTTTGCCTTTTCAACGTACACTCTTCCTCTGACGTGAAGAGAAGCGGAACATAAAGGATTTTAGCTCCTTTAAGTCTATCGAGAAGAGTGATAGTAGCGAGTATATCCTCTTCCTGTTCCCCCGGCAAACCCAAAATTAATGTCGCTAACGGATGGATATCATTATCATTTAGAACCCCAATCGATTGGACAACAATATCTTGCCATTGTTCAGGTCTATAAGGTAGCATCTTTCCTCTCATATATCTTTCCATTAATCGTACACTACCCGTTTCTATTCCTACTTCGATAGAAGCACAACGTTTGCCATTGCACCGCCATAAAGACTTCTCAACGAGTATCGGAGCTATTTCTTCAACAATTTTTCTATCGTAAACCACAGGAGCAAGAGAGGCATGGGCAATCTGTATGTAATCGACACCTTTGATCTTATCTATATCCTGAACGAGCTTTACAATCGCTTCCCTGTTTGGAATAAAGTTTGGTTTTGATTTGTATAGAAACACATCGTCGGTCTGAAGAAGAATTGCTCGTGTTCCTCTTTTTGCATTCAGTTCAACTTCTTTTAGAATATGTTTCAGGGGGAGGGAATATCGCTGACGCAGTGTAGGTGAACAGAACGCACATCCCCGACCACAACCACGTGTTATTTCAACTGTTCCATAGATTGAAGGTTTTTTAATGACGGGGATTTCTTCACCTTCGGGTATTTGCATTGTGATTATTTTATCAAGTTTTTCGCCATTCAGAGCTTTTCTGAAGATTTGTATAAGCGAGTGCTCTGCCTGCCCGATTACGATTGTATCTATGCCGAGCTTGTGTTGCATATTTGCGCTTGAAATTTGCCATGCGCCTGAGCCACCGACAATAATTTTAGCCCGGTATTTCCTAAGTGCGGGATTGGAAAGCAAGGTTTCAAATTCTACTAATGTTGCAGGTTTCCCATTTATGCCGAAAATACTGGTGTACGTTCTACTTACGAAACCTATACCCAGTGGGTCCATTGTAGAAATACCCACAATTTTTGTTTTTGGTCCGATAAAACGGTGCAGATTGGTAGGATACACAGTAACTACGTTTTCCTCGCCAAACTCTTCGATTAATAATGACTCGATTTTTCTTAAGCCATAAGGTGCGAACTTTGCGGTGCCATCCGGGTTGAAGGGAACCGGCGGATAAAGCTTTTTTCGTACAAGGAATTTTGGAAAACCACCGGAAAAAGCGATAAACGGGTTAAGATTAAAATCACTCATTTCAATCATTGATGCTGTCAGAACTATCGGCACACCGTCATTTTCTGGCATTTTGTCATCCAATCTTGTATGAATACATTTATACATATATATGAACTATTTGTAACATATATATAGTATAAAAAAGTTTTTTAGATACGGGACGGAGTGGATAAAATGAACCTAAAAGAAACCCTCAAAATGCTGAGGGTCAAAGAATGGATAAAGTTCTTTACACCTATCCCGCTTATAGGAGCGATTTTAGCACATGCTACGCCCTTTGCCCTTATTTTAATCGGCGTAATCTTCTTCTGTGTGATAGGCTATGGGTTCGTCATAAACAACTATTTCGACATTGAAATAGACAAACGGAATACGAAAAAAGTCAGGATGGGTAAAAATCCACTTTCCGCGGGCAAAGTAGCGAAAAAAGAAACTTTGGTGCTCATGAGTGTGCTGCTCGTAATTCCAATCACACTTTCCTGCTTTTTAACCCTAACCGGAGTTTTATTCACGGTGTTAAGTATTTCTTTCCTCACGCTCTATTCGGTAGAATACATAAGGCTTAAAGAGAGGTTTATTGTTGATATAATAACTCATGGACTGATGTTTGGCTTGTTTCCCTTTTTAGCGGGTTTTACGCTGGCAGGAGGTGATTTAAATACGCTTACAGTGTTGGTTGCCTCCCTGTTTATGATAATTGGTTGCGAGGCGTTACTCACGCATCAAATAACTGATTACGGTGAAGATTTTGGGAATTCGAGTACTACCGTTGTTAGAGTGGGTCTGAAAAAAGGTTGGGCTCTGCTCGGCTTTTTTGTTCTCCTGTCTATTGTGAATTTAGAGCTAATTGCTCATTGTTCCGATATTGGAATGATGATTCACGGAGGCGCGTTTGCATATTTAATCGCATATCCCCTCTATACGTGTAGGGATAAAATTCAATGTGTTATCCAACCCGATAAAGTCAACGAAGTGATTGAGAGAATAGTGGATATTCTGCGACAATGAATTAATATTGTTTTCTAGTGAGAATCTGTGTAATCTTGTGGTAATAAAATAGCTAAATAAATACCATTATTTATATTGGAGGAATCAAGCATTGCAGAAAGATAAAAGATGGTATCAACTGTCAGTGGAACAGATTTTTGAAGCCTTAGAATCGGGCAGTGCGGGACTCAACTCCAGCGAGTCAAAAGCACGGCTTGAGATATATGGCTATAACGAGCTGAAGTTCAAGAAGCGAAGCACGCTCATCCGGTTTCTGATGCAGTTTCACAGCGCTTTAATCTATATCTTGCTTGCTGCTGCCTTCGTTACCGCCGTTCTGGATATGTGGATGGATACATGGGTTATTCTGGCGGTGGTCTTAGCCAATACGATAATAGGATTCATTCAGGAAGGCAAAGCAGAAGCTTCGGTAGAAGCGCTGGAGAGGATGATGACGCCGGAATGCACCGTGCTCAGAGATGGTGAGAAGAAGGTTACACCTGCACGTGAATTGGTTCCCGGCGACGTGGTTCTATTGGAAGAGGGAGACAAAGTGCCAGCGGATTTGCGGTTGTTCTACGCAAAGAACATGAATGCAGATGAAGCAGCACTCACCGGAGAATCGGTCCCGGTGAAAAAGAACGTTGAACCCATCTCGAAGCCTGACCTATCACCCGCAGATCAGTGCTGCATGGCTTTCAGTGGCACTTTCATCACACGTGGCTCAGGACAGGGCATTGTAGTGGGTACCGGCGAGCATGCAGAGATAGGGAGAATCGCAGAACTTATGAAAGCGACACGGAAAATCATCACACCACTAATGCGGAAGATGGCGGATTTTACCCGGTTTTTGGTTATCGCCATCCTCGCAATTGCAGCTCTTAATTTTATACTGGCGGTATTATTTAAATTTCCGCTCGAGTATTCGTTCCTTGCATCGGTGGCTTTGGCGGTTGCGGCGATACCAGAGGGTCTGCCTGCTATATTGACCATAACCTTAGCCTTTGGTGTAACGGCAATGGCGAGTAAAAATGCGCTTATAAAGCGACTGCCCGCGGCAGAAACGCTTGGCTGCACCACGGTTATATGCACCGATAAAACAGGGACACTCACCAAAAATCAAATGACCGTATCGCGGATATACTGCGGAGGAAAGGAATACGAGGTGAGTGGTGTCGGATATGAACCTTCGGGGGAATTCATTCTCGATAACAGAGCAATTACCCCAGAAAAAGAGGGTGAAGAGCTGATTGAAACGTTGAAAGCCGGTTACCTGTGCAACAACGCTTCCCTCACTGAGAATAAGGATGAGGAAAGGTATAGCATAGTAGGAGACCCCACGGAAGGAGCTTTGGTGGTTTCCGCAAGCAAAGCAGGGATTACCGAGCACCTTCCCAGACTCGATGAGATACCTTTTGTGGCGGAGCAGCAGTGTATGGCAACTCTGCACAAAGGCGTGAATAAAAATGAAAATGTGGTTTATGTGAAAGGTTCGCCAGAGCGGGTTCTGAGGATGTGTCAAAACCAGTTGGTCAATGGAAGTACAGCACCTCTACGCAGTGAGGAGATAATGGCAGAAGCGGATGAGATGGCAGGAGAAGCTTTGAGAGTCCTGGGTATGGCGTATAAACTCGTGCCGAATGGGGAAAGAGCGCTCAATTCTGATGATTTGAAAGGGCTGACTTTTCTTGGACTCCAGGGGATGATAGACCCAGCCAGAGAAGAAGCGATGGAGGCGGTACAGAAATGCAAGCGTGCTGGGGTCCGGGTAGTGATGGTTACCGGTGACCATGCGCAGACGGCAAAAGCTATTGCACGACGGTTAGGAATTGGCGAGGGTGAA
>JAUWNY010000023.1 GCA_030612405.1 Candidatus Methanophagales archaeon | reverse complement strand
GTGATTGAAGGTATTTACAGTGCGATAGATGCAGGTCTTACGCCGGTAAAGCTGAACATGGTTCTGCTGAACGGAATAAACGAGGATGAGGTGGTCGCCATGATGGATTTTGTGCGTGAGTGCAATAAAAGAGGTGCAGGTGCAGGGGTGGAGGGAGAAGGAGAAGAACCGGTAATTCTGCAGCTAATAGAATTGATTCCCTCCTTTGGGGCAGAACCCCTCACTATGTCGAAGTACGCAGTTGATTTTCCAAAGGTGGAATCCGAACTGAAATCAAAAGCATCAGCGATAAAAACCAGAAGGCTGCAACACAGGCGAAAATATTTTGTGGATGGTGTAGAAGTAGAGGTTGTTCATCCGATAGCGAATACCGAGTTCTGTGCGAATTGCTCGCGATTGAGAATAACGTCTGACGGGAAAATAAAACCCTGCTTACTGAGGAATGATAATCTCGTTCCCATAGAGAGCGTGGATGAAAAGCATATAATAAACAGATTGAAATTGGCGATGCAATACCGAGAGCCGTTTTTTGATACGAATTCGGATAACCACAAGATTTAACCAATTTCCACGAGAAAAAACAAACAAGAAAATATAGTCATTCCGAAAATTATTAACCACAAGATTACACAGATTTTCACAAGATTATTTGTATTTTTTTTTTCTTTTAGCACAGGTTTTCTTTTTTTTTAAAAAAAAAGAAAAAGTGTTGTGTTAATCTCGTGAAATCTCGTGGTTCATTATTTGCTATTTATTACGGAATCCATATTAAGAATTATTATAATAGAGGGAGTGGGAAAATAATGGGCGTAGAAGTAGAAATGGAGATATTTGTGGATAAGGAAGAGGTAGAAGCAAACGAGTTCGTGCAAAACGTGATGGGAAGGGCGATTGCGGGTGCGGTTTCGGCGTTAAAGGGCGTGAAGGATGATTGGAGTGAGATGGAGATAAAGGTGAGGAGGAAATGAAATAAAAACGAAAGATTTATATGCGGATAGCCGATATTATTATAGGTAGTGGAAATGGGTGAATTAAAACTGGAAATACCTGAAGAGTTTGAAGAGAAGATAAAAGAGTTTCCAGAAATGGAAGAGATGATTGTAGAGCTCATAAGGCTGAAGATCTTCGAGCATGAATTGAAGAAGTCAAGGGAATTACAGAGGTTCATACTTGAATCGCTCTCAGAAAAGAGCAAATTGACGCTGGAAGATGCGATTGAACTCGGAAATAAAGTAACGGAAGGCACGCGTGAAGAACTCAGAGAGCGGGGATTGCTGTAGATGAGATTGGTTGTTGATGCAAATGAGCTCTTCGCAGGGATAATCACTAAAGGTAAGTGAAAAGGAACCACTGTTGATCCGAAAAAGAAGGCAACGACATGGTAAAAAGAGCCGACTTGAACACGGACAGATATTACAAAAGAGCGAAGGCAGAAGGTTACAGGGCACGTTCCGCGTTTAAACTGTTGCAAATCGTCAATAAGTTTGAAGTGATAGAAGAAGGCGACATTGTTGTGGATCTGGGTGCCGCTCCCGGAGGCTGGTCACAGGTTGCAAAAGAGATAGTTGGAGAGAAAGGAGTAGTTATAAGCGTGGACTTGCAGCAAATAGAACAAATAGAAGGCGTGGAATCACTAAAAAGCGACATAACAAACGAAATGGAAACGATAAAGACGATCAAAGAGACGCTATTAATGAAGATTTCGAAAGGAAAGAATTTTGTGGACGTCGTTTTATCGGACGCATCGCCAAAGTTAAGTGGAAACAGAGATTATGACCATTTTCGGTCTTTTGAGCTGGCCAAATCCGTATTGAACGTTGCTTCTGCGCTTTTACGTAATAACGGCTGTTTCGTTGCAAAAATATTCCAAGGTGTTTGCTATAACGAATTTTACAAGGATGTACAGAAAAAATTCGGGTATACAAAGGCATATTCGCCAGCAGCCACACGTAAAAGAAGTGCAGAGATTTACGTGATAGGAAAAGGTTTTCTTGGCAATCAAGACGACAAGAAAAAATAAATTGTGGACACAGATTAACGCAGATTAACACAGATGATAAAATCAACAATGTCAAACATAAATAAGTCCATGCCGTGTAAATCCGTGTAAATCTGTGTCTTAAATAGAAGGTAGTTATACTTTAATTACACAATAAGCAAAAGGCTAAGGGGGATATTATTACGGATAAGAATGCAAATGAACTTGCTGCTTGCTCATCTGGCTATTTTTGTAATCGCAATACTTATGGACATAACGGTAGGCGACCCCCCGGAGAGAACGGAAAAATATTACCCGATTGTGTGGATAAGTCGGCTGATGTATTTCTTTGATAGAATAACGAAGAGAGGGAATGCGAGAAAGGAGAAAATCCTTGGCGTAATATATCCAATATTGATACTGTTTATTTTCTGCTTACCTTGTTTAATGCTCCACCACATACACAACGGGCTTTTATATGTTGTCCTGGGAGCGCTCATTTTCAAGATGACTTTCACGGTAAAGGGATTAGAACGATATGGAAGATATGCAATGGAAGCGGTGGATTTAGAAGCGAAGAGAGAAGCGGTAGGAAAGATAGTCGGGAGAGACATAGCGGATTTAGATATGGAGCATCTCGATTCTGCAGCGGTAGAATCCGTAGCAGAGAACATAGCTGATTCGGTCATAGCCCCTCTCTTCTATTTTGCATTCTTCGGCGTCTTTGGTGCTATGTTCTATCGAGTGATAAATACGTTAGATGCTACCGTGGGGTATAAGACCACGAGATACCGGCATTTCGGCTGGTTCTCTGCGAAAGCCGATGACGTACTGAATTACGTGCCAGAGCGGATTGCAGCAGGTTTGATTCTATTGTCGGGTGGTTCAAGTTCAAAACAGGGAGATCTGAGAAATCGCGGCTATGCGAACGAAACTGCTCCTTTGACAATAGCGGCAATGAGCCGAGTGTTAAAAGTGAAGCTGGAGAAGGTCGGGCATTACGTCGTGGGCGAACGCTTTGAGGGTACGAGAAGTGAGCATATAGCGGGCGCGATAAGAACAGCAAAAAGAAGCACGTTTATTTTCGCTCTTGTCTGTATCGCGGTTATGATTATTCTTTATTTAGGAGAAGAATTTATATAAAAATATCTCAATCATTATAACAAAATGAAAATCCACTGTTAGAAATCTATTACTACCGGGATTATCAGCAAAGAGAAGTGGACTTCGTGTTAAAACGTGGTTTAGCAGTCGAACAACTGATTCAAGTAACTTATGCCTCGGACAGAGCAGGAATAGATAAAAGAGAGGCGGAAGCGTTATTAAAGGTTTCAAGCGAGTTCAAGTGCAAAAATTTGACCATAATAACCTGGGATTATGAGGGTGAATTAGCATTAACGGTCGAAAACAAGCTAATAAAATTCATTCCTCTGTGGAAGTGGCTTATAAATATAGTTTAATGGCAGGAATCCAGTCATAATAAATCTTTTCATTTGCATCTCTGAATTCAGTGCAGTTTATCCAGCCATTCGATGTTGGCAGTGCCGGTGTGTGGTGAATTTGTGGATAAGAGCCTGTTTTTATGGTGTAGTTATATGTTTCGTTGGCTACAAGCGTGAAAGTTTCATTAAATGAAATGTTGTGCCAATCCCCCTTGTAACCATCCCATCTTGCAGTTTCTTCCAAAGCCGAGTTCCATATTCTTGCGTATTCGGTATGCCCGCCGGTTCCTACGCAGGGATAAGTGTAAAGTTTAGATACATTAATCGTTTGGTTTGGCGTGATTGTTCCATTATGCGTGCCGAAGATGCTTGGATAAGTCCCCTGGTTTGTATCAAAAATCGGGAAGGATATTTCAAATTCAAACATATAGAATGCCTTTCCACCGCAATCCCAAGTTGAGGGAGCACCTTGCCAATAATAGATGTGTCCATTAGCAACTCCCAATCTGTTTCCAACATAATACCCTGTTGGGCAGGGTGGGGATTCTAATTGTTCCCAATTGTCAGGCGAAATGCTATAACGATAGAAGTTATATCCGGGATCTTCTAAACAACTACCGCCGCCAAGAGCGAATGTATAATCAGGATACTCATTAACCCATAGCAAAGAGCCGCCGTCTCCAACGCCTTCACTCTCAGGTATAGGGCTCATATCTTCCCAAGCCTTTGTGGGAATATGATAGCGAGCAAAATCTCCATTTGGAACAGTCTCATCATATTCTCCCCGCAGTGCATATAAATATTCTCCACCTGTCCAGACCAAAGAAGCACCGTCGTCAGTAGTTGTCCAGTTTGGATTAAAAGGCAAAGCATTCCATGAATTGGTGAAAATATTATAGCAAGCAAAAACCGTTCCATGCTCTTTACTTCCTAATATTGCATAAATCAGGTCATCATATCCCGACCAGGCTATGGAATCCCCAGCACCTTGGGCGTGGGGAGTATCTGTCAATTGTTCCCAACTGTTATTTGACCTATCATAGCGATAAAAAAGACGCCGGTTACTGTCGCTATATCTCCCACCAAGTAAAGCGTAGATTGAATCGTCATAATCCCATGTAAGTGCTGCGCCATTTCTAAATGCTCCGGTTTGAAGTCCTGATGTATCTCTCGGATCCCAACTATTCGTTGTTGGATTATAACGCCAGAAATAAGGAGTAGAAGAAGCATGCATGCATCTCGCAATGTATATGTAATTGTCTGTGCCAACTACTGCTTCACCATATCCACCAGTAGCAGGTGTATCAGCTTTCTTAGTCCAATTATGAGGTGTGGGCGTTGGTGTGGGTGTTGGTGTATCTGTTGTGAAAGTCAGATCGGATCCGTAATCGGTGCCTACACCGCTTGATGCTACTGTTCTGAAGTGGTAAGTGGTATCATCATCCAAGCTCGATACACTTGCACTAAATGAGCCTGCTGATGATTTTGACTGTTTAGGTGTGGAATAGCCATAAGATGCTGTTTTTCCGTATTCAAACCATAGCTGGCAAGTAATAGAACCCGAATGTTCTTTTACGGGCGCGCCTGTTGAATCAAGGTTACCATTTAGCGTTGCTGATATTGTAGTAACACTTGTTGCCACATTGGTTGTAACTTGTGGAGGGCTGTAATCGCTACACAGTGCATAATAAGGAGCACATGTCGCCGAGAGTGAAGTCCCGTCACAGCAACAATAACCGATACCACCATGAGAACATTGGTAACTGCAAACCCCACCGTGCCAAGAACAACATCCGGAGTGTGCTCCTATGTCTCCGATTGACGCAAATAAAAACAAAGGGACAAGTATTAAAATTATCAAAACCTTTAGTTTCGATTTTTCGATTTTTGAATTGTGACGTATCATAATGGTTGCTCATAAGGTTGACCATTTTGGGTATATAAAACTTTCGAAAAATATCTCTTAACGACATATGTTTAATAAGTTTCACAATGAAATACGATTAACATGGATGAAATTGAAACAAGCATCTTAAGATACCTCATAAAAGAGGATTGGCCTGTTACAACGGAAATGGTTGCTAAAGAAGTAGGTATAGCTTGGAACACTGCCCAAGTTCATCTGTGGAAGTTAGTAAGTCAAGGTTTAGTCAAAGGGAAAAGAGTAGGCAGGCAGAACCAGTGGATGGCCACGGATGTGGGTAAAAAACTTTTAATGCCGTCTCCGTGAAAGAAAAACTGCTTTGGAAACGAGAAATAGAAGGGGCATCTAAGTTTTTTTCTGCAAAAAGTATTAGATAATGTCTTAAATGAAATAGCCACAATACGGAATTGAAAGTTATTCATATTCAGTATCCTTTTTCCTCTAAAATATCATTTATAAAAGATTTAACAGGAGCGGAAATTGGTCGAACCAAGAACAGCATTACAGGGAATAGAAATTTGTGAGCACGGTGGGAAACGGGAAAAGGATGGAGCAGGTGGAGTAATAGACTTCAGTACGAATTTGAACCCGTATGGACCGCCGGATTTTGTTTTCAGTGCGCTAAAAGAAGCGATATTCGAAATAAACACGTATCCGGACACCGAATCCCACGAGTTGAGGGAACAGATAGCCAAAAAATTTGGATGTGAAGAAGCGGAAGTGTTAGTAGGAGCAGGTGTTTCTGAACTAATCCAGCTTGTAGCTCTCGCGTTTGTAAGAGATAGGGTGCTAATGCCGAAGCACACGTATGGCGAATATGAACTTGCGGCGAAGATGATGGGGGGAACAATCAACCGAATAGAAATGCCGGGTCTGCATATCTATCCTGAGCGGATTGTAGAGGAAATGAAACCAGATGACGTGGTATTCCTTTGCAATCCGAATAATCCAACCGGGCAGTACCTTGGCAAAGAGGAATTGTGGCAGATAATAGAAGAAGCGGAGAGAGTAGATGCGCTGGTAGTGATGGATGAAGCGTATATTGACTTTGTCGAAAATGCTTTTCCATCGCATACCTTTTCCACGCGAAATTTAGTTATTCTGAGGTCACTGACGAAATCTTATGCAATCCCGGGTATACGGCTTGGATATGCGATTTCTTCTGCAGAGAACATAATGGCGATGAGAAAAGTAAAAGTTCCGTGGAGTGTTACCGCATTTGCACAGCGCACAGGGTCGGCGGTGATAAGCGGCGCAGAAGGTTCAGACGAATTTTTAGCGGATACGAAGAAGAAGATAAAAAGAAGCAAGGTAAAAATAGAAAACCGACTTAGAGAGAGGGATATGCAGGTAGAATCAGATGCTAATTTTTATGTTTTGCAAATGGGGAATGGGAAAGCAAGTGAAGTGAAAAGAGAGCTTTTGAAGCAGGGGCTTCTGGTGAGAGATTGCACGTCCTTTGGCTTGCCTTCGCATATAAGGTTTTCGGTGAGGCAGGAGGAGGAGAATGAGCGGTTAATGGATGCACTGAATATGCTCAGTAAACAGTGGAAAACTCAAAATACAACGCGCTGATGGGGGAGGAACGATTAAAAATTACCAGATGACTTCCACTTCTTGCAATTCTCCAATTTTAAAAATTTCATTGGATTTATGCGGTAATTTATCCGCTAAGTAGGATAGGACTGCCACAGCATCAGCGGTGAACAGTTTCATCTCATTTAATCCTCCATTCCGACCTTAGTTTTCTGATGAACTTTGATGCTTTTTCTACATCTATCTCCTTTACTGACCCTCGTAAACTTTTCATGTCACACCTACGTTTCACCATAATTCCATTCTCAACGGGTATCAGTACAATTGGTTCTCCGTCATGCAATTCATATTGTTCTCTAAGGGATTCTGGAATGGTAATTTGCCCTTTTGATATTTTTATTTGTGTTGTAGCTCCCGCACTCATGTTTTATCCCTCCTTTATCAAGTAACGTATTATAAATTAATTATTATCCTTATTTAAAAGTGCTTTTTAAATATTATAGTCATTCCAGTAACAAATTGCAATTAATAAACCACGAGATTTCGCGAGATTAACACAAGACCAGAAATCTGAGATTTTTCTCGTGAAAATCTGTGTAATCTTGTGGTTATAAAAGGAGCACGGTATGAGAATAGAAAGAGAGAAAGGATATATTGTGGTGCATGCGAATGAGGATTTTAAAGTCTTGAGTTCTGCGGTCTATAACGGTGGTTATGTCAGGGCGAGCAGCACGATAATAAACCTGAACGTGAGCGATGATTTCCATGGCGATGCTTTTGCGGTCTTTGATTCATTCATCGAGGAAAAAAAATTAGAACGGGAAAAGGTGGTTGGAATAATGACTGCGGTGCCAATGGAGAATGCAGTAATCAAGAAGAAAGGAGCTATAACAGCGATTATCACCGCGGGCATATCCGCATCAACGATAAACATAATCTTAGTGATAGAGAAGAACCTGTCTCAGGCTGCGATGGCGAATACGCTAATTGTAGCGACGGAAGCGAAAACCGCAGCTCTATTTGACCTCGATATGCGAGATGAGCAGGGAGACCTGTTTACAGGTGATTCTACGGATTCCGTGGTTGTTGCCTGTAAAAGTTTTCCTAAAACTTTTGTCAAAAACGCTTCGCAGTTCGCAGAAGAAGAGGAGGAGATATTTGCGGGTAAGGCGACGAAATTAGGGAATGCGGTGTACGAGGAGGTAAGAGAAGGCGTAAAGGAAGCTCTTTTTCTGTACAATGGGTTAACGGCGGACAGACCGATACTGAAAAGGCTGGAAGAACGAGGGATATATTTGGAAGATATGGTATCAACAGCTCTGGAACTCTATGTGCCACCAGTAGAAGGAGAAGCAGTAGAAGCAGGAGCAGGAGAACAAGAGCTAAAAAGGAGGTTGGAAGCGACGATAAAGAAGGAATGTTCGGATGTGAACGTGGCATTGCTGCTGGCAGCGGCGCTTCATTCCGATGAGGAAGAGATAAGAAAAGGTAGAGCAGGTAAGGCGGGTGAGGAAGATGCCGCCTGTATTGTCGCTGATGAGCTAATAGGCATTGACATAGCGGAATATATAGGAGGGAAAAAGGCGCTTTTTAATTTCTTCTATTACGATACGAGGAAGCCCGGGATATTGAGCCAACTGGATGTTTTCATGGATGATGCCATTGGTGGGCTGATAGCGGGCTGCATGAGTAAGATGCTTGGCTAACACTTTTTCTTTTTTTTTAAAAAAAAAGTTATTGGTAAAGCGTTTCTTTCTAAGAAAAGGTTTCGAGGTGATTGGAATCATAGACATACACTGTCATCTAACGTTTGAGCAGTATGATGCGGATAGAGAGCAAGTAATAGAGGAAGCGAAGCAGGTATTAAAAGGCGTGGTAACAAGTGCTGTAGAGCCTGAAGACGCAAAGGCTGCGTTAGAGCTCGCGGAATTGCATACAGACTTCGTTTTCGTTACGCTCGGGCTGCATCCGATACACGTAGGCGGGAAAACGGACCAGGAGATAGGCGAGTATGAGGAGTTCATATCAGAGAATAAAGGAAGAATTGTGGGTATTGGCGAGATAGGGCTTGATTACCACTGGATAAGGGACCCGTTAAAGATAAAGAGGACGAAGGAGGTATTTGTGGAGTTTCTTGCGTTGGCGAAGGAGCTTGATTTGCCGGTTGTGCTTCATTTGCGTGGTACGGGTAGCGAGGCAATAGCAGAAGGATTGAAAATCATCACCGATGAGGACATAAGGAAAGCGGTATTTCACTGTTTCACGGGAAAGCCACAGCTTGCGGAGCAGATATGCGAAGAGGGATACCACATTTCGCTGCCTGCATCTATCGTGCGAAGCAAGAGCATGAGGAATGTGGCGAGACGAGTACCGATTTCGCATTTACTTACCGAGACGGATGCGCCCTATCTCTCGCCTATCGAAGAGGAAGAGAGGAACGTTCCGCAGCACGTAAAAGCGGTGTATGAAGAGATATCAAGGCAAAGGAAGATTGAGTTCGATGAGACGGAAAGGGAAGTAGAGCGGAACTTTGAGCGGGTGTTTGGGGTGGAGTTGGGATGAAGCGCTGTGCTTACAATTACTCTTTTAAGGCGGTCTTTGTAACCGAGAACACTATTGTTAACAACAGCGATGTGATTCCTATTCCTGCGAGGCCAACAGTCATGCCTATATTGGCAGATAAATAGGAAATTAGGCCTAATGTAAAGGCTAAAGCGGTAATAGGTGCAAAAACGTATTTGGTGCATCTATCAACCAAGATATATTGTGGCGATTCTGTGATGTGCTTCATTTCGCGTTATGCCTCCTCAAGCTTCTTAGAGATTATGTCAAATATTATGTTAACCCATGCCCACATGAAAAAGAAAAATAAAAGGAAAGGAAGAGGAAAGTTCAAATAATACTTTTGGAATCCTTCCATTGGCATAATTATAAAAACGCCAATTGCTGCAACGACCTTTACTGTGCCATTAAGAGAATGACGTTCAACAATCGCCTTTATAACACTCCAGATGGAACTATCATCTTCTTTCATGCCTTTTCCTTTCACGTGATGCCACTATCCACATATCTACGAAGATAATCACCAGAGTCATGAGACCACACCACACAATTGCCCAATAGCCGTATAAGAAGCCGTAATAAAGAGCAAATAGAGAGATAATTGTTGCGACAGATGCCGTGGCTGTAAGTGCTTGGCTTCTTAATGTGGTTGAAAATATGGATGATAATTTTTGCGAGGATGCACTTGATTCTATCTCCGATTCTACCCTTTGACGAGATAAAAGCTTAGGGACAGCAAAAACGTCGGATGAAGCAAAATCAACTTTGAGCCCCTTCTTTTGAGGATAGTTGAATAAAAGTGGCTCAACATATTTCATTATTGCCCTAACTCCTTCATTTTTTTCCTTAATGCTTCTTACCTGCGTTGTAACTCGTTCCATTTTTATTCCTCTTCTTCATCTGCTTTTTTTAATTGCTTTGTCAGATTTAAAACTTCATTCGCATCATTAATTATCCTATTTGCTGTCTTCTCAATATCAGTAATAACCTCCTTCTTAATGCTCTTATCTCTGTTTTCAGAAAGGCAACCTTTTATCCTTAGTTGTATTTCTCTTACAAGCTCGTATATGTTATCAATACTATATTTCATGTGCAGTATTTTTTTATTTGAGACTGAAAGCAACTTAATCTCCATTACTACTGTGTTTTGGCGTTCATCAAATTCCCAATCAGACAGGAGATCTATCCAACAATTAAACCACCCGAAATTTTCTCTTAATATTAGCGATACCATCTCATCTTTTAAATCCGAGTATCTTTGTGCGAACTCAAATATTTTATCCCTTTTATTTCCCTCTATTTTAGCCTTATCGAACCACTCTTTAGTCCCCTCTTCTGCAAGGAGGATATCCCGTATCAAATAGAAAATATGACTTTTATTATCTAACAAGCCCTTCAAATCCTTTTGAATATCTTTACCTCGTAAATACTCACTGTATATATCATCAAAACATTTGAAAATAATATCCGAAGAATCATAGAATTCATTTACTGCTTCCACAAACCTTTCTGGCACTTCTTCCCCTTTGCCTTCTTTTTCTTCCTTTGCCATAGGTATCTCTATATGATTTGCATTATATATGAATGACACTTTTTATTTTTTAAATTTAAAAGCGTTTCCGCTCAACTTTTTCCATCTCATACACCTGACTATCACTTCTTATTGATTCAACATCTAAATCTCAGCCGAAGTATCTCATCCAAATTCCCCATATCTTCTGGCTCTATGCTTTCTAATCTCAGGTTTGCTTGTCTATACAACTCTTCTTTTACTCTTCTCGCCTCTCTATACCACTCTTCATCCATCAAACCCCAGTATTCCACGTATATATTCCTCTGGGGCAAGAACCAGTCACAATATATCTCCCTATCAACTGGAACTCTTCTTTCAACTTCATGTTCTCCTATACAGTCCCTGTTCCGATAAAACCAGTCATCAATCCGCACCTCATCAGAAGAGCGCAAAAGGTGAGTATCCTCTGCGTTACAGTTTCGTGGTCTCTCCACCAAGAAATTTCTCAAACGATGTAATAAATAGCATTTCCAGCAGTATCGGTCCATGTATCTGTTTTCCCATTCATGAATGACCCTGCCGCACTCCTCGCACTGGCTCTCCGTATCATATCCCCTGACAGGTCTATCCGCCACACAACCCACATTTTCGATATGCCCATAAAGCCTTCTGTATATCTCCACTCTATTGAAGAGGTCTTCGCTTCCTATAATTATAAACTTCTCCTTTGCTCTCGAAACCGCCACATTCAGAAGATTTTTGCTCGTCTCTCCCTCTAATAAATATCCAAAATCGTTGATTCTTCCACCCCAATATTTAGTGGTCGCATAAAGGATAATACTTTTCTCCAGTCCTTGAAACGTATGTACCGTCCCGCACTCAACATCATGAATTTCATCCTCTATTATACCTATTTGCGCCCTATACGGAGATATTATTGCCATCTCTTCATAGATTTCTTCACCATATTCATCCTTAAACTTTTCGATTATCTTTTTGAGAAAATCAACCTCGCCAATAGAAAATGCAGAACCACTTTTGTCGTAATCAGTCCAGAATCTTCTTCGAAAGCATACCATCGGATAGCGATTGCTTATAATGTCATCATCCTGACATTCACTTAGCCTTTCACCAATTTCTATCTCCGCGGGCGTATTTAATAATCCTTCATAAAAGGATGAACTAACAAAATCTGCTATCTCTCTCTTCATCCTGTATTGAGATGTTAGCATAATTAATTGATTATCCCCATAGTTGAATTTGCAGAACCTTTTAAAAATGCTCCACTTTAATCTCGGTTTTTGTTCAACAAACCTTCTGATTTCTGTCGGTCTGTCCACTAAAATAGGCGGAAGTTGCTTGGGGTCACCCAGCAATATGAACTTATTGCCTTTTAAGAAGGGGAGAACAGCACCCGGCAGATCAATAGCTCCCGCTTCATCCATTATGACAAGGTCAAAGTTAATGCTCTCAAAGAGCTTGTTGTATGTTCTTAAATTTGTCGTTGCGATAATCTGTTTTTCTTTGAGAATGGCTAATTTCGCTTCATCCAACTTCTCCTGGATTTCCTTATGCATTTCCTGCTCCAGCGCGTTGATTTCTTCAATTTTTTCCCTGACCGAAATCATCAGTTTTTCAATCAAGCCGCTCAAAGAACTGCGTTTCTGTTTCATTTCTTCCAAATCAGACTCTTTCTGCCTCTTTTCGCTCTGCTTCTTGTTTAATTTGTTGTATAACGCACGCAGTTCTGGATTTTCTCTTAAGATACCGTGGTCATATTCTAATTTGCCGTGAGCAAGCGATTCAATATCCCTTTTTAACTCTTCCAGTCTCTTTTCTCCGCTTTCAATATTTCCTGACAACCTCGTGTGGCTTTTTTTCAAGAGTGCTTAGTTCCTCTTTTTTACGTGTTAACTCCTTTTCCTTTTCTCTTATTTCGCGTTCCCGTTCATTTAACTCACTTTGAAGCTTTGTTATCAGCTCTCGCTCCTCGTTCTGCTCTTCCAATTTCTCCTGTAATATTATTTCCAGTTCGATGCGCTGTCTTCCTTCTAATTGCAACTCCGTTATCTCCGGTTTATATTGCTCGTATAACAGTTTTTGCCGTCCACGTATGAAATCACTCAAACCATACCGGATCCTATTATTTTTCCAGTCTAAATCATCGTATAACACACGCAATTCTTGATTTTCTCTTCTTAACGCATTCCTGTCATATTCTAAGTCACCACGAGCAAGTAACTCTCTGTCCCCTTTTAATTCCTCTCGTTTCTTTTCACTTCTTTCAATGTTTCCTGACAAACTCATGTGATTTTCTTTAACAGCAATTAACTCTTCCTTTTTACGTATCAATTCCTTTTCCTTTTCTCTTATTTCGCGTTCTCGTGCATTTAACTCATTTTGAAGCTTTGTTATCGTCTCTCGTTCCTCGTTCTGCTCTTCCAATTTCCCCTGTAATATTTCTTCCCGTTCGATGCGTTTTCTTCGTGCTAATTGCAATTCATTTATCTTTTCTTCATATTGCTCGTATAACGGATTTCGCCGCTTAAATGCGTGTTTTTCCCTGAAAGCCACAATTTTATTCCTTCTGGCGCATTCCAGATAAAAGTTTACGATGTGGATTATATCAGCTATCTCGGGCTCATTTTTCTTCAATTCATCCGACTGTTCACGAATGCTTGATATATTACTGTTTAATCTGGGAATTTCGTTTTCTATTCTCGCTATCGCTCGGTTAATCTCTTCTTTCTCCTGTTGGAGTTCGTTAAGATTATCCCTGTAACTTCGCAATTCTTCATCAATTTGGTTTATCTCCTTCGTGAACTGAGCGTTGAGCAGAGAGCGTTCTTTTTCTGCTATCTGCCTCTTAATATGTGGTATTTCAGCGCTTAGCGATTCAATTTCTTGTCTCGGACCTTCGGCGAAATCCAGATAATACTCTATTATCAGGATAATATTGGCGGTATTCTTCTCTTTTTCATTCCATTCGGCCAAATGCCCTTTAATGTCCGATTTGACATCTTCTAACGTGCTAGCATGTTTTTCAAGTTCTTTTATTTCTTCGTTAATTCCCTTCTTTTTTGCCGGGAGTTCTATAAGGTTATCTCGGTATTGCTGCAACTGTCCGTTAATTCGGGCAATCTCCTCTTCGAGATTGGTTTTGAGCTGTGTGTGCTCTTTATCAGTCATCTGCTTTTCAAAACGGCTTATTTCAGCGTTTGATGCTTCAATTTCTCTTTTAATGCGCTTTTTCTTCTCTTCAAGTCGTCCGTTCTCTCTATTTTTTGGCTCTACTTCTTTTTCTTTCTCCTTCTTCTCTCGCTTTAATGGACTGAGCAGCCGTTTGAACTTTTCTGCGATCCTTCTTTCTATCGCCTTTCGCTTTTTTTCAAGCTGTTCATCAAAAAGTGCATCTTTATATTTCTCCGTAAGCGTAGAGGAACCAAATTGGACGATGATTTCTTTATATCGGTCAAACAATTTCATCACCACGTTATCCACCGCTCTGTTTGTGTAACTACATACCAGTATCTTCGGATTACTTTTGCGATAAATCTTTAACTTTCCATCTTCTTTCTTGACAATATAAATTTTTTCTCCATCGGTTATTTCCCATTTACCCTCTTTTTCTTTCCTGATGGCGGCATTTTCCGCAATCAAAAATTCCCCCGTTTTGAATGTCTCCCTCAGTTTCTCCGGGATAATGTCTTTGTTCATGTCATCTTCGAACTCTACCTCTGTGCTAAACAAATACTTCTTATGCAATCGGATATAATTGCGTACAATTTCCGGAACAATTGTCGTCTTTCCCGTGCCTGGCGGACCCCAGATGAGATACACATCTTGAACGCCGACAGCATATTCAACAGCGCACTTTTGCTCTTCATTCAAATCCTCTTCAAATATGCAGTCGTGTCGGGCACCACCCGAAATTTCATAGTTACCAAATAATAAACGCCTTCTTCCAATGAAATTTTCCCCCGCTAACTGCTGTAAACCCTCCTTTTCTCGTTCTATGATGTTACTCGTATCCACATTGATTGTTCCGTTTTCAATTTGCTTTGCATCTAAACCTTCTATCTGTAATCTCACTTGATTTCTCGCTAAATGGAGAATATTGCATGGGTATTCTTCTTGATCGCCGATTTTGAAGTTATAATCACCTCTAATTTGTTCCAATTTCCTGTATCTGCTCGGTGTTATTGCAAAAACAAATTCTTCTGAAGATATTCGTCTACCATTAGCGAGAGGAATATCTGTTGTAAAAGGATGCCTTAACTGCAAATCCATTAATTCAATATATGCACCAAGCTCGTCAGCCTGCTCACTCAATTTCTTCCACCTCCCTCACCTGCACCGCCATACCCTTCCGCGACTCCACCATTTCCCAACCGCTCATTTTCGCTCTACCCACACCAAACGCCTTCTCGCCGCGGAACACGACTTCATCATTCACTCTTATTTGTTCACTCGCGTTTACAACCCCAGGCGCCAATATCGAACCTCTGGGAACAAAATCGCCTATCTCCACCTTGTAAGAAGAAAGTAAATTTTCAATTCTTCGCGCTCCTTTCACCGTAAGAGTTAAAAGCCCGTATGCAGGCACGAGTCTCGCAAGAACGTCGCCCTTCGAGCCGAGTTTGTAAGAAGGGAACTTACCGTTTATTTTCAGTCTTTCTCCTCTTTCTCTTTCTTCTTTGCCCAGCAGTTGCTTCCCAGCACCGAGCCCAAACTGAAAATCAGCCATTGCTTTTATCATGCTCTTTTTCATCTTAAATCCCGATAACCGCTGTTTATCATCACATAACCCGGCTATTCGTTCCTTCAGCCTGTTCAAAGCCTCTTTTGAAGTTGTCCCTTCGTCTTCTTCGCACGTGTATGCGATTTCTATGCCTGAATCTTTC
This sequence comes from Candidatus Methanophagales archaeon, assembly GCA_030612405.1. Taxonomy (GTDB): domain Archaea; phylum Halobacteriota; class Syntropharchaeia; order Alkanophagales; family Methanospirareceae; genus QEXZ01. The sequence continues at coordinate 5,475 of JAUWNY010000023.1, read as the reverse complement.
GCAACAGATGCGCATATCTCTCTATACGCACCGGTGAGATGTGCAACCACCACGTCATAATTCTTCATTTTCCGCTCAAGGTATGCACGCAAGCATGAAGAGACCCATTCCCGTTCCTCCGCATCCCAGTAGCCCGTTACGGGAATGTCGTAGAATGCTGCGGGATAGACCGCTTCCAGCTCTCGTGGCACTACACCCAGTGGCGACGTTAAAATCAACTCATGTATCTGACCTCTATAACCTGCAATCGCATCTATAAACCTCGTGTGAGACGGTGACGTGGAATAAGGCTTCCTCGCAGAACACGGTAATATCAGCAATATTTTCCTCGCCGGCGGTTCATACCGTTCCAGAACCCTGCTCGCAAACCGCTTTACTTCTATCCTTTTCAGCGATTCCATTGTATTTGCCATCATACACCGATTTCGAGCGACGGGCGTTCGGCGTTCAAAATACGCTTCTTCTTCGCTGTCTAAAATGCGAAGCATAGCGGTCAAAAAAGGTGACGACCTGACTCGCATCTCCACGTACTCACGCAAATTACCTGCTCTGATGCACGCTCTTGCTTTTTTTACCTCTTTATCCAGCACCAGCGTATTGTGCTTTGCGATTAATGAAGCCCGTTCCTTGTTATTCTTCTGCTTTAACTCATCTATACTCAAAGAAGCGCAAATATGGCAATTACACGGCAATTCGTCCAGTTCACTCACTCGTACTTCCCCGTCTTCCATGAGATAAATACCCTGGCAGCCTTTTATCACCGCGTTCGTATCGTCTATTACGTCCACGCCCATGTAAAACATAAGTGTAGCATTCTCCGCCGTCGCTATCGCGGGAACCCACAATGCTACATCAGGCGGTATTGCGTTTCTCGCATCGATTATCCTGCGCACAAAATCCCGTGGGCTGTTGAGCATCGCAGAAGCGAAAGAAAGCACGGAGAAATCGACAAATAGCGAGGGTATTGCTTCTTTTACCTTTGTAAACATAGGATGAACTTCCGGCAGGATGACCGCGCCTCGTGGAGCGTTCCATGCTTCTTCAGAAGATAAATCATCGAGGTTCTGATTTTCCACGTTAAATACTTCCAGTTCTCCTTTCTTCTTGCTTATGGTATCAACTCGGAGCATCAGAGGCGTTTGTACATGATTTTCTCCAACCGACAATTTCCCTGTTCTTGCTGCACCGTCTCTTCTTTTTACTTCGTAGAATTTGGTCATCGCATCCGTATTTCTGAAAAGTTATTGGTTATTCGCCAAACTTTCTAATTCTGATACATCCCCAAGCCACGCCTGGATAGAATCTACACTACCTACCTGCTCCTGCTCTGTCAAATTTTAAGGTTTTTCCAAATACTTACTCACGCCCTTATAGTCAAACTCCTCCGCTTCAAGCACGTTCCGTATGAAGTTAAACAGTTTCATCCGCGTGTCAAGCGATATGCCGGGATACCATACAGGCGAAGCAACCACGAGCCCGCGGAATGCATAAAACGGCTGTATTACTTCTAGTATTTCGTAATCACCCGTCTTTTCAAGATACACATCAAAAAACAAGTCATATAACTTCTTAAACCCGCGGTCAATCGCATTGCCCTCTGTCTTGAGCAGCCCGAAGAAGAGATAATTTATGGTCATCGCGGAGACGTCGTCAGCGGCTTCCCCGTATTCTCCTCGACTGCGGTCAAGCACGGTAAAATCGGTCCCTTTACGGAACATCACGTTCCAAGGATGGAAATCGCCATGAACCATGCACAACCTTTTTGTTCTCTCCTTCAGCTTCCATCTCCAGTCTATACTGAGCTTCTCTATATCCCTGAGCTCTTCGCCTGTTATGAACCCATTTTGAGGCGGATAACTATCCGTGAGCCCGAATATGCATTCGCTATGCCCTACCAATTCCCTTATCCTTCGCACATAAAGTTCAGCCTTGTCGCTCTTAACCGCGTGAATATCCGCCAAATAGGCAGCCAGGGCAGATGTCCTCTCCTTATCCTCTCCTCTCACTTCCCCACCGTCCCTTAGCCTATCCAGGTCTTTAACGTATTCGGCGCCTTCTACTTTATCGCATGTAATGAAATATTCCTCAGCATCACTCGCGGATTCCATCCTCCCGTCCCGCGTAAAGTAACCGACATCGAGCGATTTTACGTGTTTCGGCAGCGTATTAAACGCATGGTGCTGCCATATCAGTATTTGCGCACGGTCAGCGAAATGGTCATGTCCAAAACCATTCCCCCTCATCGATGAGATAACTACTTCTTTTATTTCTCCCGCGCCGCCCGTCTGGAACTTCACGAAATACGGTTTGCCATATCCAAACCCCTTTATTTCTCCTAAATCTTCCTTTTGTTCTTGCGACTCCAATCCCAACTCCTTTACACTCAGTACACGCAACGGCGTTTCGTACTTAGTCTCCAAATATTCCTTTATTTTTTCGTTCATCGTCCTTCCATTCTGCATATAGCCTGTCGGTGCAGGCAAGACAAGCGCTCCAGTAGAAACATACCTGAAACAATACTTTTATTATACCCTATTACCTTCACATTCTTATTGAAATTATTATACAAGTACAAAAATAAAATATAAAAAGCGGGGTAAAGAGAAGAAATGGAAAACCTGTTCGATGGCCTGATGGGCGATGGCAAGATATTTACAAACCGCGAGGTGCTTCGCCCCACCTATGTCCCTGAGAATTTACCGCATCGGAAGAAGCAGATAATAGGTTTAGCAGATACGTTATCACCCGCGTTAAAAGGGGGAACACCTTCTAATATTGTGATATATGGCAAAACTGGAACAGGTAAGACCGCTACGGTGAAACATGTAAGCAAGGAATTAGAAGAGATGGCGGGGAAAAGGGGCAGCAAATGTATTATGCTATATATCAACTGTGAGGTATTCGATACGCAGTATCGGATTTTTGCTTATCTTGCACGGGCATTTAATCAGCAAATTCCGATGATCGGATGGCCGATGGATATGATGTATTCCGAGTTCAAGACCGCGGTAGATACGGAAGATAGGTGCGTAATCGTGATATTGGACGAGGTGGACAGGTTAGCAGGCAAAGGAGAGGGGGCTTTATATAATCTCTCAAGGATAAACGGCGAGCTAAATCACGCAAAAATAAGCATGATAGGCATCTCAAATGACCTGACCTTTACGGAGCTACTGGATCAAAGAGTGAGGTCGTCGTTAGGCGAGGAGGAAATAATATTCCCGCCTTACAATGCGAACCAGCTACAGGATATTCTAGGTGAACGGGCGGAAATAGCGTTCAACGAATCGGCGTTAGACGGCTCGGTGATACCGCTTTGCGCGGCTTTCGCTGCTCAGGAGCACGGTGATGCGCGGCGTGCTCTTGACCTGCTACGCGTATCAGGGGAAATTGCAGAACGCACGGGGTCCGAGCTGGTAACGGAGGAGCATGTGCGGCTCGCAGGTAAAAAGATAGAAGCGAATAGAATAGTTGAAGTGGTAAAAACGCTGCCGCTGCAGTCAAAAATCGTGTTAAGTGGTGTGCTCCAGCTACACCGGGAAAGGAACAAAAGCCGCTTCTCCAGCGGCGAAGTCTATAATATGTACCGGAAATTGTGTGGACATCTGGGCATGGAGGCGTTAACGCAGCGGCGTGTTACCGATTTGGTCTCGGAACTGGACATTTTAGGATTGATAAATGCCGCGATAGTGAACAGAGGCAGATATGGTCGTACAAAGGAGATTTCACTGAGTGTGCCGGTCGATAGCGTACAGCCTGTCCTGTTTGAAGACTATAAGCTTAAAATGATATCTAATATCAAAGTAAAAGCGCAGATGACATTGTAGGTTTAGGGGGATGAAAGATGAGCAAGGAAGAAAAAGAAGAAAAAGAAAAGGCAAAGGGAACCGCAAATATGCCGGTGTACGTTAAATTTGAGGTACCGGAGGAGTTACAAAGTACGTCGTTAGAAGCATTGGATCTGGCAAGGACTACGGGTAGCATAAAGAAAGGGACAAATGAAACCACAAAAATCATAGAAAGGGGAATGGCAAAGTTAGTGCTGATTGGTGAGGATGTTACGCCCGAGGAGATATTAATGCATCTTCCACCGTTATGTGAAGAGAAAGGAGCTCCTTACGTGTATATAAAAAGCCAGCGTGATTTAGGCGCTGCTTGTGGTATAAATAAAGGTTGTGCCTCTGCTGCCATCGTTGACCCCGGGAAAGCAGCAGAAGCGATTGAGGGGATTATAGCGGAGCTGGAGAAACTAAAGGGGTAGTGTTGTACTGTAATGTGACTAAACTAAATAGGGGACTATAGCTATAATGAGCGAAGAGAGGGGAACACCTGCAGAGGTAATAGAAATAGTAGGCAGGACGGGAATGCATGGCGAATCCACGCAGATAAAGTGTAAGATACAGGAAGGGAGGAATAAAGGGCGAATTATAACGCGGAATTGCAGGGGACCTATAAAAACAGGCGACGTTATTGTGCTGCTGGAGACAGATAGAGAAGTGAGGAAATTACTGAGGAGGTAATTTATAGAAATAATGGAGAAGAAATGTTCGTTTTGTGATTCGCCAATAGAGCTGGGTCGAGGGAAGATGTATGTAAAGCGTGATGGAACAGTGTTTTATTTCTGCAGTTCTAAGTGTGAACGCAATATGATAAAGCTGGGGAGAAAAAGAAGGAAGGTGAAATGGGCGGCGGCAACTACGAAATCAAAGGCTAAGGCCAATGCTAAAGAGAGCTAAATTGTTTGGCTAACCACAAGATTACACAACACTTTTTCTTTTTTACAAAAAGAAAACCTGTGCTAAAAGAAAAACAAATATGTTCTTTTGGTAAAGCTTTTCTTTCTAAGAAAAGGTTTCTTGTGAAATCTCGTGGTTTTTTACATCGGCTATACAAATACGAAACATCTTCTCTTTTAGCATTTTTATATGTTCAACCGCTTCTCCACCTACGTCTAATGGTGCTTTACTCTCCATATCTGCTTTTATCAATGCCCGTTCATAAGGGATAATACCCAGCAGAGGAATCCCCATCCCATCCAAATTAGTTTTTATCTGTTTCGCCATCTCAGAATCCATAACTTTGTTTATCACTGCTGCTATGTTGCGTATGCCTATATCCTCACCAAGCTTCTTTATTCTGCTTACGGTCTCCACCGACCTCATCCCGGGTTCTACCACGGTGAGCATCAAGTCAACCCCTTTTGCAGTTCCTCTGCCTAAATGCTCTATTCCCGCTTCCATGTCCATTATAACCGTACTTTCTTTGAACAGGATATGCTGCAGCAAAGACCGAAGAAAGGCACTCTCGGGACAAACACAGCCACTGCCACCCTTCTCTATCGTTCCCATTACCAGCAGCGTTACACCATCAGGTCCTTCTGCACCGTATTTCGTGATTATGTCATCTACTTTTGGATTCAGTTTGTAGATGCCCGTCCCGGAATAAGCACCCGTGCGTTCAAAAATCAGGTCTTTT
>JAUWNY010000118.1 GCA_030612405.1 Candidatus Methanophagales archaeon | reverse complement strand
ATTACTACTGTATTCCTTAAATCGAAGGTTTGTTGTTTTGAGTCCGTATGCAGCAAGATTGAGATCGCCGGTCATCGGCACTGAACCATCCGCCATAAAATCACCGCCCGCAGCCCATACAGGGTTAGCGGCTGCGCCTTGTGTCTTCAGGAAATGCCCAGAAGTGCCTGCTGCTAATCGTACAATGTTGCCAGAAGCATCCACATAGAAGACATCGCCCTGTGCTATACCCGCAGGGATTTTGAATACGTTTCCAGTGGCTACGCCCGCATCTGCACCGTCTACCTTGTCCGCATTCAGATTTGTCACTACAGTTGTTGACGTTACTATGAGCGGAGCTGTGCCGATAGCTATATCAGATTCCAACTGCTCCGCCGTTATCTTATGGCTGCCTGCGTCCCAATCCGCACTCAGAGCACGACTACCAGCAGCTAAGAGATACTGCGTGTGGTCGTCATCAGTTAATCCTGCGAGATCTGCACCGTGGTCTATCTTCGTTGTCTTATTCCACAATTCTCCCAAATCGCCTGTCTTTGTGCCGATCTGTCCCGTACCCGTAAGAATCAGTTTTCCCGCTGCGTCCAACGCCGGCACATTCCCGACGACTTGCGCCAGCGTGAGAAAAGCACTTGCATCTAAATACGGGATCTTGCCCGCAGTCGTACCTGGTTCTTTACCATCAACACTACCTGCATCTATTTCCAGAGCGTCGTGCGCGGCCTTGTCGTGATCTGTCAATATCGTAGCTATCGTGCCAGGTATGTCTGATATGTCCGCGATTGCTATTGCCAACAACGTCTTAGCTTCCGCTGCGGTTAGTGCTGCGATTCCGCCGGTTGCTTTTCTACCCACTAGAGTTGATGCTGGAACTGTCAAGGGTAGCGGTGTATTATCTGCGTCCGCGTATAGAATTGTAAATGCATCGAACAACGATTTCTTCATGTCTGCTTCTGTCTGAGCTATGGCAATAACCCCATCATCATTAGGATCGTAGATGGCTTTCGTCATGTCGCCTGCGCCCGCAGGCGTTCCGAATTCAAGTCCCGTCTCGCCCGCATTCACCTTTGAGTATTTGCCTGCCTGTCCCGTGAATGCTGCGGGCGTATCCGTGAGTGCTAACCAGGTCGTAGAACCGCCTGCACCTGCCGCCCATACTGGATTTGCCGCGGCACCTTGCGTCTTTAAGAAGTAGCCGTTAGTGCCTGCTGCTAATCTTACGATTTTACCACTTACATCTACAAAAAAAACGTCTCCCTGAACTATTGAAGCAGGGATTTTGAATAACCCGTTCGCAACGTTAAACTCACCGAGGTCTATGTCCGCTAACAATGCTTTCACTATGCCGCCTCTTAGGATTGGATCGCCTATTGCCATCTTTACGCTCCGTTATTGCTTCGGCTCAGTTCAAGCCAATAAGCTCCGTCATAAACTAATTGGATTGTGTCGCGGGTATTGTCCAAATAGAAATTACCCGCTAAATGTAAATTGCCCGTTGCGTTTTTTAATATCGCGGTGCGATCTCCATTTTCGGCTCGAAGAATAAGTGTGTCGCCTGGTTCTCCACCGTTAATCGTATCTAAATCATCGGATGCTGCAGCGTCCTCGGTCTCAATTGTATGAAAAGAAGCGGAAATGTGAATCGTTCCGTTAGATATTGTGCGAACTCGTGTGGTGGATGCTATCTCATATTCCTTGTCTTTTCTTCTGAAGAATTCATCTACATATCGTAGGATTCTTTTTGCTTTCATCTTTTATCACTAATTTGTTCTTAGTATTTAAGAGACTTTATCGGATTGCATATAAAAAGGACGTTTACCTTTCTCATGTTCTATTGTGGATTATCCATGTGAATGTTGTTGCGGCAGAACCACTGTTCCGAACAACGAAACTATTTACAGCCATATCTGATACCCACACCTCACCAATAGCACCCGAACCGTCTGTAGATGGTTTTATGGATACGTCATAATTAGCGAGATTGAGGCTATGTGTGATTGTAACTCCTCCAGGTCCCGCGAAATTCGATGAGCCTTCTGCATGGAGTTCATCAACAGGTATATTTTCCGCTTCTATTTGAAATACCCCGTTCTTTGCTATTGCCATTTTTATGCTAAGTACCCTCCGCTTGTAACTGCTCTTACCTTTGCTACTACATCACAAACATATGCAGAGCCATGTGCTCCACCCGCAATGGTAAGCTGAACTTTCTTACCTACTTTTACCAAGACAGGGGCGTTAAAGTTTTGCCATGCGAGTTGTGCTTCTGCAGTAAGGTTTGCAACCGCGCCATCGGCAGCGGAGATAAGCACTTGTGACGTAGCATCATTTGTTTGAATCGAAATGGATGTTATGGCTCCGCCTGCAATTATATTTGGCATCCTGATGAGTAGACTCTCTAGGAGTACGTCTTGTGTGGTTCCTGTGAAGAGGTCATAAGTACCTGCCACTTGATTTAGGTCTTCTGTGGTTTTGGCTATTTGCTGTTTACCCGCCACCTTCGCATCGGTGTTAGTATTTATCGTATCTACTTTACCGTCAACCGTTGCTATATCTGCATCAGTTGCTGTATGTGCAGTTGTTATCGCCGCTTCTAATAACGATTCATCCGCTGGATCAGTCGGTAAATTGTCGGTTTTGGCTTTTATTGCATCTACTATGGTGTCTACGGTTGTAAGAGCAACAGCAGTTGCTCGCGAAGATATATTAGCGTCTAAACGTGCTGCTCGTGCTGAGGTTATCCGATTAATGTAAAGCTCATATAATATCTTCCCGATCGAATTTGCCGTATCTCCTGTTAGACATACGGAATTACGGATTGAATTTATTGTAGCGGGTGTTAATGTCTTTGCGGCAGAGATACTTTCATCTATTCTTCCAAGAATATCTGCGGATATATTTAATAATTGTGCATTGTTTATGTTTTCTAAATAACCTATTTTGGCTACTGATAAAGTTGATATGTCAGGGACTGTTGCTAAGTTGGCGTTGTTTATGTTGTTTAGATATTCGTATCTTGCTAATGTCGCACCTCGTTCCGTGAACTCAGCATCTATCTCGGTTCTTATTGACGCTTTTGCAGTTGCATTAAAATCGTTAGTTCCTTGTGTGATGAGTTGTGCCTTCAATGCAAGAACAGTTGATGCTTCTATCTCTTCACGTGTCGGATGAGTATCAGTTTCCGTTTTTATTGCATCTAAAATCAAGTCAAGCCTGCCACCATTCAGCCAATCGTCATATAAGGTCTTTAGGTAAGTGCCTGCATATCCGGCTCCTGAATATGCGCTTACGTTCTTATCCCATATTGCCGTTCTTTCCGCTGCGGTTAATGTCTTTGCGGCTGATATTGCTTCATCTAAATAGCCCGCCTTTGTATCTGTCCATGTCGCTTGTAAGGTTGGTGTGGTTGGTATAGAACCAATAGGAGCATTCACATTGTCCTTCAGAAGCTTTCCGATTGTATCCGCGGTTACGATATTAGCAAGTAATTCATGCCAGATAGCCAATCTCGAGGCGGCTGACAATGCAAAACCTGCCTTATCCGTAAGCGCTCTTGCTGCGGTAACCCAAACCTTATCTGCTCCCGCCTGAGTTATACCCACATCATTGGTTACTGCCGTCACGCCAGCGATTGTATCGCCTACGACAACGTAATCCGCTACCAATAAACTCCGTGCTTCAAATTCCGCCACTGTTGGAATGTCTTTAATAAGTGTATCTAAAGTAGTCCCTGTTTTCAGTAAAATAGCATCTAAAATTAAATCTAACCTTCCGCCATTTAACCAATCGTCATATACCGTTTTTATGTAATAGCCGGTATATTCCGCCCCTATCGGACGACGTAAGAAAAAATCCTGCCATTCCATACTTTCGAATGCAAAAGGTTCTTCCATTTTTCACGCAATATTTTTTAAATATTCTACTGATCGCGAATCTGAAAGAATTCGGAGTACGTTTTGAATATCATTCCAAAGTGCATTGATCTCGAATTCCGCGCTTTCTACCGAGGGGAAGTCTGAAATATCGTATTTGATGCACAAATAAGCTGCATAATCCGTTGCGCAATCTCGAAGGATTCCATGCTTTGTAGCACTGAACGTAAAATCCGCATCAGCCCCACGTGCTGTTTGCTTCATTACGCTGTCAATGATGGATTCTACTTGGTTAATATTTTCTTCTATGTCCGCAGTCAAAAGTGAAGCGGATAAGAATCTCACCCTTTTCTGCACAATTAAAGCCGTTGTGTAAGTTACTGTCATTTAGATCGCCCTCAGTCCCGGTTTTGCAAAAGGAAGCGAATCATAGACGAGCTGCATCCATCTGGATTTCAACTGAATATCTGGGATCTGCTCGGTTAGAGTGTAATCTATCCGTTTCGCCCTTATTTTCATCTCGCATAAATGCCCTAAATAGTAGCTTGCGGCTAATTTCAGGATGTCGTAATCGACTGGGTTATTGTAGTACCTGTAATCAGCATAAACGCCAGCTTCTGCATTACTGGTTGTTGGGGCTGTGGTCAGTGTTATGATCCCATCTCTGGCGTTTACGGAACTTACTGTAGTTTCTGTGGATTTTTTATTCATTTCCGTATCATAACTTAACAAGTAAACTGTGACGTCATCTTCATCCACTGAAGAGTCGAAGTTTGTATCTGCTATGGGTTTATTTTTCGTTGTGAAGAGTACATTGGAAGAATCTATGTCACCAGAGAGTTTTTCATTATAGGATTCTATCGTAGCTAATTTAACGATCCCTCTGTCAGCTTCCGCGATTAATGCAGTAACGTCAGCATCTGATATTTCAGCGACGGTGAAGTGAGTGAGAACTCTAAGTTTTGCTAAAGTTGCATAGGCCATAAGATATAAAAGGGATTTTAATATATAAAGGTCAATGAAGAAATATCAAATATACCACCGTAAGTTTATTCCGCATCTTCTGTTTAATTTTCTTTTCCCATTCTTCGCGATCGAAATTCACTTTTGAATTGCAACTTCTGCATAAAGGAATAAATTGACATGTCAGGTTATCGTTACAAAGGCAATCTTTGTCATAGTTACAATGATGGACTGATAACCGCCGCCCGTTCTCTTCTTCGGTCTTTTGGCATAGGAAGCAAACTCTACCGAACTTCTCGCGGATGTATTCTTTGAATTCGTTGTTGAATTTGGGGCAATAAGGTTCAAATGAAGCACCATTTTTCCAATTAGCGCTGTTCTCGCCTTTCAGGTTTTTTGAAAACCATTCGCCCATACATTTTTTTGAGCAAAATCTACCTTCCCCTGTTTTTATATCTGAAGGGAAAACCGAAAACTCTGTACCGCAGATTTCGCAAATTCGCTTTATTTTTCCACCTTTCCAGTTAGCGTTCTTGTCACCTTTTCGAACACACGACCTGCAAAGAACATGATAATAGCACTTCTTTAGAATCCGCACCTTCCCGCAATCATCGCAAGCGCAGAGAATTCTTTTATCAGATTTCGGCTTTAAATCGCTTGGATAATATCCGAACCGCTCAAAAGTCGCTTCTTCCAGAATCATATTATCCCCCTAACGGATGGGGGAGCGGTTAGGGCGCTCCCTATTTAATATTGGTTTCCAGAGTATATAAGCCTTTTTATGGATTGGAGAAACTCTTACATCCAAATGATGCGGAAGTTGTAATCCCCTTCGAGGGGGCAGAAGAAGACATCTTTTCTTCCACCTTTTCTTCCGCTTTTTGCTCCACGCCTTCTTCGCCACGATCTTCACCTTTGATAATCGCTTCTAGGGCAGTCATTATTGCTTGACGCGAGAAATGGTTTCGCTCATAATCTAAAAGCCGCTGTGCAGTATTTTTATGGACATTGATCGTATGAATATCTCGTATTATATCCTCTTCATGCCCTGATAAGAACTTGTGAATATCGCGGGAGAACAGTTGAAATATGGGTGGGCCGTCAGGCGTTGCAACCCGCCGGAAAAGTGGATAAGAGAGGACAAATTTCTTATCCTGTTTCTTTTCCGCGGTAGGAGGTGATAAAACTTCAGATTTAACTCCTTTCAAATAATCAACCGCCTCCTGCCTTGATTCAAACACTAAAAACGCTTTACTAGGTTTATAGTTCTCAGGGCATTCTAAAATCTCGCCCTTCTTCACAGAAAATAATGCATTCGATGCCGCTTCATGCGGATACTTTGATCGAAGTACAAGATATGACATATGAAGAATGAGGAAGTCTATATATATAAAACTTTGGAAAAAATAACTACACTCAACTTGGAATTCGCTAAGTCATCGTATAATAATTTCCTCTTTGAACGATAGTTGTGTGATACGGCATTTCGTCTTCTGATTCTCGTGCTTCGTCTATCAAGACATCATTTCAACCATCCTGCCTTTTGTAGTTTTGATTGTACAAAAGCATCCGCATCAGAGCGTTTTATATCCGCTCCCCAGAAAACTAAGCATTTATAGCCGCATTTCTTGTAATCCTTTATAGTCTCATTGTAATGGCGGCGAGATGGTATTTGACGACTCAGCATCTGAAAAGGTGAATGAAAAAGTTCCCCGAAAAGTTCTATAATTCTTTTATGCCCATTTACATCTACAAAATCTGGAATTCTACGCTCTATACTTATACCTTGTGAGAAATTGCCATTATATACAAATTCACTTGGCATGAGTTGGGATAAAATTCTATTTAGTTTTTTCTCTAATTTATTCGGCTTTGCGCTTGTCGCTTTCATTACTTTAATTATATATTCCTCATTTTGCCATTGTTTTTTCGCTGCTTCCCTTATTTTCTGTTTTGTTTCTTTGCTATGTTTTTTGTGTTGCCAATATCCTCTTAGTCCTTTTATGCGCTATCCTCATTTTCTCGCGTGCCTTTTCGCTTGGATGTGTGCCATAATTGTGGTTCTTCTCACCTTTTTCCGCATCGGCGATTTTCTGTTTGTGTGTTGCGCTGAGATGTTGACCGTAATTGTGGTTTTTCACACCTTGCATAGCGCAGGAACGGCATAAATCGTGATAGTCGTCCTTCGTTATTTCTCGTATTTTTCCGCAATCGTTGCATATTGCGATAATCCGCTTACCTGAATGCCGCGACAAATCACATGCATGATATCCATACTGCCTAAAAGTCTCTTCTTCATCTATCATTTACGCAATAAAATATAAACTCTATTAGTATATAAACTACTATAGCGGCGAGAAAATGATTCATTCATCATTTATGCAACCCGCCACTATACCTTTTTTATTTTGTTTTACAAGGCCGCACGGAAACCGATGCCCACGTGCGTATTGTCAGGCGTATTGTTGATATTCGTATAGAAGACTCCCGCTTTATCGGTATTGTTGTAGTTGCCGCCAACGAGGAAAGCTTCGACTTATGCCGTTCAAACCTTATCATGTGGTTCTTTTCTTATTTGGGTTATACCTCCATGACCATAATTTTTTTTCATATTTCGTCCTTCGGCTTGACGGTTACAAGGCCGCACGGAAACCGACGCTCACGCCCGCATCGTCAGGCGTATAGAAGATATGCGTATAGAAGACCCCCGCCTTACCGGTATAGCTGTAGCAGCCGCCAACGAGGAAAGCCCTATCCCCTGTGTAATTGAAATAGCCATAGTCGCCGCCAAATTGCGCACATGAAGCGCCTACTGTAATTGGTAATGCCAAATCTTTTGCCCCACATAGCGCTTTTGCCGCTTCTATTGTCGCAATATACTTGTTAGCCGCTGGAAATATATGGCCTTCACCAGGATAGCCTGCCTGGATTTTTCTGTCGTACACTTTTGCATTCAGCCAGTCCCTCACGTTGCCGTTATAGCACCAGACACCTGTCTTTCTATTGTTGTTGTGATACCACGAGTCGGGTCCGGAACC
>JAUWNY010000008.1 GCA_030612405.1 Candidatus Methanophagales archaeon | reverse complement strand
AACGCAGATTAACACAGACAAGATGAAACGAGCGATACCGTTAAAAATAGCCCTGCCAGCCCAGCAAAAGAAAGAAAAAATCTGTGTAAATCCGTGTCTTGAATGAAAGGAAGTTATACTTTATATACAACAAGAAACCGGAATCGTTTTTCTTCTCTCTGATTTCTGGTCTTGTGTTAATCTTGTGAAATCTCGTGGTTTGCAATTTGTTACTGGAATGACTATAGTTCAGGGTTATTCAATTGAATACAGGAAAAGAGAACTGCAAATGGTAGAAGCATAATAATGCAAAAGATGTGCTTTTGAAATTTAAAATTTTATAGTCATTCCGAAAATTATAACCACCAGATTACACAGATTTTCACGAGATTATTTATAAAACTTTTTTTGTTTTTTTCTTTTAGCACAGGTTTTCTTTTTTTTTTAAAAAAAAGAAAAAGTGTTGTGTTAATCGTGTGGAATCTCGTGGTTCATTATTTGCAATTTATTACTGGAATGACTATATTTTCTTCTTGCCTTCCCTCTTTACTTCCACCAATTTCAACCCGCGCTCTTTCAACATTTCATCTTTACCCTGTGCATCGTCAATCACATCCAGAATTGTACATCTATCCCCTTCTTTTAGTCCTGTTGGATGGCATAAATCGCTTTCTTCATAATCCGCGACAGCGGGTTCAAAAACAATCTTAGCGCCTTTTAAAGCATGTTTCGCATCTATTGCCACTTTTAACGGTGGTTCTGTTACTTCTACCACACGCACACCGTCTTCATGAATGTAACAATCGTGCTTTATTTCATCTCTTACGTGCTCTACCCTGTACCTTCTCCCAACCTCAAGGTTCGCACAGGATTTCTTTAATTTACACGCTTCACATTTCTCGGGAAGCCCTAAAAATATGAACTCATCGCCCGCTTTCGCTAACTTTGCGCCGACCAGTGTTACTCTCTTCTCTTTATCCACTTCTCTTTCCGCTTCTGCGTCTCCTTTTAACCTATCCCATAACCCTTCCCTATTCATTTTAACCACAAGATTCCACAGATTTTCACAAGATTCTTCTTTTCACCTCCAGACTCTTCTTACCAAAATTTAATAATAAACCAACACGCATTTTTGTCGCTTTTAGATAGTTTAATAGCTGGGCTTCTTCAACTTCCGTTAAGCTCGATATTGCTTTTATCTCTACTATTACTTTATTTTCGACTATCAAATCAGGCTTATATTTTTTAGGAATTGCCAAATCCTTATAATAAATATCAAGTTCTTTCTGCCTCTCAAAAGAAATCTCTCTCAAATTTAGCTCATAACATAAAGCTTCTTCATAAACATATTCAAGGAAACCCGAGCCTAACTCACGATGAACTTCCATTGCTGCACCGATAATCTCTTGTGTTAAGTCCCTATAAAGCCACTTTTCATTCGTTTCAGTCATTTTTTTTCTTCTGTGTAATCTTGTGTAATCTCGTGTTTTATCCTATTACCCCCGTAACCACAGCAAGCCTTTCTGCTGCTTCATAAGTAAGTCCTGAATCGCCAAGTATTGTGTATCTGCTCGGATTTATCTTGTGGGCTAAGGTTAGTGCTTCTATTATATGCTCCTCCTTTATGCCCAAATCCTTTGCAGTTGTGGGGGCACCTAGCTCTTTCAGCACTTCTCGGACTCGCTGCCAGTTCTCTCCATGTAGGTGTGTCATCATTATGGTTCCAACACCACATTGCTCGCCGTGCAACGCGGGTTTTTCTGCTATCATGTCCAAAGCATGACTGAATTTGTGTTCAGAACCAGAAGCAGGAGTCGAGGAACCCGCAATGCTTATTGCAACACCGCTGGATACTAACGCTTTTACCACTATCCATGCGGATTGTTCATCTTTTTGCTTTATTTCCGTGACGTTCTCCATTATCATATTCGCAGTCATCTCGGAAAGGGCAGCCGCATAACTGCTGAACTCCGCGTTTCGTAACCTCTGTGCAAGTCGCCAATCGCGTATCGCGGTGTAGTTAGCGAGAAGGTCGCCGCAGCCTGCCGCGGTAAACCTGTAAGGTGCTGAAGATATTATCTTTGTGTCCGCGACAACAGCGAGAGGTGCATGCGCCTGTATAGAAACCGTGTTGCCTTTGTCTTCGTCCTTCATTGATGCCCTTGGTGACACTATCCCATCGTGAGAGGCGATGGTGGGTACAGAAATAAAAGGAATGCCGAGTTCAAAAGAGGCTATCTTCGCTGTATCAATGACGCTCCCGCCACCCACGCCGAGTATGAACTTCGCTTTTTTCGCGCTCGATACGTTCTTCACGTGCTCCAGGCTTTCTACACTTATAGACGGCACTTCCTCTAAGCTGACTTCGTATCCTGCTTCTCTCAGGATTTCAAGCACCCTTTCTCCCGCTATCTTTTTTGTGTGGTGCGCCCCTGTAACGATAACCGCCTCTTTTCCCACTCCTAAGTGCTTGCACACCCTGCTGATTTCCTCTAAGACGCCGTGACCAATTAAAACGTCTCTCGGCAATT
Organism: Candidatus Methanophagales archaeon; assembly: GCA_030612405.1. Classification (GTDB taxonomy): domain Archaea; phylum Halobacteriota; class Syntropharchaeia; order Alkanophagales; family Methanospirareceae; genus QEXZ01. The sequence continues at coordinate 26,847 of JAUWNY010000008.1, read as the reverse complement.
GCATCCATTTCACTTTTTCAAATGTTCCCATTATTTGGCTCCACGATAGCTATATTTAAGTATAAGCAACAAATAAATCTTTTCTTTTCTCTTATTTTGCTTTTTTCATTGTATGTAAAGTATAACTTCCTTCTATTTAAGACGCGGATTAACACAGATTCACGCGGACTTATTTAAGTTTAACATTGTTGATTTTTCTACGGGTGGTAGAGTTGGTCTTGGTGTTGGTGTAACAGAGGGTTCAACAGTTATTGTACCTCGAACATCTTTATAAGCTGGCTGCCCGTAGGTACAACTTACCCTTAACGTATACTCAAATGAACCACTGACATCTATTGGGGGAGCTACCATGATTCCGAAGTTACGTACAACGGTAACATCTTTTATATCACCTAAATCGGTTAGTGTGTTGAAGGTTAACCAGTCAGGTCCGGAAATCTTGCTTACCTTCACCCCTTTTACTGAACACTTGCCAAAAAGCGAGTCACTTTGAACTAGAAAATTCTCAGTTTCATATTCTCCAGCAGTAATAGTCGTGCTCCAAGTCTCATGCCAAACAGAGAGTTCCCCCTCACATTCTGCACTCACAACCCCAACGAATAGCGACATCACTATTATTGCCGCAATTGCTACCGATATTTCTTTTTTCGTTTTTCACCTCCTATTCTTTTTATTTCCATTGCTATTCCAAATGCTGATATATTATCTCGCTATCCATATTTCTAAATATATTCCATCAACTTATAAAATATAGTACAGGTATCATGTAACAACCAACCCAATTTCTATATCGCACGTTTCCTATAAACCTTCTTCAATTGATCCAGTATCTTATCCATGGTCTGACCACGCACATCGCAGATCCTTTTGATAATCAAACTACTTTCAATTGTAAATACCTTGCCCAACTTCACAATAGAATCTTTATAGAGTTTACCAGTCTTGAAATCCGTTTCTGTTATTCTGTAATCCAGTTCATCCAATATTGGAGGAACATGGGATGTAACAGCAACCAGAACCACATCCCTGTATCTTTTGTTGTACCAGTCCGCAGAAACAACCAGCGCAGGTCGCTTTTTAATGATGCTTAGATCCGTGAAAGGGAATGGGACCAATACAATATCACCCTGCTCATAGCTCGTCATAATAGGCGTCCTCTTCATTATCCCAGAACTCAAAAGCACTCTCTGACAATTTCAACCAATCTTTGTTTTTGTCGTTAAATTCTTCTTTAAACAAAACGATAACATTCGTGGCTTTATGAACTGGAACATCTTCGAGCAATTCTACGACTCCGTTACGGTATATCCCTTCTACTGCATATTTCATTGTATATAAAGTATAACTTCCTTCTACTTAAGACATGCATTTATACTGATTCACGCGGACGTATTTAAGTTTAACATTGTTGATTTTTACCATCTGTCTGTGTTAATCTGTGTCTATAATGTATTCTCTTTATTTCCCCTTTGCATTTTGCAATTATAGTCATTCCGAAAATTATAACCACAAGATTACACATCGTGGGCTCTGCCCACGTCCCCGAAAACCCTGAAAGGGTTTATTTCACGAGAGAACAATAATATAAAACATTTTTCCGTGGTTCATCGGCGATTTTGTCCCCTATTAACCGTCATTTCTTGTGTTAATCTCGTGAAATCTCGTGGTTTATTAATTGCAATTTATTACTGGAATGACTATATATGATTACTCCTCCACCACCTTCAACATCCCGACCTCGGGCTCATAACATCTCCCCTCAACAATAAGCTCGTCAATTACTTCTTCTACCCATTCTTCCATCAATCCCCTCTTCTTCAGCTCCTCCGTCAACTTTATACGTTCCACACTGCTCTTCCCCGATTCATCCAAAACCTCTAAAACCATCTCATCTGTCGTTTTGCTGTAATGCTGCCACACGCCCTTTACAGCGTTTATTGCCATGTTCTCCCAGAAATCTAATTTATCATCATCAATCGCATAGTGTTCCAGCGCTTCCTTCAAAGTGCTTTCAGAAAACACTTTCTCCTGTTTCTTTGGTAAAGGTTTCTTTTCTAAAGAAAGGTTTTTTCGAAGCAGTTCTATCCGCTCCATTGTCCTCCTTCCCGTGTTTATTATCCAATTTGTTCTCACGTTTTCATCTACCACTCCCGCTTCTTCAACCAATGTTAGAACAGCTTTACCTTTACCTTTGTTTTTCCCTGCATGCGCATGCGCACGCAGACGTGGACGCAGATAAGCGACAAAAGCCATGTTTTTTTTTGGTTTCAAATCGAGAAGAGCTTTATCGGTGTAAATGTCGAAAGTAGCCGTAGGGTCGCTTATTTTTATTTTCGTTATATTCCCTCTCTTTTCTACTTCTTTTATCTCACCAACCCCAAAGAGCTTATTACATCTTGCGCACGTAGGAGTAATAAGGTGGATCCCCCCGTGCTCTTCTACGAAGCAGTCACTTTTCAATAACTCATCAAAAAACACCCTGCAGGTAGGAGCAGGAGCGGGAGCAGACTTCAGGTTTTGGTTTTGCATTTTGCTTGGTTTTTGTATATAAAATGTAGTTTCCTTCTATTTAAGACGCGGATTTACACGGCACGGACTTATTTAAGTTTAACATTGCTGATTTTTATCGTCTATCTATGTTAATTAAGCCCTTTCTGGGCTTGCGGTGATGTGGGCAGAGCCCACAAGCGTTAATCTGTGTCAATAATCTATTTTCTTGCTCCTGCTATGTATCTTAACTCAAATTAAAAAATTATGATGCCTCCATATCCAACGACACTGGACATATCTCCAGTGATGTCCCCACTCGTTGCGTATTTTACCAATTCACCTTGCGTTGCACCGAGTTTTTTCGCTGCATGCATCATCGCCGCTATCGGACCAACGCCACACGCAGTCACGTTGCGCTCATATATTCTGTTGTAGAATTTCCCAATGTCCAACTCCGTTATCGCTTCTATCACGTATTCATCCTTCTCCCGCGCTATTCTGTCTGGCTCGTAATGCGTAAAATCCGAAGATGCAATCACGACTATTTTTTTATCGAATTGGGCAATCGTATTGGCAAGGTCTTCCCCTACCTCTCTCGCTGTTTCCTCGTCGCTTAAACTCATACAGATGGGCACGAGCCGAAAAGGTTTATCGCAGAGGAATTGAAGAAAAGGGAGCTGAACCTCTATGGAATGCTCGTATCTATGCGCGGTCTCATCCATGTCAATAATCCGTTTTGGCAGTGCATCCACGAATGCTCTGTCCACTTCCACTTCGCCTAAGGGCGTCGCCCACGTATCTGCTGAAACAGCAACAAGTGAACCTATACCCTGATGATTGGGACCCAGAATGACAAATGTATCCACATCCGCTATCGGAAGTTTGGCATAGACGTTCGCTGCTACGCCGCCTGAATACATATACCCTGCGTGAGGAACCACAGCTCCAAGAACGTTTCCTTTTTCTTCTCTCTTTACACCAGAAAAGCAATCCCGCAGCTGGGTTTCCAATCTCGTTCTTTCTCCTTCATAAAAAGCACCTGCAACTGCCGCTCTTCTCATTATCACTCTTATTTTGTTATATTTCGGATTCAAAAGCATCCACATCGTAATTGAACGCAAATTCCTCTTTACTACCTTCTCTATGATGCCTTTCTCGTAACAGCTCACGTGCAAGCAGCCAATAAATAGTGGCAAGCGCTTTTCTTCCATGGTTATTCGTAGGAATAACAAAATCTACGTTTGCCGTGGAATTGTTTGTATCACAAAGTGCCACCAGCGGTATGCCGGTACTCACACCCTCCTGCAAAGCCTGCGCATCTGTCATTGGGTCGGTCAAGACCAATACAAAAGGTTCTATGAAGTATTCGGATCCGGGATTCGTTAAAGTTCCGGGGATAAATCTCCCCGCTATTGCCTTTGCTCCCGTCACCTCGGCGAACATACTCACGGGATGGTGGCCATACTCCCTTGCGGATACAACCACGATAGAGGAAGGCTCGTAATTTGCTAAAAACCTCGCTGCTATTTTCAGCCTTGCATCCATAAGTTCTACATCTAACAAATACAGCCCATCTGGTCTTGTCTGGTAAATGAATCGCATCATATCGCCTGTTTTTTGCTGCGTTCCTATGTGGACACCGCTTGCTAAGTAATCAGGACCGGGTATTAGCATAGCCTGCTCTTCCTTTCTTGCATCTTCCTCTTCAGTTCCCTTTTCTCTCTCTTGCGCCATATTTTTCTGTCTTCTCTATTTTTGTATTGTATATAGTTAAAGTATAATATTTCTTTGGTAAAGCTTTCTTTTTTAAATTCTCTTTGGTCAATCATAAACTCTTCGCTTTACCCACTGTCGGTTCCACAAACCGAATCACATCAATTGCAATGTGTTTTACTGGCTTTTCCTTAGCTTTAGCCAAATTCTCCATTTCCTTATACACTTCTGGACTGAAATATTTCTCTCCGCATTGCTGGCAAACTTCTGCCGGGACGTTTTCGATAACCGCTAATTCATCTCCCCACCGAAAATCCACGCTTACTTTTTTCTCTACAACCTTTCCTTTGCAAAAATAGCATCTCGACTTCATTATATATCACCTCCTGGTTTTCCAATCTTCTTTCCACTCCTCTAAACTCGGTTCATAGGCGGTAATCACCAATATCCTCTCGCCCTCAAGATCGCCACAAACGATGTGCAAAGGTCTATCCCGATAGGTAAACCCAAGGATGAGGCAACTTGGACCCCTTGGATCGCCAGGATATGCCTCAATTACCTCACCGACAGATATACTCTCCTCTATTTCCATTATCTCTACCTTCCTTTCTCTTAGCTTTTCTGTATGTGTGAATGAAATCCGGTATTTCCCTTTTTCCACCTTCTCTCGTATGCTCTGAATATCAATCACTTCGTTAGCCGCTCCACTCCTATTTTCTTTTCTGTTGTTTTTCTCATCCATCCCTGCAACTATTTTTGTTATATGTGTATTTTTTATCTGGTTCATTGTATATATATCTAAATATGGCGGGTGAAGAGGAAAAAGAAGCAGTAAAGCGATGTGTAGCAGATTTGAGGAAGAAGATACACTATCACAATTACCGATATTATGTACTGAACGAGCCAGAGATATCCGATGCCGAATATGATAGGCTTTTTAATGAGTTAGAGGAGTTCGAAAGCAAATATCCAGAATTAGTGACGCCCGATTCACCAACGCAAAGAGTGGGAGCGAAACCGCTGGAGGCGTTCGGCACGTATAAGCACAGCATCCCTCTGCTGAGTTTGAATAGTGTTTCTGAGGTGGAAGAGGTAAGGGATTTTGATGAACGAGTGAGGAAGTTTCTTGGAGAAGCGGGTGGCGTGGCAGCGATAGAATACGTGGTGGAGCCGAAGATAGACGGGCTGGCGATGGAACTTATATACAAGAACGGAGTTCTTTCCGTCGGAAGCACCAGAGGTGACGGAGAAACAGGAGAGGAAATTACACAGAATCTGAGAACGATAAAAACAATACCACTGCGCATTTTTTCTGATGCTGCTTCTGCTTCGGGTGTTCCCTTATCCCTGCTGGAAGTAAGAGGGGAAATTTTCATCCCGGTGGGTAAATTCAAAGACTTGAATACGGCGTTGGGAGAAAAGGGGGCGAGGATGTTTGCAAACCCGCGAAATGCGGCTGCGGGTTCGGTAAGACAACTTGACCCGCGAGTTACCGCTTCTCGGCCTCTTGATTTCTTTGCCTATGGCGTCGGTAGAGCAGAAGGGAAGAAGTTCTCAACACAGTGGGAAGTGCTGGCGTATTTACGAAGAATAGGGTTTAAGATAAGCCCTTTAATAAGGCGATTTGAGACTATCTGGGACGCCATTAGATATCACGAAGAAGTGAAGGAGAAGAGGGATGAACTGGATTATGAGATTGACGGGATAGTGGTGAAGGTAAACAGCATAGAGCAGCAAGAAAGACTGGGGACGATTTCAAGGAGTCCAAGATGGGCACTTGCATACAAGTTTCCTGCGAGAGAGGAGTTCACGAGGGTGAAGGATATAGTGGTGCAAGTAGGGCGAACAGGGGCATTAACTCCTGTTGCGGTATTAGAGCCCGTGCCAATAGGGGGGGCAACAATACGCAGGGCAACATTGCATAATGAAGATGAGTTGAGGAAGAAGGACGTGCGGATTGGCGATACGATAGTGGTGAAAAGAGCAGGGGACGTCATACCCGAGGTTGTAAGTGTGATAAAGTCGAAGCGCACGGGAACGGAGAAAGAATTCAAGATGCCTGATAGATGCCCGGTGTGCGGTGCGGAAGTGATAAAAGAGGGCCCGATTATGAGGTGCATTGGGGTTTCGTGCGAAGCGCAGTTAAAGGAAAGGATAAAACATTTCGCTTCGCTTCGTGCGCTCGACATAGAAGGACTGGGAGAGAAAGTAATAGAACAGTTAGTAGATAGAAAAATGGTTCCCGATGCAGCGGATTTGTTCTTCTTAACGAAAAGCGACCTTTTGAAGCTGGAACGGATGGGTGGCAAATCGGCACAGAACATATTAGATGCTCTCGAAAAGAGCAAACACACTACGCTTTCCCGGCTCATTCATGCCCTGGGAATAAGACACGTGGGAGACCATACGGCATCTTTGCTCGCAGATAATTTCAGAGATTTGGAATCGTTACGGAATGCAGGTTACGGGGATTTGGTGAGCGTACCGGAGATAGGGCCGGAGGTAGCGAGAAGCATTCTGTTGTTCTTCGAGCAGGGGAGCACGAAGGAATTGTTAGCGAAGTTGGAAAGGGCAGGAGTAAGTTATGAAAAGAAAGAGGCAGGCGCAGGGTTGTTGGTGGCAGAGGCAGAAAGGAAGCTTCTGGAAGGGAAGACGTTCGTTTTTACGGGCCGAATCGCGATGCCGCGAGAGGAAGCGAGGGGCGTAGTGGAGCGACTTGGCGGAAAAGTAGCATCGAGCGTGTCAAAACGCACGGATTATGTGGTGGCAGGCGAAGAAGCGGGTTCTAAGTTGGATACGGCAGTACGGCTGGGTGTGAGGATAATAGATGAGGAGATGTTTATGAGATTGATAAAAAAGCGAAAGCTTTAAAAAGCAAAAATCTTTTACCTTTCTATTTACTAAACAAACGAGAACAAGTGCCATGCTCCCCCTCTATGTTGACCTCTCTGGTAAAAGAATCGTTGTATTTGGTGGAGGTACGATTGCCGAGAGGAAACTACGGCAGATTTTGGAAACGAACGTAGAAAGCGGGGAGATAAATGTAGCAGTTTACAGCCGAGATTTCACGCATTGGATAGAGGAGACGCGGGAAAAGGGGGAGATACAGTGTTTCAGGTGTGATTTGCGGACTCATAATCTGGAAGACCTTGTAAAAGGGGCTTTTTTAATCCTTGTATGCACCGATGATGAAACGCTGAACACGCGTATTTTAAAAGTAGCGGCGAAGTTTGACGTCCTCGTTAATTATAGAGATGAAGGAGATGCTTTTATGTCTTCCGTTGTAAACAAGGGTGGATTCCTGATTTCTGTCTCTACGCGTGGGAAAGGACCTGCAATGGCAAGATATATGAAGGGGCAGATTATGTCGCTTATAGAAGATAAAGAGGAAAAGATGCTGCAAATCCAGACCCGCCTCAGGAGATATTTAAAAGAAAAGATTAATTTAGAAGAATCCAAAAGGAGAGCGATTTTGAACCAGGTTTTGAACGATACAGAATGCTGGGCTGCTCTCGATGCTTCAGTCGAAGTAGCAGAAACGCGTATATTAAAAATTGTGGAGGATAAATATACATAAACCTAAAAATGCATAAAATCGGCTCCTTATGGTTTTCGCATAAAAAATGCAGTGTAGAGGAACTTGAAGAGATAGCGGAAAGACTGAATCCAAGCATATTTGCCGATGACCCGCGTGTGTGCGGCTATGTAGTTATAAAAACGTGTAACCGTGTAGAGGCATACATCAGCTCGGAAAAAGCACGTAAAGTGTTAGAAGAAGTCGTTAACCAGTTGAAATTGGAAAAGAGCGGGATTTTCGTGGGTAAGGATGCCATAGAGCATCTTATGCGAGTTGCTTGTGGGCTCGAAGCGATGATAGTGGGTGAAGACCAGATTCTGGGGCAGATAAAGAAGTGCTATCTGGAAAGTAAGCTCGAAGGCATGATGGACCGTCTTCTGGACATGGCATTTGACAGAGCGATAAAAACAGCGAAGCGAGCGAGAAGCGAAACGAGAATAAACGAAGGGTCTGTTTCTATTGGCTCCGCAGCGGTTGAACTTGCAGAACATATCACGGGGGGGTTGGAAGGAAAAAGCATACTCGTAATTGGTGCAGGGGAAATGGGCACGCTGGTAGCACGAGCTATTTCAGAAAAAAAATTGAACGCTATGTTCATTGCCAATCGAACATACGAAAGAGCGAAGCGTCTTGCAGAAGAGGTTGGTGGGAAGGCAGCGAAACTGGGAGAAAAGGAGAAATGCCTCTGCGTTTGTGACGTTGCCATAAGCACTACCTCAGCACCGCATTACGTTCTGGATTATGATTCAATGGCGAGGATAATGGCGCATCGGAGAACGGACAACGACCTGCTCATTATAGACATTGCCAATCCAAAGGACGTGGAGGAGAGAGTCAGCGAGATAGATGGGATCCGGTTATATGATTTGGACAGTTTATACGGGATAAGTGAGGAGAACCTGAAGAAGCGGCTTTCTGAGGTATGTAAAGTTGAACTAATAATAAGGGAAGAGATAGAACGGTTTAAAACGATTCTAAACCGCGAAGAGATAGAACGGGTTATTGCATTGATTCACAAACACGGCTCTCGGATAAGAGAAGAGGAGAAAAGGAAGGCGCTCGGCTATATTGATAAAGGCAGGGACCCGAAGGAGGTATTGGAAGGGTTTTCACATGCCGTTTTGTCTAAAACTTTCCATTTGCCAACCCGGATACTCAGGAGTTATGCGGTAATGCGAGGTGAGGGTTCAGGTGAGAATGATGCTGATGACGATAAAGATAACAACAATAATAACAATAATAACTGTGATTTTATAGATTTTCTTATGGATGAGTTCGAGAAGGAATTGGGCAAGGGTGAAGAGGACTAAATCAGATGTTCCCAACAGTTAGAATGAGACGTTTGCGCAAGCTAAAACTGCTAAGAGAAACCCGACTTTCCACAGACGACCTGATTCTCCCGGTGTTTATTGACGAGAACATAGAAGGCGAAACTAAAAAACCAATTGATTCCATGCCCGGGCAATACCGATTTTCGATAGAAGGAGCAGTAAAAGAGGTTTCAGAAGCCCGTTCACTGGGCATAAAATCGGTGCTGTTGTTCGGAATACCACGAAATAAAGACGAAACGGGGAGTGAAGCATTCAATACGGAGGGAGTAATACAAAGGGCGGTTAGAAAGCTAAAGAAAGAGGTGGAGAACGTTATAATTATTACCGATTTGTGCCTCTGCGAATATACAACTCATGGGCATTGCGGACTTGTAGATGTAGATGCCGGGAATGGAAAAGTGCTCAATGACCCTACACTGGAACTGCTGGGTAAAATAGCGGTGAGTCAAGCAGAAGCAGGTGCGGATATTGTAGCGCCTTCTGGGATGATGGACGGTATGGTGAAAGCGATAAGGGAGAACCTTGATGATAGGGGTTTCACGGACACTGCTATCATGTCATACGCGGCGAAATACAATTCCGCTTTATACGGGCCTTTCCGCGAAGCTGCTGATTCGGGCTACCAATTCGGAGACCGAAGCGGTTATCAGATGGACGTCTCAAATGCACGCGAAGCGCTAAGGGAAGTGGAACTCGACATAGAAGAAGGTGCGGACATCGTGATGGTGAAACCCGCTATTTTCTATCTTGACATCATTTCTAAGGTACGTGCAAGATTTGACGTGCCACTTGCGGCTTATAGCGTCAGTGGCGAGTATTCAATGATAGCTGCGGCATCGGAAAAGGGCTATCTGGACAGGGGCGAAGTTGTGATGGAAGGACTGACGGCGATAAAAAGAGCGGGTGCGGATTTGATTATCACGTATTTTGCGAAGGAAGCCGCTAAAGCACTTTCTTTTTAGAAAAAAGAGGTTTATTTAAATATCCAAGATTTGTCTAATTTCCTTTGTTCGCTCTTTGTTCAGCATTACATCAGTGCCGTGTGATGTCACATATTCGAGTATTGCACCTTCTCGGACAAGCTTTTTTAACGCCTTCTTAACATCACCTCGCATATGCGGTGGAAACCCCTTTTGGATGTTTTCTATTGGTGTATGCTTCTTCCCAATATAACCATGCGAAAACAATTTATCGAGGATTGCCTTCTCGATGTCTGTGCAGACTTTATCTGTGTTATGCATAAGCAAGCATGAGTATAGAAAAGTTAGAATTAAAATATGAAAAGTTCTGACAATATTTATATATACACATATCTAACATAGCACCATGTTTGTTGAGGTATTTGGAGCGTATCCACAGGTGAAGGTAATAGACCTCTTACTCACGCATCAGAACATAGAATACACAAAAGAGGAGATAGCAGAATGCGCCGAGATTTCGATAGATACGCTCTATAATTTCTGGGGGCGATTAGAAAAATATGGGATCGTAAAACCAACCAGAAAAGTGGGGGAAACACAATTATACACGGCAAATATGGATTGTGAGGCGATGAGGGCACTTAAGAGCTTCCAATACGAGCTAGCGGAGATTGAAATAGAAGAAGAAACATGAACTCGGAAAAACTCTTTGAACTCGCTTCGAGATATATGCCCGGTGGAGTTAGCAGTCCGGTGCGTGCATATAAGCCGTATCCGTTTTTTACTGCGAGTGCTAAAGGCTCGCGGATATATGACGTCGACGGCAGGGAATACATTGACTACTGCTTAGCGTACGGACCTCTCGTTCTTGGGCATGGTAACGAAGAGGTGAAGGAAGCGGTGAGCGAACAGCTTGAAAAAGGTTGGCTTTACGGCACGCCGCATGAAACCGAAATAGAGCTTGCGAAAAAGATAACGAACAATTATCCTTCTATTGAGATGGTCAGGTTTGTTAATACAGGAAGCGAAGCAACGATGGCTGCGATACGGCTTGCGAGAGGGTTCACGGGGCGAGATAAAATAGTAAAAATCGAGGGTGGTTTTCACGGCGCTCATGATTCTATGTTAGTGAAAGCGGGTTCTGGCGCCACGACATTTGGTATTCCCGACTCGGAAGGCGTGTCAAAGGACATAGTGAAAAACACGCTTCAAATCCCGTTTAATGTCGCGCGGGCACTTACTGATACGCTGGAGAAGAATTCGGGTGAGGTTGCAGCGGTGATAATCGAGCCAGTGATGGGGAACGTGGGACCGATACCGCCGGAAGAAGGCTATTTGAGCGAAGTGCGGAAACTAACGTCAGAAAATAACGTTTTGCTTATCCTTGACGAGGTGATTACAGGTTTCAGACTCGCTTTGGGCGGTGCACAGGAGTTTTACGGTGTGGATGCGGATTTAACGACTTTAGGTAAAATAGTGGGTGGCGGCTTTCCCATTGGCGTGTTTGGCGGTAGGAAAGAGCTTATGGAGCTCGTGGCGCCTTCAGGTGCGGTATATCAGGCAGGGACGTTTAGCGGTAATCCGGTTTCCGTTACCGCGGGATTGAAAACGATAGAAATAATAGAGAGGGAGCAAGTGCCGCAAAGAATAAACAAAGCTGGTGAAAGGATGCATACGGCTTTAAGAGACCTATTGCGTGATTCGGGCGTTGAGGGTTGCGTTTCCGGTGTGGGCTCGATGTTCAAGGTGTTTTTCCGTGCCGACGGAAAAGAGGTGAGGAACTATGCAGATGCTTTGAGATGTGACAAGGACAAATATTTGCGGTTTTTTCATTCGATGCTGTCCTCTGGTATATTCCTGCCGCCTTCGCAGTTCGAGACAAATTTTGTCAGTTTTGCGCATACTGACGAAGACATAGAAAGGACGATAGAGGCGTATAGGGATAATCTTGAGCAGGTTGCTCGAAATTTATAAAATGTGAGTCAACATTTATATATTCTATACATTACATGTTACATGCTATTGGTGGCAAAATGTCAGTTCAAATTTCAAGCAGGCTCCCGCGAAAATTTCTATCTGAGATAGAATCTTTGGTAAAAGAGGGTTATTACCACAATGATTCGGATTTTGTGCGAGAAGCAGTAAGGGAGAAGTTAGAGGGGATAAAGGAGGTAAACCTGAGAGAGGTGTCATTGAAAGAGGCAAAGGAAGAGATTTATCGTTATTTAGAGCTAAATCCAGATTCTTATCCATACGACATTGCCAATGAGTTGAGATTGGAATTATCTCTGGTGCATGAAGCATTGATGGAGCTTAAAAAAGAGGGGAAAGCAGTGGAAGTTGAATGACAATATTATATGAAGAGGGAGATGGAATAAAAGGAGAAAAGATTTCTTGCGAATTTAGGAGTACATCAAAGCCAACTGTGATAAGGAAGACATCTGGACACAGAGCGATGCGGATGTTCGTAGAAGGTTTGCCTTGTGAGTGTTACATTGAGAAAAGATGGAGGGCGATTAGCAATAAATGAAAAAGATAGCTTACTGCACAGAGTGCGATGTAGATAAAGAGATTGTTTTGTCATTGTATATAAAGTATAACCCCCATATATTTAAGACACGGATTTACACAAATTAAGCGAGTTTAGAGGTTTAGCTCGTTAGTGGCTCAGTCCATTTGACCAAAACGCTAAACCGCCAAACCGCTATATTATCATCTGTGTTAATTAAGCCCTTTCCGGGCTTGCGGGGATGTGGGCAGAGCCCACAAGCGTTAATCTGTGACAATAATTTATTTTTTAAATACCCGTTTTTGTCGCAGACAATCATAACATTCTATTATATCTTGCCTTACTCCATGCTTTCTTTTTTACTTTCCAAGCCATTTGCTCATTCTTCGCTCAATCTCTTCCTGGTCGAGTATGTGCCCTTCTTCCATATCTTTCAACCCATGCTCAATTTTCTCTCGCACATAGATATGATACTGGATGTCCTCAAACGAGGAGTCATCCGGGATCTGCTTAAGCATCTTTTGTACTTCTTCTTTTGCTGTACTCATTTTTTCACTGTTGTTAAATTTTAATTTCGTTCATATAAAAAAGCTTTTAGTAGAACGAGAAGATACTTTTTAGCAGAGGTAAAGAAAGACTACGTCATCAGAAGAGAATCAGATCTTTCAGGACGGATACGTGTAAAGTTGGAGAAGAAGTATTATGAATAAGAAATACCCGGGGTTCCTGGAACCCTATTTGAAGGATGCAATAGCGATACCTGACCCCGAGGCATTATCCGCAATTCTCGGAATAAAACGAAGAGAAGCAGAGAAGGTGGTGATAAGAACTAAAGAGGATTTAGGGGGGTATAAAGTCCGAAGTGTCTTCTGCACTAAAGAAACGCGAGAATTAGAGAAAGAGCTTTTGAATATCCTTTCCTCGTATGCGACAACGAAAAACGGAAAGGACAGGGTTCTTACGCTTACGCCTTCACTCAGCAGGGAGGAACTACAAACGAGATTTAAGGATGTGCGTGAGAGCAGGAAGTTGGAGGAGCAGCTGGGAGGGGCGAAAATAGCGAGAGTGCGTGAAATAATTTCTGGAGCCGCGATAGAGAAGATGAGTTTTTGGCAATCTCCTCTTATCGCTATTCGTAGAAGAGGAATAGAAGCGGAACTAAAGGAAGTTTATGGCGAGTTCGTGCAGGTAGAATTTCTCGATTCCACAGATAAAGCAAGGGAACTTCTGCAGAAGAAAAATATCATTCTGTTAATCGGTGAAGGTGACGCAGAGGAGGATGTGTTTGATGAACCGGGCATCATAAACATAGATATTAATAATTTGTCGGAGCCGTGCGAAATTTATCCCGAATTCGTCATTAATTCTTTCGTGGCGAAGAAACAAGCAATAGAAGCGATAATAACACTATTAACCGAATTTGCAACACTTAAGGATTCGTATCTGTTCAAAGGTATCCCCATAGAGGATTTAGAAGACGTTCTGGGGCTTGTGGAAAAGATAGAAATGGGGAATGGCAAAGCGGAAGCTGAAGCCGAACCCAGTTTTGACGACCTGATTTACAGGTATGAGGAGGAGCTAAACAAGGAAGCAGAGCGGATTATGCGAAGCGGCGGCGGTGTAGAAGAGTTTAAAGGCTATCTGGAAGAGGTTTTGGTGAATATGGCGGATGCGTTGATGCTTACCCGGGAAGACAAGGACGTTTTAAGGGAGTGCGCGTATGAGAACCTGGATAGCGGGCTGCCATTTGAGTTTTCGCGGGTGCCGCTGCAGCGATTGCGGCAGGGATATAACAGGAAAAAGGCGGAGCGAAGATATTACAAGCTAAGAGAATTTGCAAAGCAACTGGAGCAACATAGAGAACAGGTGAGCACCGCAATTAAAAAGATTTTCTATCTCGATTTTATGCTGGCTGTAATGCAATTTAGCCGTGATTTCAAGTTGAATATGCCGGAACTAAGCGAAGAGGGGTTAGGCGTGATTATGGGCAGGAATATATTTTTGGTTGATGAAGAGCTGAGCGGTGGTGAGCCCGTGGTGCCAGTTTCTTATTCGATAGGAAAAACGAATTTGGGTATCTTCGGCGCTGCACCGCATCCGGTAGCCATTCTTACGGGTGCGAACAGTGGAGGAAAAACCTCGTTGTTGATTATGCTTGCAACTTCGGTCATTCTCACGGAGCTGGGTCTGCCAGTGCCTGCGGAGCGAGCGGAAATACCGCTGACGCCTCTGTATTTATACCGGAGGAAGATGATAAAGAAGACCGGGTCGTTTGAATATTCGATGCGTGCATTGAGCCGGATATTCATGCGAGAAGGAGCGAAGGTGGTGTTAATAGACGAATTGGAGGCGCTTACCGAACCCGGCGCAATGGGACGGATAATGGCGGTCATCTTGAATTATATGCCGAAGGATACGATTGCCGTGGTGATAACGCATTTGATTCATGAGTTGTTGCCGCATATAAGTATGGAGAAAGTGCGTGTGGACGGGATAGAGTCCGAGGGCCTAGATGCTGCGGGAAACATTATTGTTGATAGACAGCCGATGTTCAGCCATATCGGGTCGAGCACACCGGAATTGGTGATTAAGAAGCTTCTGGGACGCGTAAAGAAAAAGGAGTTAAAAACGGTTTATGAGGAGATAATAAAGGTGCTGGAGGTAGAAAGAGGAGAGGTGGGGTTGAAATAGCCCCTTTTATAACCACCGGATTATATGGATTTTAGTTGATACACGCAATAGCCAAAAAGATATGATCATAGGAACGCGAGGCAGCAAACTTGCAATATTGCAAACAGAGAAAGTATGTGCGCGATTGAAAGAAGCGGGATTGGAGCATGAGCTTACGATACAAACAGTGCGGAGTTTAGGCGATGCCATAACGGACAGGGGTTTATACGAAATGCCCGAGAAGGGTGTTTTTGTTAAAAAACTTGATATGCTGCTTTTAGAAGGTAAAATAGACATCGCAGTGCATTCCATGAAGGATATACCTCTGGAAAGGGACGAGCGGTTAGAGACGTCTGCGGTTTTACCTCGCGATTCTCCCTATGATGCATTAGTATCGAAGTATAGGTTGGACGACATGCCCGAGAATGCGGTGATAGGGACGTCAAGCGTGCGCAGAAAGTTTCAATTCCTGAATTACATGGATGCGCGACAAACAAACGTAAGGATAAAAGACATTCGCGGTAATGTAGACACGAGAATCGAAAAGTTCAGAAGAGGCGAATACGATGGTGTGATTCTTGCAGAAGCAGGATTTGAGCGGTTGGGGTTGGATATAGATTATGAAAGGCTTGATTGTGACCCGTTTGTACCTTCGCCAAATCAAGGTATCATTGCCGTGGTTACGAGGAAAGAGTCGAAAGAGAGCGAGATTTTAAGCAAGATAGACGATGAGAGGACGAGGATAGAAGCAGAGGTGGAGAACGAAGTATTAAATGTAATTGGGGGTGGGTGTTCAATTCCCGTGGGCGTGCACGCACATACCCGTGGTAAGGAACCAGGAGATAAAATCGAATTATCTGTTTATGTTTATGCTGATGCTGGTGGTTCGCGTGAGGCTTATATTTTGGAAAAGTGTGTGCTGAGTAGGTATAAAGACAAAGACAAAGACAAAAGTAAACGTTTAGAAGAGGCAAGAGACTTCACGCAGAACTTAGCTCGACGGTTTCTTGGCTTTGCTCAGCCACAAAACGCCGAAAACCAGGGCACTGGAAACGATTGCTAACACATAGGCACCAACGCCAACTGCAAGCCCTATCGCACCCACGCACCAAAGACTCGCTGCTGTTGTTACTCCATGAACATGACCTTTTTCCGCGATTATAGAACCCGCGCCAATGAATCCGATTCCCGTAACAATACCGGCAGCTATCCTTGCGGGGTCCACATCAAAATAATCAATTGAAACTACCGTGAATAAACACGCTCCAAGCGAAACAAGTGCGTGCGTTCTCAAGCCTGCGGGCTTGTGCACCATCTCCCTTTCCGTACCTACCAGTATGCCAAGCACTACGGCCAACAGCAATCTTGCTATCATCTCAATATCAACGGGTGGCATATCTTGTTGTATATAAAGTGTAACTTCCTGCTATTTAATTTTCTTGCTTGTTTTTATTATGTCGTATTCATCATATATAGCTCCCACTATCTCTTCCAGAAGGTCCTCTAAACAGATCAACCCTTTTGTTCTTCCCGCAGCGTCCACGACAATGGCGATGTGGAATTTACCACGCTGGAATTCATCAAGTAGGTCGTCCACCCTTTTCGTCTCAGGTACAAAATGAGGACGTTTTATGAGTTCTCTTAGCGAAACTTTGCTTTTTAAATTTGTATTCTCATTCACTGTTATCAGCAGGTCTTTAGCATATAAAATGCCCACGATATTATCCTTTGTGACTTTAAAAACGGGAATTCTTGTGTATCCACTCGCTTTTATCAATTCTACTGCGGAATCCACGGTTTGGTTGACTTCCAGGCACACCATCTCCTCCTTTGGTGTCATTACGTGCTTCACCACGATTTCGTCAAGCCTTAGCACACCCTTCATCATCTCCTTTTCGTCCTTTTCAATTGCTCCTTCTTCTTCTCCTATGTCCAGCATCGTCTCCATCTCCTCCTCGGTTATTAACTTTTTTCGGTGCCATTTCATACCCAGGAGCTGTTTTTCAAACGCGGATGTAATCACCGAAAAGACATTTGTGAGTGGCTGAGTAATAGAAACCAAAAACGCTATGGGCTTGGAAATGATGAAGGAAATCCTTTCCGACTGGTGAGCGGCAATCATCTTGGGCAGAATTTCACCAAACGTGAGAATTAAAAAAGTCATCACGCCGATTGCAATAACCACGCCATTTAATCTACCAAAGAAGTCTATTGCGAGAGAAGTAGCTACTGCTGAGGCTGCAATATTCACTATATTATTCCAGACGGACACGGTAGTGACTACGGCTTCAGGGTCGCCCGCCAATTTATCTATCCTGTCTGCTCCTTTCACGCCGCGCTTTAACAAAGCCCGCGCTCTTAGTTTACCTATACCAATCAGCGCGATTTCAGAGCCGGAGAAGAATCCGGATAAAATCAATAGTACAAACAGGAGTAAAAGCTTCGCAATAAGCCACTCAGACACCTCTTTTCTTTTCCCCTCCAATTATAGTGTATAGCGTGTCTATTTAAAAAGCTTCACTTTATCCTTTGCACTATTTCTCGCACGTACTCATCTGCGTTCAGGTCCACCGTGTCGAACACCGAAAACTTTTTTATCACGTGCTCTTCAATCGTTCTGAGCCCTTCTTCGTTCCGAGCCTCCATCCGGAGGATAATCACGGGAGACGTGTTCGAGCGGCGCACAAGCGCCCAGCCGTTCTCCTTCACGAACTCTATCTTCACGCCGTCTATGTCGTTTCCCGCTTCATCGGTTCTTCTTTTGTATTCCCCTTGGTTTTTTGCCGCAAGCGCACGGTAGTAGTTCTCCACTACATCAGAAACCCGCTCCTTCTCCTCATCGCTCACCACGGGAATCCGTATCTCCGGCGTGTTCACGTATCGTTTCAAAAAGTCCGCAAGCATCTCGTCAACCACGTCCATTTTTCTTTTGCGATGTAATTCTGCGGCGGCGAGCAGTAAAAGTTCAGAAAAAGCGAATACCGCATCGTCTGCGCGATTGTTCTTTGCGAAGTACACGTGCCCTGACATCTCACCACCTGCAACTGCACCAACCGCATCCATCTTCGTCTTTATGAATGAAAATCCCGTCTTCCATTCTACGGGCACGCCACCATTCTCCGTGATTATCTCTCGTATCGCATCCGAGCATTTGGTATCGTAAACAATCTTCGCATGTGGACGCCCTTTTAAAATGTGTTTGCAGAGCAGAGCGAGGATTTGTTCCCCGATTATGTTCCGTCCACCTGGCGATACTGCGCCTGCACGGTCGCCGTCACAGTCGGAAGACAGCCCGATGTGTGCATTTTTACGCTGAACTTCTGCATGCAAATCCTTTAAGAACCCTGGTATTGTCGGGTCGGGCAGGTGATGCGGGAAGTTGCCATTGGGTTCACAGTAAAGCTCGAATACTTCTGCGCCTAAATCGCGGAAGATTGGCGGTGCAATTACTCCCGTAGTTCCGTTTCCCGCGTCATAAACGATTTTTAAGCCGGTTAGCGGCTTTGTTCTGCTTTCAGGCAGTTTCTCAATCTCCTGCAGTGCGGTTGAAAGTGCCTTCCGTAACGAACTATCACCCGAAAGGGCGTTCAATGCCAGTTCTTCCCATCTGTCCCGCAGAATAACATTCGCAGCAATCATAACATGATAATCGGGCAGAACATCCACTTCTTCGAGTTCGCCTTTAACTGTAGCACTTGGAACGCGCAGGGAACCGGTTTTAAACGCATCTTCGAGTTTCTTTGCGGTTTGAAACATCTCATTTATCTGGTTCGAGGTGGTGCTTTCTGAGCCAATACAGAGCTTGAAGCCGTTCCATTCCTTATCCAGATGACTTCCCGTGACTTCAACACCGCCATCGGCATCGAACAGCCAGGTGGCGAAGTACATCAGTGGTGTGGAGCTTACCTTTTCCGCGGGTGCAATGTCTATGACATGGACACCTCTGCTCACGAGGGCGTCGGCAAAGGCGGTCTTTAGTCGCGGCGAGCTGTTCCTGACGTCCTTACCAATGACAACCGTTAGTTCTTGCGGGTCCTTACGGCGGTGCTTACGCAGCAGTTCTACGTAAGCTAAGGCAGTCAAAGTGCAAAAGTCGTTACTGAGTTGGAGGTTCGGGTGCGTCACGTCTGCAATGCCTCTTATGTCGTTCGCACGATATGTGGTTTTGTCTATTGTCATTTTTTATTTCAACATCCATTCTCATTTAGCCCCACCAACAAACACTCCTCTGAATTGTTATTACTGAGTACGTACTTGTAACCTCCGTACCTTATCTCACTTACTACTGGCTTATACTTCCTTAAAATTCGTTTCAGGCTCTCGATAGAAGGTATGCCATCTGACCTGTACGAAACCACAATGATGGCGTTTTGAAATTTTTTAAACAGCTTGTTGAACGCAGTGTGAATCATATTTTTATCACACCAAACTGGTTTATTATGCTTTATCCGCCTGTGTTTGCTCCGGTAGTCAATCATATTCGTCCATTTCGGATAATTTACGATGCCCTCAAGGAAATGATAAAATTCCAGGTAATCCACGCCAACACCCTCTCTCGATATGTAAGGTGTATCAATATAAACAAGGTCAAAATCCGCATCAATATCGAAAACATCGAGATTGAACGCTTTGTTTTCCTTTCCGTTAGAAAATACACATCCATTCGCTTCGTTTACAAAGTTCAAGAAATGCTTTTCAAATGGCGTATCCCACGTCACTTTATTACCAAAGCTTCGTTTTACATTTGAAGTCCTCATGTAAAGGTTTTTTCGATGAAAAAGATTATAGGGTCGCTTTATAATGCAAGATTGAAATAATGCATAATAAGCCAGTGCGCGCTTGTAAAAGTTATCCAAATGTTCGACGTTCCGGATGACCATATCGAGCCATCTGTTCTCCTCATCGGTATAGTAAATATCAGAAAATGTGTCCTGGATGAACGTGGGATAATTGATGTCCGGGTGTGGTTGCAGTAAAAAGTCTATATCCTCCTTCGATAACCTCACTGTATCGTTCTCTATCAAAGCCGTGCCGATGTAATAATTGGACTTTAGTATGTCGTTATAAAAAACCTGTTTACCTTTCATTTTCAAGAAATATCCGACAATTCCCGTTCCGCCGAATGCGTCTAAGGCGCTTTCAAATTCGATGTCTTCCATATTATCCCAAATCCATTCGACTATCTTTGCTTTGCTCCCTTGATAGCGTGTTGTTGGGAGGGTGTAAGGCGTAATTAAATTCCCCATAAGTGTTAATTGCGAAGCCCTTTCAATCATTCTTATCACCTTTTACACCCTGTTTATACTCAAAATATTCCTTTATATTACGATAAGGTGGTTTTGGTAGTTCAAGCAGTCGCGCCATATCCTTCGTTAGATAATACATCCAGTAATCATCAAAGACATCTATTGCGTATCTTGAAAAGATGCCAGTGCCTTCCCTCATTTGTTCTATCTTTGTTGTAGAACCTATGTTTTTGGTATTGCCACTTCCAGGCCTATCCGTTGCAATTCTATACTTCTCCTGCAGAATAAACTCAATATCCTTTATCACAGAGAGAATTTTTTTGAGTTCTGCAATAGAGTAGATTTCATATTCATCAATACGCTCATCCTGCTTTGTGTAAATAACCCCAAGCACGTAATGCTTTTTGTATTCGCCGTACGGGAACGTAATATTCTTTTTGCTGGTTCTATTCCGAAAATATCCTGTGAATGCACCAAGCGTAAATCCAGACGCTGTGATTTCTGATGTTCGATATGTGCTTTTTATATCCAAGGCTATCTTCTCACCGCTCTTTTTGCCGATAAAACTGATGTCCGGATAAAAATTCTGCTCTTTGCTTAAGACGATGTCAAAATTGTTCTCTATCGCAAACTGCCGGATTTTAGGGAATAGCATAATCTCCAAAACATTTGAAATCACCTTTGTATCGAGAGAAATCGTGTAAACATTCTTAAAAATATCAATAAAGCCCTTTACCGTCCAATTACCCTCAGAATCTTGAATATCGTATAGATATTGGTTCAGATACGCCAAGAGTTTTTCTCTAAAGTTGTCCCTATCTACTGTCATCATTTAAACAATAACATTAGGCTTTAATAAAATTAGCGCTCAAAACCACCCCCACCCCTCTCATCTCGAACTTCTCAACACACGCAGGCACCAACACATTGGGATTAATGAAAATTCCGCTTCTTTTGCATATCCTCAAGGTCATAGCAGAGGTATCCTTCATCACGCAAATTCGCTTTTCCTTCTACTCGCTTCCCAATCAGCCCAAAATGTTCTTTTCGGTTTTCATTATTCCAATCGACATCTTCTGCCTTCTCTTCCAATCCCGCCAGAATCCTTCTCGATTCTCCCAGTTGCAAGTCGCTCCATTTTACCTCAAAGAACGCAATCTCTTTTGTCTCTTCGTTTAATGCGACCAAATCAATCTCCTTATCCTTGTGCCACCATCTTCCGAGTTTGGTAAATAGAAAAGGCAGTTTCTGCTCCTGTTCCTGCTCCCGCTCCCACAGAAATTCGCTGCAAATCTTCTCAAATACAAATCCAAAATAGGAGTTAAAATCCTTTTTGATTGAATCAAATAATCTCTCTGCTCTTCCTTCTTCTATTAACGATTTGTACGGATATACGTACCTGAACCAGAAACTAAAGTAATTGTCATTGAAGACATATCTTGCGTTTCTCACCTCCTTCTTCTGTGTCACCGGATACTCCTTCCTTATCAATCGTATTATTGCAAGATTGTCAAGATACTTGGATATAATGCTTTTGTCTAATTTCGTAAAATTCGCGATTTCGCCAAACCTTTGTTTCCCATAGGCAATCGCCTTTAGTATTGAGAAATATCTTGCAGTTCCCCTCAGTTCCTCTTTTAATAAAATCTCCGCCTCCTGATAAAGAAACTTCCCTACCCTGAACACATTCTCCTTTATGTTCTCCTCAAAATTCAATCCCTGTTCAAAATTCAAGATATAAAGCGGGATACCATCCGTGACTCCATATACCTTGACGAGCTCTTCCACGGGATACGAGGGTAAAAATTGGCAGAGATGCTCGAATTTAAGTGGCTGTAACTGAAGTTGTGCCGTCCTCCGCCCGTAGAGCGGAGCGCGATAATCTAACGTGTAATCTTCCATCATTGAGATAGAAGAGCCAAGTAGAACGAGGCAGACATCTTTTTCCGAGAGAATCGAATCCCATATCTTCTGAAATATTGATGGTATTGCTTTATTTGACTCGATGAGATAAGGGAATTCATCAATAACTATTATAACCCGCTCTTTTAGCAACTTCCCTGCTTCTCTGAACAGTTCTATCCAATCGGTAAATTCCACCTTCTCAAAAAGTGGATTTGTGATATGTAAAGAAATTGCCCGCTGCATCTCTTTTATATTATCCCTATCGGTTCTCGTATCAGCAAGGAAAAAAATGTGTGGCTTATCTTTTATGAACTGTTTTATCAGCTCGGTCTTTCCAATCCTTCGCCTCCCGTAGATAATAATGAGCGAGGATTTGTTCTGTTTGTAGGTATCCCCTAATAACCTTAGTTCATTCTCCCTATCCACAAATTGTTGAAACATGATTATGATAATTATATTTCAACTAAATCTTTATATAAATATAATTAGCACATACAACCTCCCCCTCGCCACTCATCTCGAACCTCTCAACACACGCTGGCACTAACACAGTCTCCACTGGAGTTAAAGAAAGCTCTGCATTGTTCGTGTTTGATACGGATTTTAGCTTAACCTGTCCACGCACACACGTAAGCACTTGCAACTTACCTTCGGTAAAAACCTTTACTCCTTTGCCATGCACCTTGAAAAGCCGCAGCTCGAATCGCTCACCCCTCAAAAGCATATATTCCTCGCATCCTCGCTCTTTATGCAAAAGCTTATGCACCTTCTTTAAATCCTTACCACATCCCACTTCATCGAACCTCAACACTTCCATAGCATCCGCCAGATGGAGTTCCCTTCCCCTACCATAGTCATATATCCGAAAAGTTCGTTCAGACGCAGTACTTACTTCGTACACCTTTGTTCCCGCGCCTAATGCGTGAATGACACCAGCAGGAATGTGGTAACCGTCACCGACGTGCGCATCAAACGCGTTCAAACACGAAAGAAACTCTTCTCGTTTTACCGCTTCTTTAAAGCCCGCTGCGTCCATAAAATGGTTGAATCCCAGGTAAATCTTCGCTTCTTTTGATGCTTCGAGCACGTGCCACGCCTCTTCTTTACCGAACACGTCGCCGAGTTTTCTCGCATACGCATCGTCCGGATGCGTCTGCACAGATAGATTCTCATCCGCCTTTATTATCTTCACAATCAGCGGGAATTTCTCCGAAATTCGCCCTGCAAGCTTTTCCGGGAACAAACAAGTTAGTTCATCCAATGTGAATCGTTGCATTACGCCTCCGGTTTCGATTTCGCAATAATTCCTCGGTGAAACGCACCAGAACTCGTAACCCCACGGCTTGTGCTCCACAAATGGTTTGATTTTCAAAGGTCGTTCCACAGGTATCTCAGCGACATCCTCAAACTTCTTCTTCGTAACCCCCATTTCGTATTCAGAAACGCCTTTCATCATGTCCACAATTTCGCTCAGCGAAAAATCGTTCTCCGGAAGACGCGAATACCACCATTTTTCTTTGTCCTCATTCTCCATCCCAATCTGCATCTTAAGCCTTATCCGCCCTTTGTTCGGATGGAACACATCCACTAAGAAGCAATCCTCGATTTCAATTGATGCATGGTCAACTACGTTGTAAACAACGCATTTCTTCCCTCGTATCCTGTTTAACTTAGAATTTATCACGCATGCCTGCTCGAGCTGTGCGTGTTTCGCCGTCGCGTTTGATACAACGCTGTTCTTTACCAGCCCCTTCTCAAACTTCACATTCTCATATACAGAATCCAAAACTTCACACCCGTTTTTTACCGAAGAAATTTTAATTTCAACACCTAAAAAACCTCGCAATCTCCTTCCAACATCATCCTCAGCCAAAATCCGCATCACATTTTCGTAATAACTCTCATTCGTGCCGAAATCCAGCCATACTGTTTTATCGCTTAAAGGAAAGCTTTTTATCAGCGCAAGCGGCTCTGCACGAAATATCTCATTCTTTAACCTGTCTGCCCGCTCACTGAGCCAGTAATCAGCTTCAGCTCCATGCTCAGGTGAAACCCACAATTGCCATAACTCATCTGAGTTGAACTTCCCTTTTCTCGTTTCAAGCTCATCGCCGAACGCATCGAGCATACGTTCAGCCAAAACGCCGCTCATCGCAAACATCCCCATGTTCACCATTACTTCGCCACCAGCTCGCTTTTGCAACTTGTTTTTCACCACTTCGTAGTTACGTGTGTCATCAAAATCGAGAAGTTCGCAACCTTCTCCTTCCCCGCACCGGACTATCTGAATGCCGTATTTACTCGCAACTTCCTCTGTGAGTTCTGCCCTTAAGCCAAAGAGCATTACATGCGTGTTCTGTGCGTATTTCCTTATCTCCTCTGCACTATCCACGAATAACAAGAACTGGTCGCCCCACGTAACCAGGATACGGGACGGAACGGCAAAATCCTGGAACTGCTTTATCACGCCCTCCAGAATCGTTAGTTTGGGAACCTCCACGAACGCTTTGTTCTTACAAGTCCTTGTGAGTATGTTTCTGGTCCCCTCACCTGCGGTATGCACGATAAGAACACTTTTTCCTCGTTTCACCTCTTCCACGAGGTCTTTCTCTATCGCTTTACTCGCATTTTCTATTGCAAACAGCGTACCAAGCCCGTTGCCCGCAGCGCCATTCCATCCGCTTTCGGGAACAGGCACAAAGATTGAGTCGAGAAGGACATCCTTTCTTGGCTCAGAAAGCTTCAATTTCGTCGCTTCTGAATCGTCACTGACCACAACTACGATGTAATCGAACATGACATTTCACCTGATATTACATAGACTGCTTTGGATATCCGTTTTCTCTTCGTGGAATTTGATAAAATGCTTATACAAATCCTCATATAACTGAGCTTGCTCGGAATTCATGAATATGAATCCACATTTAGTACATTGCATCTGCTCAAAACCATGAACTGTAATTTTCCCATCCAGGAAATTGATATCCAGTTTCTTTCTCTCTATCCTCGACCCGCACCTTGGACAACGGGTTACCTCTCCTATTTCCCCCTCTACTTCTATCCAGCCCTTTTCCCAATCACCCTTCATTAAATCCTCTGGCTTCAGCTCTTCTTTTAGATGCATAATTATCTCTTTATTCTCCTTTTATATAACTTTTTCATCTTATCCTGTGCATCATACGCAGATATTAGCTCATAACCACTGCCTCTTATTAAATCTAAGATAACCAAAAGGATTCGACCATGCGAATCCCCCAATATTATGTATCTGTTTTTCTGTATTTTCCTCTCATACGCTTTCCCACTTAATGCTTCTTCAATTTCATATTTATCAACCTGATGATACCTTATGTGGTCCATAGCTTCTTTTGTCCAGACTATGTTGTATCGTTTCTTCATTCAGATATTCTACCTTTCAAGCTTTTTGTTAATATGGGCAAACTTTTATATATATACCTAACACCTGATGTTATAAGGTGCAGTAGAAGAGATAAGGGAGGTAAAAATGAAGAAGAATTTTACTTTACTTTTGAACGCGGATTTGGATGGATTTATAAGCTCCTCTCTCCTTTTATCCGTCTATAAACCGCATTTGCACGCTCGTAATCATCAAAGCTTCCTATGTCAAACCAGAGCCCGCTATGAACGAGACCGTACAGGGCACTCCTTTTACACAACCAGGACACAAAAAATCCGATGGCATCCGGGTTATTCCCCGCCGCCAGATAATCGCCAATCAACGCTAAATCCTCCTTTGTGAATATATAACAAGCAGTAGAGATTAAAGTCGACTTGGGGTTCTCGGGTTTTTCTTCTGAATTGATAATCTTTAAATCGCTATCCATCTCCAAAACACCGTATTTCCCCCTTACTCGCTCCTTATCCTTCATATCGTATAAAAGCACTACGGTTTTCTTTTTAGCCCTGTAAAACGCTATCAATTCGTTTAAGTCAAAGTCAAATAGATTGTCACCACCTATGATTAACAAATCCTCATTGAGTCCGTGATGCGCAATCAAAAAATTTAACGCCCCAATCGAGCCCAATTTGTCCTCTTCCGTTCGGGTTTCTTCAATCGCCAGTCTAATTTCTTTACTGCTTCGGTAGTTATCGAGCCAGTCCTTGAACTTTGTTTCAAACTTGCGGTTCGTGGATAGAAATACCTCTTCAATTTCTCCTATGTGCTCCATTCCATCCAGGATATACTCGATTATTGGCTTACCCGCTATGGGAAGCAACGATTTGGGGCAATCCTTTGTCAGTGGCCACAACCTCTTTGCATACCCGCCTGCCAATAAAATCGTTTTCATTTTGCCACCTAATTTTATTGTATATAAGGTATACCTTCCTTCTATTTAAGACACGGATTTACACAACACTTTTTCTTTTTCAAAAAAAGAAAACCTGTGCTAAAAGAAAAACAAATTTCTTTGGTAAAGCTTTCTTTTTGAAAGAAAGGTTTGTGTTAATCTGCGTTAATCTGCGT